>CAZXWR010000304.1:0-4958 GCA_964644325.1 uncultured bacterium
GCTGCTGATGCTGCAGACTGCGGGACTTGGCGCGCTCCCCTATGGCCGGGGCGAGTTGCGAGGTACGGCGCAGCAGTATTTCGACTGCTGGAACACGATGGAGGTACTGTCGCCGCGCCCCGATTACGTGCCGCATCTGGGGGTCGCGATTGCGCGCGGTCCGGTCATCCCGGTCTTCTTCACGCTGTCCTGCGCGCCCGACATGGAAACCGGGCTGATGCGTCTGGCGCAGTTCAAGTCGCTTCTGGGCCCGACCATCATGCGGGTGTTCCGGGATGGCCCGTTGTTGCGGCTGGAGTTCTCCTCCGTCGATGTCCGCGCGCCCATGCCGCCCAGCCTTGGCGCCCTGCAACTGATCACCGCCGTCGAGAATATTCGCGGCGCGACCGCCCATCCGGTCTGCGCCGTTGCCGCCGGTTTCGACGGGTCGGAGGAAGATCGGCGCATGATCGCGGGGCATCTGGGTGTCATGCCCGAACGGTCCGTCGCCTGCTATGTCTCGTTCTCGGCGGAGGATGCCAAGCGCCGGTTCATTTCCGAGAATTCTGCCCTCTGGGCCGATATCGAGGCCGACCTCACGCTGCAACTGGCCGCCCAGAACGACCGTTGGCCGGTCGCCGATCGGGTGCGGGGCGCGCTGGTCGACCTGATGCCCGCCGGGCGCACGGGGGCCGAGGATGTGGCCCAGGCGCTGGGGATCAGCCGCAGCACGCTGCAGCGCCGCCTGCGCGAGGAAGGCACATCCTATCAGGACGTTCTGGATGCGACGCGGCGCAACATGGCGATCCGGTATCTTAGCAAGACGACGCTGCGCGCCGACGAGATCGCCAGCGTCCTGGCCTACCGCGACGCCAACAGCTTTTCGCGCAGCTTTCGGCGTTGGACGGGTCTTTCGCCGCTGACATACCGGCAGCAGGCGGCAAATCGGGCGAATGGCTCCGACGCGACCGGCTGACCCGTCTGATATGCAGTCTCTGTAGCGGCCTCCATCACCGGTCACCTGCGCCGGTGCATCAGGCTCATCAGCCGGGCCTGCCGGTCGAAGGGTTTTTCGGGCTCCGCGGGCCCCGCATGCCCATCCATCATCCGTCGCACCATCACCGCTGCCACACCGGCGAAGATCACCCCGCCCAAGGCCTGACCGATCAACACACCCGCCGCCCCGAACAAGGCGCCGCCCGCCAGGACGAAAGGCACGGTCCCCAGCGTATGCCGCCCCCAGTTGATCCATGTAGAGCGGAATGGATGGCCCATGTTGTTGAAGGCCGCGTTCGACACGAAGATCACCCCGTTGAAGAAGAAGGCCAGCGCCAGCGGGCCGCAGAACAGCACGACCAGATCGCGCGTCGCCCCTTCGGCTCCGAAAAGCGCGATGATCGGACCTCGCAGGGCAAAGAGTATCGCGGTCATGGCAAGGGTGAAGATCGCGCAGAACAAGAGCCCGTCGCGATAGGCCCGCCGCACCCGGTCCATCCGACCCGCGCCGAAGTTCTGGCCGATCACCGGCCCGACGGCCCCCGACAGCGCGAAGATCACCCCGAAGGCCAGCGGCGTCATCCGGCCCACGATGGCCATGCCCGCCACCGCCGTCTCGCCGAAACCGGCCATGGCGCGGGTGACGACGGCCTGGCCCAGGGGAGTGGCCAATTGGGTCAGGATCGCTGGGCCGGCGATGGTCACGATGGGGACAAAGGCGACGGACATCTCCGGCAGACCGGGGCGCACCAGCCCGCCATGATGGCGAAAGATCGGGATGAGCGCGGTACCCGCGATCACCAGACGCGCCGCGACGCTGGCCAGCGCCGCCCCGGTGAGGTCGAGCCCCAGTCCAAAGATCAGGACCGGATCGAGGGCCGCGTTGACCAGCGCCCCGTAGATCGTCGCCATCATCGCGCGGCGCGCATCGCCATGCGCGCGCAGGATCGCGCCGCCCACCATGCCGACGATCAGGAACGGCAGGCTGGGCACGATGATCTGCAGGTAGTGGACCGCCAGATCCAGCGTCTCGCCCGTGGCCCCCAGGAGGGACACCAGCGGCGCGAGGTTCAACCATACAGCAGCTGCGAAGACCGCCCCGAAGACCACGCCCCAGACAAGCGCCGCCGCCGCCTGCGCGCGGGCCAGCGCGGCGTCGCTCTGCCCCAGCGCGCGTGCCACCAATGCGCCTGCCGCAATGGCCATGCCGATGCCGAAGGAAGTTGTGAAGAACAGGATCGCCCCCGCGTAGCCCACCGCCGCCGCCAGTTCCGCATTGCCCAGCATCGCGATGAAGACCATGTCGATGAAATCGACCGCGAAGACCGCCATCAGTCCGACGGAGGAGGTCAGCGCCATCACAGTGATATGGCGAAAGAGATTCCCCTCGAGGAAGACGGCGGGCGCCTTGGCCATCGGCGGCGGCGTCATCGCATCGCCTCGTTGCGCAGCGCCTGCGGGGTGGTGCCGGTCCATTTCCGGAAGGCGCGCTGGAAGGCGTTCGGATCGCGATAGCCCACAAGGTGTGCAATCTGCTGGTTGTTCAGGTCGCTCTTGAGCAGGTAGCGGATCGCCAGCTCCTTGCGGGTTTCGTCCAGCAGCGCCTGGAAGGTGATGCCCTCGTCGTCCAGACGACGCAGCAGCGTGCTGCGGCTCAACTTCAGACGGCTGCAGACATGAGCAATTGTGGGATCGGTGATCGAAAAGGCCTCGATGATCGTCGCCCGCACCCTGTCAGACAGGGGGGAACCCTTTGACTGGATCAATGCCTGGTCCTGAAGATCCGCCTCGGTGGCGTCCCACAGCTCGGGATTGTCGGAGATGAAGGGCGCTCGCGCGTCGGCGCGGGCATAGGTCAGCGCGGCATCCCCGTCATCGGGGACCTGGCCAAAGACATCGACCAGCCGCGCGCGTTCGTCTTGCGGCAGCGGCAGGCTGACCCGCAGCGGCCGGATCGCATGCCGCGCCAAGGCGTTGGCCTGTGCGTGCAGATAGATGATCTGGGGGCTGCTGAACGAGCCGGGCAAGGGCGAGGTGGCCATGTCCGGGGCGACGCGCACGGTGAACTCCGACGAGGTTTGCGACACGACGAATTGCATCGGCCCGAACAGGCTCTTGAATTGTGCCATGCGCGCGATGCCGGTCTCGAAATCCGGCGCGGTCGACAGCGCGAAGAGCACCGGGATCGCCGGGCCACCCGCCATCCGCAATCCCAGAAGCCGCGCCACATCCTGTTGTCGCGACAGCATCATCATCGCGGCCCAGAGGCGCAGGTATTCGTCGGAGGTCACAAGAAACGCCCGGTCGTTTCGATCGGTCGCCACGAACCCTGCATGGGTCAGAACGTCTGCCCACGCGATACCCAGCATCCCGCAGATCGGGCCGGACAGGACGGCGGATGTATAAGACGGGGACCGTTCCTGGGTTTGCATAACAGTCGCCTTTCACGCGGGGACAGCGCGCGTTGCACTAGAAACGCTGGCGGTATGCTTGGCAACGTCCCTGAGCCGATCGGCAAGTCATTGATACGATATGCAAGGTGCAAGTGGTGGAAGACAGCCGTGCCGCACGCCTATCCTGAAGATGGAACCTGCGCCCGGAGACATCACTTTGGACCTGACCGACAAGACCGTCCTGATCACCGGCGGAGGCCGCGGCATCGGGCTGGAACTCACCCGGCAGCTTGCTGCACTCGGGAATACGGTGATCATCACCGGGCGGAACGCGGCCACGCTCGACACCGCGGCGCGGGACACCGGCGCCGAAGCGATACAAGGCGATGTCACCAGGGCCGAGGATCAGGATCGCTGGATCGAGACCGTCAAGGCCCGGCATGGCCGCCTCGATCTGCTGATCAACAACGCCGGTATCCTGCTTGCCTATGATTTCGCCTCTGACCCGGACACGCTTGACAAGATCGCGCGCGAGATCGCGACCAACGCGACGGCCCCCCTGACGCTGACACACCGCGCCTTGCCGCTGCTGGGGAAAAGTGCGGAACCGGGGATCGTGTTCATCAGTTCTGCGGCCGCCTTTGTCACGGCGGCACCGACACCGGTCTATTCCGGAACCAAATCGCTGCTGCACCACGCGGCGCAGGCGCTGCGCCATCAACTGGCGCCGCAGGGCATATCCGTCTTCGAAGTGATGCCGCCGGTCGTCGACACCGACATGGGAGACGGTCTGAAATCCGACAACTTCAAGAAGATGGCGCCCAAGGATCTGGTGAACGGCATCCTGAAGGGACTGCGCGCGGGCCAGTCCGAGATGCTCATGGGACAGGCCCGGCAGGTCAGATGGCTGAGCCGGATCGCGCCGGCCTATGCGTTCCGCCAATTTTCCAAGACCGAGTTCCATTGATTGCCCGCCACGAGGCCGCAGCCATGACATCCGATCCTTACCGCTTCCGCGTCAACGCGCTGGCCATCCTTACATCCGCCGCATTCTTCGGTGCCAATGCTTTCATCGGGCTGTCGATGGGGTTCTATTGGCTGAGCCTGCCTCCGGCCGATTTTGTCGCACAATTCTTCCCCCAGTTCAGCAATTTTCTCTATACGATCATGCCTCTGTTCCTGCTGATGCCGGTGGGCCTGATCCTGTCGGCCCGGCTCGATTGGAACAATGCCCCGGCGCGGCAGAATTGGGTCATCGCGCTGTGGCTCTATCTGGCCATCTCGCTGATCACGATCCTGTATCACATGCCGCTCAATGTGCGCCTTGCCGCCGCGATCGGGTCGCCGGTGGGCGATGCCCTGAATTTCTACAAGGCCATCGCGCTGACCGGTCCGGTGACGGAGGAGAACGCCGCCACGATCCGGGGGCTTTGGCTTCTGGGCCATATCCCGCGCGTCCTGATCACGCTTGCCACCCCTGTCTATGTGCTGCGCGCAATGGCCGCGCGACAGAAGGAGCGGTCATGAACCTTGAATTCTGCACAATTGACGGGCTTCGCATCAGATACGCTGCTGGCCGCAACGCCGGAA
>CAZXWR010000305.1:0-4916 GCA_964644325.1 uncultured bacterium
GACATCGCAACTTCCCATGGGTTCTGGATTCAGACTAACTGATTTTATGCCAGGGCCTGATGCACTGCCTGACCCAACCCAGAACCGAGGGGGAGCGGTGCACGCTTCACCCTGATTAGGAGCGCATTGAGACAGAGATTAACAGCGCATTGAAACAGATAGCTTTCACCCACCCACTTAGAAACGCTGGTGGACAGGGTCTGAGGTGCAGCCCTTGAGCAGAAAACTGCCGAAACCCGAGGCAGCACCTCCGTTTCAATCACAATTTATGCATCGGGAAGGGCGTCAACATCAACACCCAGCTCTCTGAGTTTTGCGGCGAGCTGGTCGGCTCGCTGCCGTTCCTGATCCGCTCGCTGCTGTGCTTGGTCGGCTCGCTGTCGCTCTTGCTGAATGCGCTCGCTCCCCCACAGGAGTAAGTGACCTGCTTGATCCCAGAAGCGGAGCCACCAGCCCTCGACTTCGGCCTTCTGACCGTGCCAGACTCCGAGGGAAAGGTTTAATGCCTCTAGCCAAAATCGACCACCAGCATCGGGGGAACGCTCCTGATATTTCCCATCCGCTAAGGTGTAAACTCCCAGCGTCCCGGTTTCAGGATGGAAGATGACGTACACCGGAACCTTGAGAATTTGTTCGTAAAAGTACCACTTCCCGTAGGGGTAGTGGGGATTGATAGAATATTCGCCCCCCTCCGTAGCAGAAATGAATTCCATGACCACAGCCGGGACGCCACCTTCAACATGGGGGGTATAGCTCCGGCGGATTGTGCCGGGAGGCAGGGGCTGGACGCTGGGGACAAACACCCAATCGGGGGCTTTGACGACCGTTTTCCCGCCAACGGTGGCACAGAGACCAAAGTTCGTCGCGACTATCATGGCGTCTAAGATCAGACCCGCTAGTTCTAGAGCTTCCCGCAGGGCAGCTGCAAGCAGAGGCTGAAGGGTACTTTCCACAGGGTCGTCCGGGAGTAGATAATCATCGGGCAGCTTTTCCCAGGTGATGGTGGGCAAGGGCCGACGGAAGGGCACTTGAAGGGTCGTCATGGCGCTAGCACCTTCATTGACGAGGCGTTTGTCACTCTTTTAGTCTACAGGCCGATTTATTATTCAATGGGGGCGCTGACTGGAACGGGTAAGCAGGAGAGGAGAGTTCCCATCCTATCTCGGTGTCATAGATGGGCTAACCCTTGAGAGCTTGAGCGGTGTTCAGCAGACTTTGAACCAGCGCCTCTAGACGCTGATCCAACTTCGCGTCTTTAAGCTGACCGGACTCATCAAAGGCCTGCCAAGCTTGGGGAATTGCCACCTGCTCTGGAATCGTCCAGGCATGCACCCACCGCAAAATCAGCCGGAGATGATTCAAAGCATTGCTGTTGGCCTGTCCGCCTAAAACACTCACAACCGCTGTCACCTTACCAAACAGGTGCTCAAAGCTCATGAGGTCGAGGGCATTCTTCAAGACACCACTGACGCTGCCATGATACTCAGGGGTGGCCAGGATGATGCCTTGGGCTTGCTTAACCGCTGTCCGCAACCGTTCAACATCTGGGTACTCTGGATAGGACTCGGAACCATCACAAAACGGAAGAGCCAGGGCTTGAAGGTCAATGAATTCGATGGTTGCTCCCAATGCCTGCGCCTTGTCCAAGGCCAGAGTCACGGCCTGCTTCGTATGGGAACCCTGGCGCAAGCTACCACTAAGGCCAACAATTCGGATCATGCTCTAAAATAAACTCATAACGACTATGACTTAGGATAGCAAATCTATGGGGCGGGTTGTGCGTGGCTTGTTTTCAGGGAGGAATTCTAGGGGGATTGCGGTCATCGGCGGCGGGTTTGCCTAAGATAGAGGAGCGGACAGCAGCGGCGGCGCTGTCCAGGTTTAGAAGTACGCTAGGTTTTATCGGCAGCACTGTTATATAAGGCATGAAGCAAACTGTAAGGCAGCAACGAGGCTTTAAGGGACGGCTTTCAGCGATCGCGCTTAGTTTTGCGCTATTGCAGATGTTGCCCGTTCAGGCTCAGGCAAAAAAGGATGAGGTTTCCTACACCGACTTTTTGCGTCAGGTTGAGTCCGGAGAGGTTGCGAAGGTTGAGCTATACGAAGAGCAGAACTTAGCCAAGTATTCCTTAAAGAGTCAGCCCGATGGCCCTCAGAAAGAAGTGCGGCTGTTCAATCAAGACTTGCGGCTCATTCAGTCCTTGCGCAATAGTGGCGTTGAATTTAGCGCTCAGTCTGAGGCAGCCAGTAATCCGCTGGTCAGCATCTTGCTACATTTGCTGCTGGGTTTTTTCCTGTTGAGTTTGCTGCTGCTCTTTTTACGGCGGGCCAGTAGTAGCAATAGTGGGCCTGGACAGATTCTCAACTTTGGCAAATCTAAGGCGCGGCGGTTCCAGATGGAAGCGCAAACGGGCATCGGCTTTGATGATGTGGCCGGGATTGAGGAAGCCAAAGAAGAGCTGCAAGAAGTCGTAACGTTCCTGAAGCAGCCAGAGAAATTTACGGCAGTTGGGGCGCGGATTCCGAAGGGTGTGCTGTTGGTCGGGCCACCCGGAACGGGTAAAACCCTGTTGGCCAAGGCGATCGCGGGTGAAGCGGGGGTGCCTTTTTTCAGTATTTCCGGCTCAGAATTTGTGGAAATGTTTGTCGGGGTGGGCGCGTCTCGCGTCCGCGACCTGTTTAAGAAAGCCAAGGAAAATGCGCCCTGCTTGGTGTTTATCGATGAGATCGATGCCGTCGGTCGGCAGCGAGGGGCTGGCATCGGCGGCGGGAACGATGAGCGAGAGCAAACCCTGAATCAGCTCCTCACGGAAATGGATGGCTTTGAGGGCAATACTGGCGTCATTATCATCGCGGCCACCAACCGTCCAGATGTATTGGACTCGGCCTTGTTGCGACCTGGTCGGTTCGATCGGCAAACAACGGTTGACCTCCCGGCCTATAAAGGGCGCTTGGGTATTTTAGAGGTGCATGCCCGTACCAAAAAGCTGGATGCAGAAGTGTCCCTGGAAGCGATCGCCCGTCGCACACCGGGCTTTTCTGGAGCCGCCCTAGCCAACCTGCTCAATGAAGCTGCCATTTTGACAGCCCGCCGCCGCAAGGAGCTGATCACCAACATCGAGATTGAGGATGCCATTGACCGGGTCACGATTGGTCTGTCGCTGACGCCTCTCTTAGACAATAAGAAAAAGTGGCTGATTGCTTACCACGAAGTGGGTCACGCGCTACTGATGACGGTCTTAAAGCATACCGACCCCCTCAATAAGGTGACCATTATTCCCCGTTCCGGTGGTATTCAAGGGTTTGCACAGCAGGTTTTTGATGAGGAACGGGTCGATAGCGGTCTTTACAGCCGCGCTTGGCTCATGGATCAAATTACGATTTATTTGGGCGGGCGCGCCGCCGAAGTGGAAATCTTCGGAGAGGCTGAAGTCACGATTGGGGCCAGCAGCGACATCAAGGCAGTCGCCAACCTGGCACGGGAAATGGTGACGCGGCTGGGGATGTCTGACCTGGGGAATATGGCCCTTGAGAGCGATCGCGATCAGGAAGTCTTCTTGGGCGGTCAGTGGCAGTCTCGCTCTGAATACTCGGAGGATATGGCCGTAAAAGTGGATCGTGAAGTGCGACAGATTGTGATGCACTGCTATGAGACGGCCCGCCGGATCATTCGCGAGAATCGAGTCTTAATGGACAAGCTGGTGGAGCTTTTACTGGAGAAAGAGACCATTGAAGGGGACGACTTCCGTACCCTGGTGCGTCAGTACCTGGACCAAGAGATCAAGGAGCCTGCCTACTCCACAGCATCAGCCGTCGCCACTTCCCTGAAGGTGCAGCCTGAAAACCCTGAATAACCTCAAACGCCTTGAGTCAAAGGCCCGCTTGATCTTTTAGATACCGTCCTGCGGTTAAAAGTGCCGTACATTGGATGCTGAATCCTAGCTGTCAGGGGTCTAGCAAGATCCTCTAGTCTTGTGATTAGAACGTTCAGCCCTGACCGACTCCCGCTTCTATATCTTTTCTCTCTAAACTAGCGTTCACTTGCTATCTGAACCCATTGCTTATTTTTTAATTGCCCACGGTAGCCGCGACCCTCGTTCGCAGCAGGCCCTGGAAGGTTGTGTCCAGCAGTTGCGGCAGGACTGGAGCGCGGCTGCATCCCTGCCCTCATGTACCGTGGCGGGTGGCACATTGGAGCTAGGTGAGGTTCCCCTTGCGACGCAGATTGAAACCTTTGCCCGCCACATGAAGGAACAGGGCATAGGTCGCATCCGACTGCTGCCCTTGTTTTTGATGGCGGGCAATCACGTCCAGGCAGATATTCCGCAGGCAGTGGCCCAGGCGCGGGCAGCTCTGCCCGCCACAGTTCAGCTGGAACTGTGCCCCCCTGTGGGGAGCCACCCCATTTGGCAGGGCGCGGTACAGCAGCAATTAGAGCGAATTCAGAGCGATCGCCGTTTGCTGGTGGCCCATGGCACCCGCCGGACTGGCGGCAACCAGCCCCTGGAAGCGTTTGCCGCCCGGTGTCAGGCTGAGGTTGCCTACTGGGCGATCGCACCCTCCTTGGCCGAACAGCTCCAGACCATGCAGCGGGTGGCGCAACGGGTCGCTATTTTGCCGTATTTCTTGTTCCCTGGCTACATTTGCGATCGCATTCAGGCAGAGGTTGAGCAGCTGCGGCTGACGTTCCCGCAGCTCCAGCTGACGCTGATTGAGCCTCCTCCGGTATCAACCTTACTGATGCCCCTCGTGTTGCACCTTGAGCGCGCCACCTTAACTCTGCCCCTTTAACCACCAACCCCCCCCTTCACCCAAGATGATTCGCCCCCTATGACAGACCGATCTGTTGCGATAGTGCCGCCCATCGGCAAAGTTTACCTGGTAGGTGCAGGGCCTGGAGATCCAGGGTTATTGAC
>CAZXWR010000306.1:0-4911 GCA_964644325.1 uncultured bacterium
ACGCACGAAGCGCGAGCTAAAGGGGTTTGCTTTCATTGAAGTCAATGATGGTTCGTCTTTGCAGGGGCTACAGGTGGTAGTAGATGCTGCACTGCCAGACTACGAATCGCTGATGCGATCGCTCTCGACTGGGGCTTCAGTGTCTGTTTCTGGGAAGCTGGTGCAGTCCCAGGGTAAAAACCAGCGGGTGGAGCTAAAGGCCAGTAACGTTCAGGTTTGGGGCACCGCAGATCCAGAAACCTATCCGCTCCAGAAAAAACGCCATTCCTTTGAGTTTCTGCGCACCATTGCCCACCTGCGATCGCGCACCAATAGTTTGGGGGCGGTCTTTCGGGTTCGGAATGCTTGTTCGGCAGCCATCCATCAGTTTTTCCAGGAGCGCGGCTTTTTGTGGGCGCATACCCCAATCATCAGCACCAGTGACTGCGAAGGAGCCGGAGAGCAGTTCACGGTGACGGGCTTTGATCTGAATCAACTGCCCCACAGCGACGATGGCAGCGTAGACTTTGGCCAAGACTTTTTTGGGCGGCGGGCCTTTTTGACCGTCAGTGGCCAGCTAGAGGCTGAAATTATGGCGATGGCCTTCAGCAATGTCTATACCTTTGGCCCGACTTTCCGAGCCGAAAACTCCAACACCTCGCGCCACCTGGCTGAGTTCTGGATGGTGGAGCCAGAAATGGCCTTCTGCGACCTCGGGGGCGATATGGATCTGGCTGAGGCATTCCTGAAACATATTTTTCGGTCGGTGCTAGAGCAGTGCCCCGAAGATATGGCCTTCTTCAATGAACGGATCGATAAAACGGTACTGGAAACGGCTCAAACGATCGTTGATCAAGAATTTGCCCGCATCACCTACACCGAAGCCATATCGCTGCTAGAAAAGAGCGATCGCAAGTTTGAATACCCGGTGGAATGGGGGCTAGATCTACAGTCTGAGCATGAGCGCTACCTGGCGGAAGAACTGTTCAAGCGTCCGGTGATCGTTCAGGATTACCCGAAGGATATCAAGGCGTTCTATATGCGTCTGAACGACGACGGGAAGACCGTGGCGGCGATGGATATCCTGGCACCCAAGATTGGGGAGATTGTCGGCGGTTCCCAGCGGGAGGAACGGCTGGATATTCTAGAGCAGCGGCTAGCGACCCTAGACCTAGATCCTGCTGATTATTGGTGGTACTTTGACCTGCGCCGCTATGGTACCGTGCCCCATGCTGGCTTTGGATTAGGGTTTGAGCGTCTGGTGCAGTTCATGACGGGCATGACCAACATCCGTGATGTGATTCCCTTCCCGCGATCGCCCCTGAATGCAGAATTCTGAATGTCTCCGGCAGGCTGGGACTGGCCCATCCCCTTCTGGAACCCCCAACTCAACCCTGCTTTAGGGTGAATCTTTACCGCTGACGCGCCGCCATGAACTACTGGTTGATGAAAACCGAACCCAGCGTTTTTTCCTGGGATGATCTTCTGGCCCTGCCCCAGCAAACGACCCCCTGGGAAGGGATTCGCAATTACCAGGCCCGTAACTTCATGCGCGATCAAATGACCGTGGGCGATCGCGTTTTTTTCTACCACAGTGTCGTCCAACCCCAGGCGATCATGGGCATCGCCACCGTTGTCCGCAATGCCTACCCCGATCACTTTGCCTTCGACCCCAACAGCGCGTACTACGACCCCAAAAGTTCACCTGAGTCTCCCCGCTGGCTAATGGTCGATATTCAGGCCCAGTCTGCCTTCTCGGTGCCCATCACCCTGGCTGAACTTAAGTCAACCCCCGGCTTAGGGGAGATGATGCTGCTCCGCAAAGGCTGTCGTTTGTCGATTCAGCCCGTTACTGCCCAAGAATGGCAGGTTATCTGCAACCTGCGGCCCGAGGATGCCGTCTCGTGATCTCAGCCAGCTCGCCCGCGAACTCCCGAACGCTAGAATCAAAGGTAGGGCAGTTTATAGGTGGGGCAGTTTATAGCCTCAGTCGCTCAGGAATTTAGTGATGGTGCAAGTTATGGCGCAAGTTATGGCGCATCTTTCAACATTACGGCGATCGCCCTCACGGATCCTGGCGCTCAGCCTCGCGCTGATAGTCGGGTTTGGAGTTGGGTTGGGGGGCGACCGTTTTGGGGTGGCCCAGGCCCAGACCGTTGATGCACCGCCTAGCCCATCCGACGATCCCCTCGATGAGCTAAATGCCCCACCCAGGGTGATGAGCCTCCTGCGGTCTAGGGTCAATCGGCCTCAAATCACCGAAGAAACCCCCTCCCAGCGCAGCCTCACAGTGCCCGGTCTGTGGTGGACGAATCAGCTGTTTGGCGACAAGCTGGTGATTCGCTGGTTCGCCTATCGGGAGACCACGCCCGCCAACAGTCAAGTGCGTCTGATCATTCGACCTGACCTGTGGAGCCGCTACAGCTACCTGGAGCGCTATACCTTTCTAAGGAGCTTTGGGCGCACCTCCAGTCAAGCTGGCTATAACCTGCTGGTACTGGACCGCCAGAACTTCCCCTTAGGCTCCTATACCTGTGAGTTCCCCAGTGCGACAGCACCCCTGCCCATTCATCCCTTGGCCCAGCCCAATGGGGCGCAAATCACGCCGTTTGATCCGCGCGACCTATCCTGTCAAGCCTGGATTAGTCCGGTCTATCAAACCACGGTTCTGTAGGACTCGTTAAACCCGCATCTGCTGCCAAAATTGGCTGTACTGGGCCAGAGTTGAGTCGGGCAGCGGTTCGAGAAACTCACTTTTGGCATACCAGGGTTGGTCCGGACGCAGGAGTGCCTTGACTGGGCTATCCGGCTTGAACTCTGGCAGGATGGGAGACAGTGCATCCGAAAATTTGGACAGGGCATTGGCGACCTCTGTCTGTAACCAGAACTCTGCCCAATCCTTGAGGGGGCCAAGTTCTGATGGGTTTGTTTTGGGGCGTAGCCACAAATCAGTCCAGAGGGCTGTCCCAGAGGCCGGGGCGATCGCCTGAATGTCTGGCTCTTGCTCCATGAGCCGCAGGATATCCGTCGACCAGCCGACTGCGGCCCAGGTGTCCCCCAACAGCAGGGGCTGGAGGTAGTCCGTGGAGCTGTAAAACTTGACCTGTTGATGGAGTGCCTTCAGTTTGGCAGGCAAGGCGGCAACGCTGGTTAAATCAACGGTGTTGTAAGACTGCTGGAGCTGTTTTAAGGTCAGCCCAATCACCTCGCGGGGCTGATCCAAGAGGCTGATGTTCCCGGCTAGCTCAGGTCGCCACAGATCTTCCCAGTCCGTGGGTTGCCAGCCCAGCTTGCGAAACTTGTCCTTGCGGAAGGCGATGACCGTTGCCCCCCAGCGATAGGGGATGCCCCAAATTTCACCGCTCGAGACCATCTGTCCCTGGCGATCGCGCCGTGCAATCGCCTGTAGGTTGGGGGGCACACTAGACCAATTCTGAATTTCACCTGGGAACCAGGGTTGGAGTAAATTTTGCTGAATAGCAGCAGCGAGCCAGTAATCGCCGCCACTGATCAGGCGATAAACGGAGGGATCTACAGCGGACTGAGATCCATTAGGTTCCGTTGCGGGTTGTCCCTGCGCCCAACCCTGCAATTCTTGAAACAAATCTGCCGGACTAGATTTGAGGGTCAGTGACAGTGCAACCGGATTCGGCTGCGACTTGATTTGCCTGCGAAATTGGCCAACCAGCTGCGAAGGCAGGGTTCGAGACAGCAAGTGAACCTGTAGCGCGGCTGCACGGCTCTGGCGACAGCCCAAAACCCCCTGTCCCAGACCCAAAGCCCCCAACAATCTCAAAAAAGAACGACGATTCATCACAAGCCATTAAAGAGGAGCTACACCTGGGTCGCCCCTGAATCTAGGTCAGCCGATGTTGAAGTCTGGCTGAATGCGAGCCCCATTGATCCTAGCCTACAGCTGTCGATATCTAGATCAACCGCACACTCTGACACTTTCATTGCAGGGATGACAATGCCTGAACCTCGCCAGTCTATTCACTCTACAAAGCCATTGAACGGTGAGTGGAGTGGGGAGACTGGAACGGAGTGGCGCACAATCGTGGGTCACCAGTTGAGTCCGATCTCGCCATTCACCCCTCTCGCCAGAGGTCAATAAAGTCGAAAAAGAACAAATATTTATAAATCTGACTCTTGCTTGGCTGTTTTCAATCATGAAGAGCAACTATCTCAGCCTAAAAAGCGCCAGTTTATCGGAAAAATACCTGTACTTTGCCATGAGTATTGAAGCTTGCTTCCCGACAAGAACTCATTGCAGACCGTTCTCTAGGTAAGGGATTTGGCGCTCTAGAGCGCCAAATCTTAAGACTTAATTAACTAATGCACAAACAAAATCTTAATCCGTCTTTAAGTATTGAGGGGCGAAATGTTCACCCATTACAGGAATTTATTATTAAGATAGATATCGTAAAAGAAAATGAAAATTAGTTTCCCTTAAAAGTGAGTTAGAAAGCTTGACGAATCAAAAGACGATAAATTCAGCGGAAACTTTGCAGCAGCAGCTTCATGCGATTAGTGGCAAGGTGGATGCCCTCCATGAAAAAGTCGAGGGCATAAGCGTACAGATTGCTGGACTGCTGGCTCAGAAGTCTGAAATGGCTGGGCAGTCAGCCATTGCGGCAGATGTCAGTCGGTATCGGCGCCAGGGGGCTGCGCAGGTTTCTCCAGAGCACCGGGATGTTTTGGTTGACAGCAATCACATTGAAATGAACGACAGTGCCAACAAGCCCGTTAATCCAGATCTCCAGCTCCAGCGATTGATGGCGCAGTTGACGGCTGCCTATAACCGGATCGCGGCTTTAGAGGAACAGCTTCTGTCCCAACGGCTCCATTAGGCTGGACTGCGGAACCGAGATTTTGTCAAAATCGTTTGACAAAATCTTTAGTTCTCGGCAGAATAGAGATTGCCTTGCACAA
>CAZXWR010000307.1:0-4896 GCA_964644325.1 uncultured bacterium
ACCACTCTTCAATGACGCGCAATCCTTCCCGAGCCCGATCTAAATTGGCATCTAAGATTCGGTAGAGTGCTGTCGTTTGCATAGCTGCATCGGTATATTGTTGCTTACCCACCTGAATACTATTGCTTGCCCACCTGAAGAACTGCCTAAATTGCACGCTTAGGATCGTGGATTAAATAAGGTCGGTCATTGCAAGATTGTTTCGCCCTCACCCCAGCCCTCTCCCACTTTGGGAGAGGGAGCAAGAGTCCGGTTCCCCTTCTCCCAAGTTGGGAGTAGACCGCAGGGCGTGCGAAGCAGGGGTTAGGGGATGAGGGCGAGAATCTCGACGTTAATAAATTTGCATTCCTTAGGCACATTTCACTCTAACAGTCTGACAGTCTGACGCGATGATCGACGTTCCCCAGTTCTAGGGCATGCTACCAGGAGCGCGTTTTGCAACGGATGACCTGAACATCAACAAGCCTGCGTGATGTCTATCGCAGGGGGCATCCAATATCTTGTGAAAAAACGTCACCTTTCCTTTGTGCCATTGACCAAAGAGTGCGCTAAAGTCTTGTCAAAAAGTAAATTCTGCTTTTCCCAACCCTGTCCCTGGAGTGTGTTGAGTCGATGAAACTGCCCTCTGTGCCTAGCGTTGCTGCATCCGCGTTCGGAATCTGCCTGTCCTTCCTGGCGACCCCCTGGGTCTCCCAAGCGGCGACCTTCGATCAAGAGGCGGTGCCACAGGAGCGTTTCACGGCGATCGCAGTACCTTTGGCCCAGGGAAATCGACATACCCTCCTGGTCTTAGAACAGGTTGCCGAGACGCGCCAGTGCTGGGCTGAAAGCAAGGACAATCCCGGCGTCATCGAGCCGCTGCTGCTCCAGTTTGACTTTTCGGGTATTTGTGGCCGCAGTACCGATAGCAATGGCTACTCGATTCGGGTCGCTGGGGAAGATAAAGCCCTAGACTATCGGCTTTCCATCGAAAAACGGGACGGCCAGCTGGTTTTGGTCGGTGTTCCCATCCGGAATCCCAGGGCACCCAAACTGGAAATTGGCCGCACCGAAACCCTGGCACCTGGCTTCCTCAAGCTTGCCCTAGACCCAGGCTGGCAGTTTGCCAAGCGCTCCTACCAGGGCAAGGTGCTGGGCCATGTCTATCTGGCCCGCGAAACCATGCCCACCGTGGTAGACTCGGCGATCGCAGCAGCGCCCCGGCCCATCGCAGCACCCTCAAGTTCAGCACCGTCTAAATTGCCAGATCGCAAAGAATTGCCAGATCGCAAAGAGATTGCAGTTAACCCCCCACAATCAAGTTCTATATCCAAGTCTCTGACCCAGTCCGCATCCAAATCTCTGACCAAAGGTGCGCCGCAGCCCGCACCGACCACCAGCAGCAGCCCAGTCAGCGCAACGGCGATCCCCACCGCAGGGATGGCCCAAGGTGTGCCGCTAACCCCACCCCCATCCTCCCCTGCAAAGAATTCGTCTAAGGGGGTTGGGACTTCAGACGCTGGCACCACTCCGAGCCAGCCAGTCGCAACATCAACGCTAAAGCCGATCACAGCCCCCATCGAGATTGCTGTTCCCTTCCCCAGCAGTACGACAGCAGGTAGCAGCAGCCCCTTAGCTCCGGCCCAAGCCTACGCGAGTTCAGCCCCGCCTGCCCATAATTTAGATCTTCCGACTCTGACGCCAGGGCTATTGGCGGTGCCGAGTGCCCCTGTGCCCCTGGGGCAAACTGGCAATGAACCGGACTTAATCTCGGCCCAGAACGCGGAACTCGATGAAACAACGACCGCTGGTGCCAATGAGCCGCCCGCGCCACACTTCAAAATCGCCATGTCTCGTCCGGCGCAGTTTCCGTTCCGGGTGTTTGTCAACGCCGCAGACACAGAACGTCAGTCCCAGGTCAAATCTATCGTGCCCGATGCCTTTCGCTCCTCGTACCGAGGCCAGTCAGTGCTGCAAGTTGGGGCTTTTCAAGAGCGGAGTAAGGCGGATGAAATGGTCAATCTACTCCGCAGTCGCGGCATTGACAGCATCCTGGACGCTGAAAGCAGTCAGTAGCGTGAATTGTGGCCTGATAATTTGGCCCGAGAAAGGCAAGATGACGATAAAATGCAGTTCTATACCCAGTCCGGGTTGAGGCCCGAGTATTTCTGCCAGCCTAATCCTGAGATCTGAACTGGGACAATCTTGATCATTTACGACTGGACACCGTGCCCTTAGGGTAAAGAATCATCTTTATTTTAATAACCGTTTTTTTGAGCCGTATCCGCATGAACGAACTACGAGCCGCCCTCGAACTTGCCACTGAAGACGAGCTACAAGATTTCACTGAGATTTTGTTTCGCCGTAAATTTAACCCCCTCGACTACCTGAAGGGTGTTGATCCCCATCGAGTTCCCAGCAGCGATCGCCAAGTCTGGATTCAGGCGATTGAGGAGCGCTTTTTATTTCTAGCCGCAGACGGTCTGACCGTGCTTCGAGGTCAAGCCCAGCGTATTTCCTATCGCCAAATCCTGACCCAGGTTTGCCGGTATCTGAAACTTAAGTTTTCGCCTTCCCTATCAACCACTGAGCTGGAAGCCGAAATTTTCCTGAGTCTGATGCAGCGCACCTGGGAAAACATGCCGGCCCATGAACAGCAGCAGCTCACCGAGCGGATTCGCCTCGCCCTGCAACAGTCGTCCACCGATCCGCTGCCGCTGCACTGCCATTCCGACTCACTGCGGCTGTTCATGGAAGGGGGCAGCGCCCTCGCCATAAGTTCCATGGTGCGACCCTTGATTTTGCGCAAAATTGCCCAGCAGTTTGCCCTCCATTTCACCGCCCTGCAAGCAGCCCGGGGAGCAGTGGCCGGAGCGACACCCCTCCAAGGACAGCTGCTCTTAAAAACGGCCCAGCAAGGGCTGGCCTCGACCGCTTTACGCTACGGGGCAACCCGTAGCCTGTTTGCGGCCCTTGGCTGTGCGCTCTGGGCCGGATTTTTCATTGACCTGGGCTGGCGGGCGATCGCCACCAACTATGCTCGGATTATTCCGATGATTTTCACCCTGGCCCAAATTCGGCTCACCCGCTCTGACTGGAGCTACGCCATTTAGCGCGATGCCAGACCTCTGTTCACACCTGCATACCTGGCTCGCCCCTTCCCACTTCGTGATGTTGGGTTTACTGAGCATTTTTGCCACTGCCCATAGCGGACTCGCAGCCCTGCGGCTGCGGGCCGAGAAAGCCACGGGTGCCCGAGCCTACCGCGTTGTCTTTGCCCTAGTAAGCATTAGCCTTGCAGTAGTGATGATTGGCTATTTTCTGAGCCACCGATACGATGGCGTGCAGCTCTGGCAGCTGCAAAATCAGCCCTGGCTATCGCCAGTCGTGTGGGGACTCTCCTTCTTGTCCTTTATCTTCCTGTACCCCGCGACCTTCAACTTGCTCGAAATTGCAGCGATCGCCCAGCCCCAGGTACACCTCTACGAGGCCGGGATCATTCGCATCACCCGCCATCCCCAGATGGTGGGACAGGTCATCTGGTGTATTGCCCACACCCTGTGGGTGGGCAGCACCTTTATGGTGGCGACTTCCCTGGGACTCATTGGCTACCATCTGTTTGCGGTGTGGCACGGCGATCGTCGCTTAGAACGCCGCTATGGCGACACCTTCAAAAAGGTTCAGGCCCAGACCTCTGTGATCCCCTTCCTGGCGATTCTGCAAGGGCGACAAACCTTTGCGCCCTTTGAGCTGGTGCGGCCTGCTTATTTGGGCGTGATTGGCTTTATTTTTCTATTTTGGTGGGCTCATCCCCTGATGATGCGTGCAGGGATGAGCATTCACTGTTAGCATGATCCCAAGCGGTAAAGCATTGTACTCGGGGTGGGCAAGGCTGAATGATTGCATCAACCAAGCAAAAAGACTTCGTTGCCAACATCCTCAGCGCCCCGGAGCCAGTCCTCGTCAGTTTCTGGGCGCCCTGGTGCGGGCCTTGTCGCATCATTGATCCCCTCCTCAATCAACTCCAGAGTCGGGCTGAGATACCGATTTCCGTGGTTCGGGTCAACATTGACGAGAACTTCTGGTTCGCGAAAACCTACCAGATTCAGAATATTCCAGCTGTCCTCCTGTTTCATCAGGGGAAGGTCATCAGCCGCCTAGAGCATGTCAAGGGCCGCGAAGAATTTTTTGCTCATTTTCAACGGGCTTTGGGCCAAGTGGCAGTGCCAACCCCCTAACTGAGCCAGCCCTGACCCATGGGTTAACCTGTTCCAGAAGCGGGTTCGAGTGCCTAGAGACGACTGGAAAAGTCCAGCGCTTTGTCACCACCTGAGACAACCCCGGTGAAATTATCCATCATGGGGTTACGTCGCCAACTCTGGAGAGTGTGTCACAATTAGACTGTTTTTCCAATTGAACACCACATTGCAGACTCAGCATTATCAATGGAAGCATTGTATAGCTACGCCTGGCTGATTCCTGTGTTGCCTCTGCTGGGGGCAATGTTTGTCGGGCTAGGACTCATTTCATTTAACCGAGCCACCAATGCCCTGCGGCAGGTGAATGCAGTAATTATTATTTCACTGCTGGGGGCGGCCATGGCGCTCTCCTTTGCCCTGCTCTGGAGCCAAATCCATGGCCATGCGGCTTATCTGCGCACCTTTGAGTGGGCCTCAGCGGGCAGCTTCTCGCTGACGATGGGCTATTCCGTGGATCATCTGACGACCCTGATGTTGGTTGTGGTCACAACCGTCGCCCTGCTGGTGATGATCTACACCGATGGGTACATGGCCCATGACCCAGGGTATGTCCGGTTTTATGCCTATCTCAGCCTATTTAGCTCTTCGATGCTAGGACTGGTGCTCAGCCCCAATCTGGTGCAAATCTACATTTTTTGGGAGCTGGTGGGGATGTGTT
>CAZXWR010000308.1:0-4893 GCA_964644325.1 uncultured bacterium
CTACGATCTGACGGCGGTCAGCCTGCCCGCACAGCGCGCGTGGCTGGGTCGGCTGAGCGGTTCGCAGAGACTGCAAGTCGCCGCCGAATAGGGAGCTGGCAGGACATCCCTTGGGCTGAACGTAAGCCTAGGGAAAGGCGGAAATTGTCAGGAAAGCCCCGAAGATGACAATATGGATCGCCCCCTGAAGCACCGTCGTGCGCCCGACTGCCAAAGTCAGGGTCGCCATGAAGAGGCTCAGCACCAGCAGCACGATGTGTTCCGAATCAAGCCCAAGGACCAGCGTGCGCCCCAGCACCAGCGACAGGATCGCGACCGTCGGGATTGTCAGGCAGATGCTTGCCAGCGCCGACCCCAAGGCAAGGTTCAGCGCTGTCTGCAGGCGATTGGCCTTTGCCGCGCGCAGCGATGCCGTGGCCTCGGGCATCAGGACAAGCATGGCGATCGCCACCCCGACAAGGGCTGCGGGAAGGCCGGCGCGCCCGACAGCCTGTTCCACATGTGGCGACAGTTCTTCGGCAAGCAGCACGACCGCCAGCAAGGAAACCGGCAACAGGCCAAGAGCCACGAGGAACGCCCGGCGGTCCGTCACCTCGTTATCGGGGGATTCGTGTACCACGACTTCGCGGAAGTCTCCCGGATGGCGGACCATCTGCACGTAGAGGAAGACGCCGTAGAGCAGCAGGGCGACCACTGCCACAAAGACAAGCTGCGGCGGAGCATAGACTGGACCGTCCCGCGAAATGGTGAAGTTCGGCAAGACCAGTGCGAGGACGGCGACGGTGCCGAGCACCCCCAGTGCGGCCGTTGCCCCGCGGGCCTGGAAGCCCTGCTCGTGGAACCTGACCCCGCCCGCCAGAAGGCACGCACCGACAATCCCGTTCAAGACGATCATGATGGACGCAAAGACCGTATCCCGCGCAACGGCCTCGGTTCCTGGGCCACCCCCCAGAAGAACCGACACGATCAGCGCAACCTCGATGATTGTCACTGAAACGGCCAGCAGGATGGCCCCGAAAACCTGGCCGATCCGCGCCGCGATGGATTCTGCGTGATGGACCGCCGCGAAGACCGACGCGAATAAAAAAATCAGCGCCACTGGCACCGCGTAGCCGGGGACGCCCCCCAAGACCTTGCCCGAAAGGACGGCAAAGCCCGCCGTCAGGACCGGCACCGCAATCGTCCAGACCGGCGTCCGTGATCGAACCGCCGGAACCGGCTCGGCCTGGGGGGTTTCCTGCCCGGTCCGGGCCATTGCAGTCCGTTCAGTCAGCCGGCTGGAACACGAAGGGCGTTGCCTGCATCATCTCGGCCGACACCTCACCGGACAGGATCCGCTCCATGTCCACTCCAAGATCCAACTTGGTCACCGGCGCCCCCTCTGACAGGTCCAGGTTCTCCAGGTCGACCCAGAACACGCTCGGCGACAAGACCGATTCGACGTAGTAGCGGCGGTCCTTGTGATCGGCCACGACGCGCCAGCGCGTTGTCGACAAATTCGGCGCGTCCTCGACGCTGATGCCCCAAGGAACCGACGTCTGGCGGATCACGCTGAAGACCGAGGCCGCCGCAACGCGCGGGTCGGCGGTCTGCACTACCGAGTTGATGTAGAAGTTGGCCCGCACGAAACGGTCGCTCGCGCGCACAGTTCCGGGCAGGAACTGGCGGGGGTTCACGCCCTGCCAGTATTCGAGGACTGCAAGCTGTCGGTCATAGGTCGGTTCGTTCGTCATGATCTGGTAGCTGCGGTCATGCCAGATCGTCATTTCGCCATCCACGAACTCGATCACTGCACTGTCGCCCGTGGCGTCCGACAACGAGACATGCACCGTAGCTGCGCGACCGGGCGGCCCAACCGGAACTTCGCCCCCGGCAACCTGCACCGGGTTGCTCCGAAGGTCCGCGACCGCCTCGGCGACCGTTGCAAAACGGTCCAGCAGGTACTGAGGGAAGACCGAAAGCGACACCTTGGGCGTGACACCGTCATCTTCCGGATAGGTGGCCTCTACTTCCCACAGCAGGTTCGCGACAAGACCCGCCTCGTTCATCCCGTCCGCCGTGGAGATGTCGTAGCCTGAAACGATCAGGCTGCCATAGGTCGATACCCACTCGGCCGACCTCGCCCCTGCCGCGCCGTCGCGCGCCATGCCTCGCGGGAAGGCCCACAAGTTCGACACCATGGGCAGCTTCCAGTCCATGCTGCGACCCGTCAGGACCCGGTCCTCGGGACCAAGGTATACGGCGCGGGTGCAAGCCTCGACGGCCGGAGAGTAAATTCCGACAGCCACCGCTGTCAGAAGAGCGAAGGAACGCGCAATTCTATGCATGCAGACCTCGTCATGTTATTTCATAACACAACACCATCAATATACTGACGTGACAACCCGGAAGGTGTCAGAAACGGAAACTGACCCCAAGGACCGGCCCGCCGAGGGAAACATCGGCGATCGTGCCACGATCATCATAGTCGATCCACATGGCACGGTAGCCACCTGAAATGGCGATGCTTTCCGAGATGCTGTAGTTCAGCAGGGCTGATAGGACCACCGCGGATTCATTGCCAACTCCAAAGCCCCCCACGTCAGCGTACAGCATGGTGGACCACCGGGGCGACAAGGCGAACAGCGCCCTTGCACCGATGATCGGGTCCACAAACGAACGCGTTGGGGACGCCGTCACCGCTCCTCCGGCTGCGACGATGTCCGCGCTTACTTCGTAGGCGCGGAAACCGCCAAAGACATCCACCGCGGACCGCGCATCTGCATGCACCCGGTAACCGCCCGCGAGCGTCAGCGTGCGCTGGGTCAGCCGCCCCTCGGCCGGAATGCCGCCTGGCAATGTGCCCTCTGCCGACGATTTGACGCTGCTCACGTCGCCAAGGATGACGAGCCGCCCCCGTTCCGCCGCGAAGGAAAGGAAGAATGCACTGTCGAGGCTTTCAAGGGTGTCGGCGAGGCTGCGGTCAAAGGACAGTGTCGGCGCACCGGCGATGGGTCGAATCGACCCGGATACACCAGTGCCCCAGACATAGGGCATCACCGTAAAGCGCCATGCATCGGCGGGGGCTGGCGCTGGGGACGCCACGACAGGATCGGCGGGGGCCGCCCCGACACCGCCGGCCATCGCTGGCCCCGTGCCTGACAGCGCCAGCCCGAGGGCGAAGACCGCTGTGGTGCGGACCAGAGATTGACCGAAATGCCTGCAAGTTCTCATGCCAATGCCTCCTTGTAGATCCGCCCGCCCTTCATGATCAGACGCAGGCTGTTCGCGGGATCGTCCAGCCAGTCCAGCCCAGCCTCCGGATCACCGTCCACAACCAGCAGATCGGCAAGCGCGCCTTCGTCGATGACGCCCAACCGGCCGTCGTAGGGATTGCGCGGACCTGACATCGCCAGCAGATCGCCCGCCGCGCCAGTGGCTTTGTGCAACGCCTCCAGCGGCGACATGAAGCGCGCGAACTTGGCCAGTTGCCGACCCTGGCTGGCGGTGCCTTCGGGATTGAAGAGGATGTCGGTGCCGAAAGCCAGAGGCACGCTATGCAACTTTGCCAACTCGAACGCGCGCACCGTACCTTCTGCGACCTCAAGCTGCTTAGCCCGCTGAATCGGGTCGGACCTCGGATTGGCGTCTTCGTCGGCGAGAAACGGCTGGATTGACCAGAACACGCCCTCACCAGCCATGATCTGCACGGCCTCATCGTCGGCCAGCTGTCCATGCTCAATCGACTTGATCCCGGCCGCGACCGCCCGTCGTATGCCTCCGGGCGTGTAGACATGTGCGCAGACATAGGTGCCCCAGTCCTCGGCCGCCTCGACTGCGGCGCGCATTTCCCGCTCCGTATACTGGGTGGTATCCAGCGGATCGTAGAGCGACGAGACGCCTCCACCCGCCATGATCTTGATCTGGCTCGCCCCCTTCATCAGTTGTTCCCGGGTGGCGCGCAGCACGGCATCCGCGCCGTCCGCGATCAGCGCGACACCCTGGCGCTCGATGTTGTTCGGCGGCGTGTCGGGGAATCGCGGCAGTTCCGACAGCAGACGGAAATCGCCATGGCCCGAGGTCTGCGAGATCATGGCCCCCGAGGGGAAGATCCGCGGGCCCGTTACCACCCCACGGTCGATTGCCATCTTCAGGCCGAAGGCAGGTCCGCCGACGTCGCGGACAGTCGTGAACCCGCGCATCAGCGTCGCGCTGGCCTCCCGGCCCGACATCAGATGGATGAAGGCAATGTCCTTTGTCATCGCCACGATCTGGCTCACGCCGACCAATGTCGCGTGCCAGTGGCAGTCGATCAGGCCGGGAATCACGGCGCGGCCACCGCAATTGATGATCTCGGCGTCCTGCGGACCCTGTCCAGCGGGAATCAGCGCCGAGATCCGCCCGCCTTCGACGAGGATGTCGCGCCCGTCCTGCATGGCGATGGTCTGGCCATCGAAGTACCGCAGGTTGGTCAGCAGGATCGGTCGTCCGGGCGTCTGTGCGCGCACTTCGCGCGGGGCAAGGCCGAACCCGGCGAACATCCCCACCACCGACGCCGCGCCACCCAGAAACTCACGCCGCCGCAGATCGGCCTCCAGCCGCGCATAGGCCGCTATCGTGTAGGGCGCACCGCAATGGCAGGGGTCGATTCACGCGCCGTCAATCGCTTCCGCGGCACACTTGAAACACATATGGCCAAACCTCCCGAGATTGATGCGCCGCGTTCAGCAATCCCGACGCACTTTCGGGAACGGTAGCCGCGATGCGACACACCAGTCCATCCCAAATCTACCGGAAGTGCGAACAGCGCTCGGCCCCTAAGCAGTCCTGCCCGGAAATGCCTCGATTACAGGCCCGAGTCAGCGATCCGCAGTTGCCGCGCGCGGGTCAGGATCGCGTCCTCGACCGCGCGGA
>CAZXWR010000309.1:0-4887 GCA_964644325.1 uncultured bacterium
CTCCGCTGCCAACTACCACCCTGGGAGGCTGCCTAAAGATGTGTCAGGCAGTCAGTTTTATAGTAAAAGCAACGATTTTCGAGGTTCTAGAATCAGACTGAGAACTGGGAGGTACGAGGGAAATACAGAGAGAGCCTTAATCTTTTTGAGTCAACACTAGGGAAAGGCTCTAACTATATATAGGAGGCAAATTGCCTTCTAAGACGAAATGCTTAGCAAGCTTATTACGCTCAAAAGCTAGCCTAGCAACACATTAGCATCTGCGCGCGAGAATCGACCTCAAGGAAATTTGCGGATATAGAAACTGAAGGTAGATTGGCTGAATACCCAGATTGAAAAGCGTTGCAGCAGCTTTTGCCTGCGTCTATATAGGATTTTATTGGGCAAAATACCCTCATATCTACTTCAACGTTGAAGTAGATATAGGGATTTTATTAGGCCAAAACAAACCGCACCTGAATCAGGGCATCGGACGGCGACAACGTTTTAATGAACCCACAGGTACCCCGATGGCCCGCTTACACGCCTCTAGTTCCTTCGTGGGCTATGCTATGAATGATTGCACCACAAGGATAGGAGCTCGTGCTGCGGTTCGTACTTTTGGTAAACTCCATCAAAGTATGCGTTGGGAAAAACGTTTGGCAGACCAAGTCTAGAACTGGTTATCTTCAGCGCCAATGAGTTCTGATGGGATGGTCGAGGGTGATGAAGCTTACACTCTTGTGGGCAAAAATCTCTCACCCCAGTCAAAAGAACCCCACCTTACCAGATAGAGTCAAGATTAAGCTTAAAACCTGGCAGCACTGGCTCGCCAGGAATTGACTGAAGAGCATCGAACACTTTAACTTTTTGCTCAGGTCGATAGACTTCTACCTGTTGATCTCTGCGGTTAATTAACCAGCCTAGTTGAGCACCGTTGTCGATGTACTCTTGCATCTTGTCCTGGACTGTTTGTAAGCGATCGCTCTTCGATAAAATTTCCGCCACAAAATCGGGACATAGCGGTACAAACCGATCCTGCTGTTCAGTTGTTAACGCATCCCAGCGTTCCTTACAAACCCAAGCCGCATCCGGTGAACGATCTGCACCATTGGGTAGCTTAAACCCTGTCGATGAATCGAAAGCAATACCTGTCCCATCAGCGTCCGACCAGTTAAATAGCTGCTGAATCAAGCGACCGTTACGATTTCCGGTCGTTCCGCCTGTTGGGGGCATAATCAGCAACTCTCCAGAAGCGTTCCGCTCAAACTTTAGATCACGGTTCGCCACACAAATCTGCCAAAACTGTTCATCTGTCAAATCAAGCGCTGGCCTTAGATTCACAGTATAGGTAGTCATGGGCTGCACCCCAGATGGCAGAGGAAGAGAGCGTTCTGTCCCTTACATTCTAAAAGCAACGCCCCACCAACTGGTGGGGCGACACTCAATCAACGTCAGGCTTACTCAACCCCTTCGATGCGGTCTTCCACTTCCTGATAAAGCTGGCGCAGCATATCTAAGTTTTCTTCACTGGTTTCCCAGTAGCCACGTCCGTTCACCTCCAGCAGCGTGCTCACCACCTTCCGGAACGAGTGAGGGTTCAGATTCTTGAGCCGCTCCCGCATATTCTCGTCCTGGATGAACGTGGTGTTCACATCCTCATAGACCCAGTTATCCACTGCGCCTGCGGTCGCTGACCAGCCCATTGTATTGACCAGACGCTTAGACAGTTCCCGCACCCCTTCATAACCGTGGCTCAGCATGCCCTCGTACCACTTGGGGTTCAGCAGCTTCGTCCGGCTATCTAGGCGTACGGTTTCCGAGAGCGTCCTCACCTGGGCATTGGCCGTCGTGGTGTCGGCGATGTAGGCCGTGGGCTGTTTGCCGTCAGCTCGCAGACTCGAAACCAGCTTAGTGGGGTCTGAGTCAAAGTAGTGGCTCACATCCGTCAAGCTAATTTCAGAGGAGTCCAGGTTTTGAAACGTCACATCCACGGTTTTGAGAGAGCTTTCAAAGACCTGCCGCGATTCTGCCATCGTGCCAGGGGAATCGGCGGAAAAGGCAAAGGACTTCCGCTTCAGGTACATCTCCTGGAGCTCGGCCTCATTGTCCCAGGAGCTGTTTTCGACGGCTAGATTCACGTTTGAGGAGTAAGAGCCAGACGCATTGGAGAACACACGAGTCGCCGCCTGCCGCACATTCACCCCAAGCTCCGCCGCCTGTTTCAGGGCATGCTTGCGGACAAAGTTCATTTCTAGGGGCTCATCGGCTTCTGCGGCCATCTTGACCGCCTGATCTAGCAGCGCCATCTGGTTGATGAACAGATCGCGAAACACCCCTGAGCAGTTGACGACCACGTCAATGCGAGGCCGACCCAGCTCTGCGAGGGGAATCAGCTCCACCTTATTGACCCGCCCCAAAGAATCAGGCTTGGGCCGAGCCCCCACCATCCACATCACCTGCGCTAGGGATTCTCCATAGGTCTTGATGTTGTCGGTGCCCCACAGCACAAAGGAGATAGTTTCGGGAAATGCCCCGCCATTTTCAGCCTGCTGCCGTGCAATCAGGCGATCGACGACAACCTTCGCGGACTGGATCGCGGCGGTGGTGGGAATAGACTGAGGATCCAGGGCGTGAATGTTTTTGCCCGTCGGCAGGACGTCCGGGTTCCGAATGGGGTCGCCCCCTGGCCCCGGCAGGACATACTCCCCTTCTAGGGCCTGTAAAAGCCCACCCAGTTCATTATCAGCCACAATCTGCTTCAGGCAGAACTCCAGGTACTCCACCAGGGGTTTGAGGGCATCGGCTGTCATATTGCTGTAGCCCAGGTCGTGCAAGGCTTCCACCCAGGGCTCCTTGCGGCCCATGTTGAAGAAGTTCAAAATAGCCACGCGCTCAATGCGGCCTTCGGCATTGGCCTGCTCCTGAACCAAGGCCCGCACCGCGGCCCGAGTGGCCTGATTAATCTCATCCAGCAACTTCACGTCTTCTAACATGCCGCGATCGCTATTCTGGAAGACTTCCTCTAGATCCCGGCCCACGCTCTCGGCAATCAGGCGGGGCAGACTGGGCACCCCTTCTTCCGGCCGATCCAAGCTGGCAATGTTCACCAGAGTGGCGATCGCCTCTTCTGCCGTAGGAGGCTTGCCAATCACGTGCAGGCCACAGGGCAACAGTCTAGACTCAATCTCCATGAGCTTGATGTAGACCTTGCCCACCAAGTTATCCCGCTCCTCTGGGGAAAGTGTTTGGGCATCGCCCTCAGGCAGCGTGATGTCTTTATCCAGGTTAACCAGACGACACTGTTCAATCACCGAGTTCACGATGGCTGGGCCACGCCCGCTGTCCTTGAGGGTCTGATAGGAGCCAATCAGCTCATTCAGTTCCTTCAGTCCCTTATACAGGCCCGCATTTTCAGCGGGGGGGGTCAGGTAGCTGATCGTGTTGGCATAGCTGCGTCGCTTGGCGATCGTGGCCTCAGAGGGGTTGTTGGCCGCGTAGTAGTAGAGATTCGGAATTGTGCCGATCAGGTTGTCGGGGTAGCAGTCCCCAGACATGCCCATTTGTTTACCCGGCATGAATTCCAGGGAGCCGTGGGTGCCAAAGTGCAGCACCGCATCTGCCCCCCAAATCTGGTTCAGGTAGGTGTAATAAGCTGCAAAGCCGTGATGGGGGCTAGCAGAGCGCGAAAACAGCAGCCGCATCGGATCCCCTTCATAGCCAAAGGTGGGCTGCACCCCTATAAACACGTTGCCGTAGTGCTTCCCGAACACCAGTAGATTCTGACCGTCACTGTTGAGCTGACCGGGGGGTGGCCCCCAGTTCTCTTCCAGACGCTTCGCGTAGGGCGTCAACCGCTCATACTCCTGTACCGACATGCGGTAGGCAATATTCAGCTCCGGGCTGCTGTACTGCGCCTGGGCATCGTGGAGCACCTCCTGCATCAGCGCCTCGGGCGTCTCGGGCAGGTCGGCGATATCGTAGCCGTTGTGCTTCAGGGCTTCAATGGCCTTATAGATGGAGCCAAACACATCCAGGTAAGCCGCTGTGCCGACATTGCCCTTGTCCGGCGGGAAGCTAAAGACGGTGATCGCAACTTTTTTATCAATTTTGGGTTTGCGGCGCAGGTTGGCCCACTTCATGGCCCGTTGGGCCACCATCTCAATACGATCTTGCAGGGCAATGGACTTGCCCGTCGTGCCGTCCCGCCCGGAGAGAATAATCGGCTCAATGGCCCCGTCAATTTCCGGGATCGCAATTTGCAGGGCCACCTGAATCGGGTGCAGCCCTAAATCGCTGTTCTCCCACTCTTCGGTGGTTTGAAAGACCAGGGGCAGGGCCACCATGTAGGGGCGATTCAGCCGCTTCAGCACCTCAATGGCCTTGGGGTGATCCTGACGAGCAGGGCCACCCACCAGAGCAAACCCGGTCAAAGAAACCACCGCGTCCACAATGGCAGACTTGCCTCCGGTCAGGGGATCAAAGAAAAAAGCATCCACAGGCTTCGAAAAATCAAGCCCACCCGCAAAGACCGGAATCACGCGGGCACCCAAACATTCCAGCTCCTGCACCATGGCAACATAGTGGGCGTCGTCCCCAGTCACCAGGTGAGTACGCTGCAAGATGAGACCCACGGTGGGTGCCAGGGGATCTTTGAGATCCTCATTCACATCGCGGCGGGAGCTAAACCAGTTCAGGTATTCCTTCACATCTTCGAACATGCTGGGTGCTAAGGGATGCCAGATGCCCATGTCAGGGTAGGTCACGGGTTCCTGGTAGCTCAGGCCCTCCCCATCTGCGATGGCTCGGATATTCTTCCCCTTGAACACATACTTATCGCCGATCATCAGCAGAAAGTTTTCCAGGTTCTCGGGGCAGCCCCCCAGCCAGTACTGAAAGCTGAGCATG
>CAZXWR010000310.1:0-4880 GCA_964644325.1 uncultured bacterium
CTTCCTGCTCTTTGTGCCAAACAATTTTTTCCAGGATATTGCGGGGTTCGGCGTCTGCGGCGGCAATCTGATAGCGCAGAAATTCAACATTGACAGCCGGATTGGGAGGACGACGGCGGATTTGCATGGCGGCAGTATTCAAGGGCAAGCAGATAGAACTCGAGATTGCGAAGCAGGTACCCCTAAGGATGAACAGACCTGGAGGGATTAAACCTTAAACCTTGACTGCCACCGCAGCGCGTTTGTAGGCTTCATCCAGAACTTCTGAGAGGGTGGGGTGGGCATGCACTAAATGGGCGAGATCCTGAACCTGAGCCCCTTGGGCGATCGCGTTGGAGGCTTCGTGAATCAAGTCAGCGGCGTGGAGTCCAATGATGTGAGCACCCAGCACTTCCCCGGTATCTTCCCGGAAGATAATTTTGGCAATCCCGTCGGTTTCACCTTCGGCCAGGGCCTTGGAATTGCCCTTGAAGTAGGTGCGGCTGGTTTTGACCGTGAAGCCCTCCTGGGCCGCAAGCTCCTGGGCCTGAGGTTCCGACAGCCCCACAAAGCTGACCTCTGGGTGGGTAAAGGCAGCGGCTGGAATACTGCGGTAGTTCACGGTGCGATCGCGACCGCAAATGGTTTCGACCGCTGCGATCCCCTGGGCTGAGGCGGCATGGGCCAGCATCATTTTGCCCGTCGCATCGCCAATGGCCCACAGATGGGGGATTGGCTCACCGTCGCTGAGCACCTGCATAGAGTCATTCACGGGAATGAATCCTCGCTTATCCGTCGCTGCGCCAGCCGCTTCTAATCCCAAATTTTGAGTGGCGGGAATGCGACCCGTTGCGACCAGGCAGGCATCGACTTCGAGCACCTCCACAACTTCCTTCGTTTTGGGATCCGCCAGCTCAATCACCACAGGGGAGCCAGGGATGACCTTCTTCGCAATTAAGCCCACACGGGTTTCAATATCGCGGGGGTCAATCAATACGCGCTGGGCAATCTTGGCAATATCAGGGTCAAAAGTCGGCATCAGCCGATCCATGGCTTCAATCATGGTGACTTCTGAACCCAAGGCAGTATAAACATCCGCGAATTCTAAACCAATGTAGCCGCTCCCAATCACCGCCACCCACTGGGGCAGCCAGTCTAGCTTGATGGCATCGTCACTGGTGTACACCGTTTTGCCATCCACCTCAATGCCGGGGGGAACCCAGGGGATGGAGCCACTGGCCACAATGATATCTTTGGCCGTGAGGGTTTGTTCACCCGTCGCCGTAATCACCTCAACTTTCTGCGAACCCGCAATTTTGCCCCAGCCACGAATAATTTCAACATTCAGGCGTTTCAAGCTGTTGGTCAGATCAGATTGAATCTTAGCCACTAAATTTTTGGCATGGTCTGCCACCCCGCTCCGGTCAAAGGAAACCTGCTGAAGCTGAATGCCGAGGGACTTGAGGTGGTGTTCATCACGCAGCTCCCGCACCCGACCCGAAGCTGCTAACAGGGCTTTGGAGGGAATACAGCCCCGATTAACACAGGTGCCCCCCATCTCGGCCGACTCGACAATCGCAGTCTTTAAGCCACAGCTCACTGCATGTAGGGCCGCTCCATGCCCGCCAACGCCGGCACCAATAATCACAAGATCATAGTCAAACTGTTGCGTCACGGTGCTCTCCTGATCTGGATAGTGTAAGGACTTGGGTGCTACTTGCAGGGCGAACTGACCGCGAGAGGGGCAAGGGTTCTCCCAGCTTTGGGCCTGGATGGCTGATGCCAGGATTAGCCACGGCTGAATAATCTGTAGCAGACAGTGGGATGCCTGTCTAACATCCTACAATTGGTCGCTAAACTTGCGAAACTGACCGGGCCAAAAGATGCTGCCAAATTGAGAAAGCCCTGTTTTGCGATCACCCCTCCTGAAGGGGGAGGTAAATCTGTATCCAGCCGCCCCCGTGGCGGGGATGGTTTTGAGCGCGAATGGAACCCCGATGGGCCGTAATGATTTGCTGCACAATCGCCAGTCCTAGACCGCTGCCGCCACTGGCCGGGAGGTCTTGGGTCGATAGTGATCCGGAATCTCCCACCGCAGATGGGGTCAAAGACTGGTGATGGCTGGCAGTGGGTAAATCAGGGGCTGACTCAGGGCGCACCCGAGCCGCATCAGCTCGGTAAAAGCGCTTGAAGACTTGACTCAAGCTGTCTTGGGGAAAACCAGCCCCTTGGTCAATGATATCCACCACCACCCAGCGTTCAGCACCCTCTAGCGAAAGTCCTGAGGTTTCTGGCCTCAAATCCTCGGCTGGCTTCACCTGAATCTCAATGGCGATCGCCCCATCTACCGGACTAAATTTGATGGCGTTGTCAATCAGGTTGATGAAGACGCGATAGAGCCGTTTGCGATGCCCCTGTAGCCACAAATCGTCTGGCCCCCCATAGTAGAGCGATAGGTTTTTAGACTGGGCCAAGGGTTCTAGACTAATCCAAGCCTGCTGCACCAGGTCAGACAGGTTCACGGACTCTAGGGGCATATCCTGGGCAAAATTGAAGGTCATTTGGCTGAGTTCTAAGATATCCTGCACCAAGCCCCCCAATCGAGTCGCCTCCTGTATGAGCCGATCCATCCAGGTCCGCAGCGGTTCAGGGACATCTGCCCGCACAGTTTCGGCAATTAGCCGAATCGAGGTCAGAGGCGTTTTGAGTTCATGGGCCACATCCGACGTCCAGCGATCGCGTTCCGCAATGAGCTGGACTGGCTCCCAGCGATCTTCGAGGAAGACCCCAACCGCACCGTCTGCCAACAAAAAGCCATACCCCCGCACCGGAATATCCTGGGTTGACCCGTTGCCCTGCAGCTGATGTAGAGTCCAGTCTAGGGGCTGAACGGTGCGATGGTGCCGCACATCCTTAATGAGCCGATCTAATTCATAAGAACGGATCACATGGAGCAAGGAAGGGTTGGCGAAGAGCTGAGAGGCTTTAGAGGCTTCAATGTTAAAAATAGCGGCAGCTTTAGCGTTATAGAGCGTTAGACAATTGCGGGCATCCACTTGGATATAGCCGATTGGTGCGGCCTCAAAGATGATTTGCCAGTTTTGAGTGGTTTGTTGCAAGGCTTGCTGAAGCTGGACTTGAGACTGAAGTGCTTTATAAATTCGCAGCCAATCCGGTTTTGTTCTGGGCTCGTCTACCTCAGGCGGTAACAGGGCAATAAGGCGCTTCCAGTGGGTGTGCTGCTGCCAATATCCCCACAGCCCAATGCCGAGCCCAACGCCCAAGCCGCTACAAAAATCGATAACTTCCACATTGCAACCCGGACGCTTCAATCCCCAGGCGGTGAGCCTCTCAGAGTTTTAGCCAAAGCGATAGCCAAAGCCGCGCACCGTGACCAAGTAGGAGGGATGACTAGGATCTTGCTCAATTTTTTCCCGGAGCCAGCGGATATGGACATCAACTGTTTTGCTATCGCCAATGAAGTCTGGCCCCCAGATTTTCTCCAAGAGCTGCTCCCGGGGCCAAACGCGGCGGGGATAGCTCATAAAGAGTTCGAGGATTCTGAATTCTTTGGGAGATAAACTCACGTCCTGGCCACGCACCGTCACCCGACATTCCTCGGAGTACATCTCAATATCTCGACACCTGAGGACATGAGCTGGCTCTGGCAAATTAAATCGCTGCCGCCGCAGTAAGGCCCGACAGCGGGCCACTAGCTCACGCATGCCAAAGGGCTTGGTCAAATAGTCATCTGCCCCAACTTCCAAGCCCACGACGCGATCTGATTCAGTCCCTTTAGCAGACAAAATTAGCACAGGTACCGTTGCACCACTCCGGCGCAGAAAACGGCATAGATCTAGACCGTTAATGCTGGGGAGCATCACATCTAAAATAACGAGGTCAAGGGTTTCCTCAACGGGGTGAGATGAGTCTAAATAGGTGCGAATAATGTCCAAGGCCAGCTGCCCATTTTCAGTCGAGATGACTGAAAAGCCTTCATTCTCCAGCGACAGGGCAATGGTTTCCCGAATCGTTACTTCATCTTCAACCAGAAGGATGTGGCCTGAGGTCGTTGCTAGAGAATTAACGTTACGGTGGGTAGACTCTAAGGTCGCCAGCATAGGGAGTTTAACCGTAGTAAAAGTTCAATTTTTCAAAGTTCCAGGCTGATCTTATCATCTGGCTATCGTCCACAAGTTTGCAAGTGCTAACCTTAATTGATCGCTAACCTTTTGTTAACCTGATTGTCCGAAAATTCACCGTATTTGCGTGTTTTTCCCCTTGGGGATGATGCCTGTAAAAGCCCGTTTGACGCCATTGAAACTACCATGGCTCTGAATCATTTTGGCTAATTTTGGCGGTCGGCATTCTCTGGGGCACTTGAGGTCGAGGACGGAACTACGTCTGCCTTAGCCTTAAGAAAGCCGCACATTCAACGTGAAAAGTCTGCGGAAAAAAGTCGACGGGCTGTACCCGCGTGAGCTGATATGGCCCTTGGTGACAGAGCAGGTCTAGGTCTCGGGCGAGGGTGGCTGGGTTGCAGCTGACATAGACCAGCCGTGACACTTGAGCTTGAACGAGAGACTGGACGACCGTTGCTTCTAGCCCTTTCCGGGGGGGATCTAGGAGCACAATATCAGGCTGTTGGGGCAGGCTGTTTAAGGAGTGGGCCACTGTATCAGCGTGAAACGTGACATTTGAGATTTGGTTGTGGCGGGCATTGAGCCGAGCCTGCGCTACGGCGGCGGCCTGAACTTCAATGCCAATACAGGTGGCGGCCTGCTGGGCTAAGGGTAGGGTCAAGGTGCCAATCCCGCAATAGGCATCTAGGATGACCTCCGATCCGGTCAGGTTCAGTTCTGCCAAGATGACCTGGAGCAGTGCTTCTGCTTGTTCGGTAT
>CAZXWR010000311.1:0-4868 GCA_964644325.1 uncultured bacterium
ATTGGATTGACAGGACATTGGATTGACAGGACATTGGATTGACAGGACATTGGATTGACAGTTCGGGTTGTTTAGCAGGTAGAACGATGGCTCATAAGAAAGGAACCGGAAGTACAAGGAACGGGCGCGACTCAAATGCCAAGCGTCTGGGCGTTAAAAAGTATGGTGGGGAACGGGTAAAGGCAGGTAATATCCTCATCCGTCAGCGGGGGACTAAGTTCCATCCTGGCAACAATGTCGGCATTGGCTCCGATGACACGCTCTTCTCTTTGGTGGAAGGGGTCGTTACGTTTGAGCGCAAAGGTAAGTCTCAAAAGAAGGTCAGCGTTTATCCTGCTTAGGCTACACTTGACCAGAATTCCATTCACGTCCCGGTGCAGTTGTTTGCCGCAAAAGCCCCAGCCAACTTGTTGACTGGGGCTTTTGCAATAGATAGATATTTGGGGATGTTCTATGATGCGGTATTCTCTGGGGCTAGCAGGTCAAGGGGCACCATATTGCAGTCGATTAGGCGATTCAGGAGTGGCCCACCGACCTTTTGACTAATAATGCCTTTGAGTTTGGGGTTGGTTTTGATGTCGTTGAGAATTTTACCCATGAAAGAATCGGCATCAACGGGCTTTGTGCTGCTCTCTTTGACCTTGTCAAGGATGTCAACGGCTTCTTCACAGCTGGCGTTGTCAATTTTCTCGACCAGCATATCACTGACCTGAACGACCAGATTTTCGAGGGTTTCTTCGGGGAATCCACTGCTGTTGGTTGTTTCCGGTTCTGAGGATTGGGCAAAGCTGACTTGAGGGGTGATTAAGCTCACGATGACCCATGCACCTAAGGAAATTGTTTTCCAGCGCACTTGAGCTTTAAAGATCTGCATTGGGAAGTCCTTGATGATCGATAGATAGGAATAAAATGACGAACTCGGGCCGAAAAAGTTAGCCGATTCCGGCTAGAAATCTAGCCTGTGGGTCGTCTTACGGCCAGTATGGCACGCAAGATACTGATTAGCTGCCTTCAGATCGCGGGTGCGGATGATCTAGGGTTTTTTGCCAGGCTGTCAGGGCCATTTGCTGCACTGTTTTGAGGGGAACCTGATGCTGGCGGGCGATCGCGGCACAGTCTTCGTACTCGGGCTGGACGTTAACCGTTTGGCCTTCATAGGCGGCAATCTTGAGCTGGATGGGGCCGAGTTCTGTGGTGACGGTGGTCGTTTGCCGAGGTAGAATTCGACGCTGGGTGCGGCTGCGACGAATGCCGAGGGTAGTGGTTTCGCGGAACAGAATCTGTTCACAACGGGCGATCGCAGTGTCGTGACAGAGCACGGTCAGCAGTAGACCTGGCCGAGATTTTTTCATGCCGATACTCTGGCAAAACACATCTACTGCGCCAGCTGCCAGTAGGGTATCGAATAAAAAACCAACCACCTGGGGGCTGAGATCATCGACCTGAGTTTCCAGGACCCAGATGGATTCTAGGGTGGGTGAAACCCCTTGGGTCGGACTCATTTCCCCAACCCACATCCGCACCATATTCGGAAGCGGAAGTTCTAGGGTGCCAGCCCCAAGTCCTACCTTTTGGAGGGTAAAAGCAGGCGGTGGCCCAAACTGCTGGGCCAGGGTAACGGCGATCGCCGCTCCCGTAGGAGTCACCAGTTCCTTGTGAATCTGGTTGTCGTAGATCGGCACTTGGCGACTGGCCAATAGCTGCATGACAGCGGGGGCAGGGACAGGCAACAGGCCGTGGGCAGCCTGCACCGTTCCCCCACCCGTCGGCAACGCAGAACAAAAAACCTGTTCGATGCCCAGGTAGTCAAGCCCCAGACAGGTGCCGACAATATCGACAATGGCATCTACGGCCCCAACTTCGTGGAAATGAACGGCTTCGGGCGGAATGCCATGCACTGCACCTTCTGCGATCGCCAGGGTTTGGAAAATATCTAGACTCCAGCGTTCAACAGGCTCGGGAAGCTGAGCCTGTTGAATCATGGCTTGAATGTCGAATAAATGGCGATGGTGAGCATGAGAGGCATGAGCCTTATCAGATTGAGCCGTCTCGGCGTAACCCGGATCTTTGAGCTTGACCTGGAGGTGGGTGGCCCGCTGGCCCTGTCGCTGCACCTGGGAAACCTGCAATTCATACTCGGCACTTAAGCCCAGCTTTGCCAAGCCAGCTTGCAGGGCAGGAAGCGGTAGCCCAGCATCGAGCAGGGCGGCCAAACACATGTTGCCTGCAATGCCCGTCGGACAATCGAAATAAACGATCTTCACAGTTGTCGGGGTCATATTTATGGGAGGGTGCGAGTTAGGACACGGGCATCACTGTCAAGAAATTTCTGCACTGCCGGGTTTGCCGGGAATGGCGATGATGGCTCCCTTGAAGTTAAGGAACGCGGTTCGGGTGGCTCATGTTGCGCCTATTTCTTGAAGAGCCAGGGTTAAAAAAACTTCGGCACGATGGATTTGATCTGCGGCTTGGTCAACGGTAACAGCGTTGAGTTGTCCATAGTCACCCGTGGTGCGGAGTGCTTGGGCTTCAATTAAGAAGCGATGAAAATCAGGTGACACTCGGCGAGGTTTGGCAAGGTTTCGTCCGAAGGCGGCAATGACGGCGGCATGTTTAGAGAAGGTCAGTCCTTCACCGTCTAGAAAGGCCTCGGTAATGTAGAACATCATGTAGTAGGCACGGGAGGCAGCATAGTCTGGGGAGTCATAGGTTAGCAATAGTTTGGCGGCTTCTAAGCTTTGCTGAGCTTTGAGTAGAAGTTCTCGCTGCTCATCCGTCATAGCAAGACACCTTCTCTGCGGATATTGCGAAGTAAGGCACTGTTGCGGGTTTTGTAGTGGGTTTCGTCCATGAAGAGGCAGCTAATGACTACATCATATTGAAGGGAGAGATCAGCTACAATCCTGCCTGTTCGCTTGATTTCTTCACCAGGGTTGACCCGGGAGCGCAACACGACAAGCACGTCAATGTCCGATCCAGGTTCTGCCTCTCCACGAGCCTGAGAACCAAAGAGGGTAAGGTGGTGGAGGCGATCGCCGTAGAGGGTAGTCAGCTTTTGTTTAAGCTGCTCAAGAATAGGTTGAAGCGTTGGATTCATGGTGGATGGTGGACATATTTGTCGTGGATACCAATGCAAGCGGGTCTCGGAGTCCAACTACGTTCCCTCAGAGCAGCGGGCGGGAACTCGCTCTTGATTCTAGGCCCTCTCCCCAGGGATAGTTTGCTCTGCACCGTCATTAGGTTTGGTCAGGCGTTAGCCCAGGAACTCGCATCTCATCCCCGCAGCGTGAACGGTTCCTCTAAACTGGTGCAAAGTGACCTGTCAGATGCACAGGTCGATAGATGTCCATTTTAAGACGTTACCCAAGCGAGATGAATGCTCAAGGGTTGAACGAAACGACGCTCGCTGTGTCTGGCATTGGCATGACTCTGACCCAGCAGCAGCAGGCCGCCCTAGCAGCCCTAGAAGCGTTTGTAGGTGGCGATCAAAAACTGTTTCTACTGACGGGCTATGCCGGGTCTGGCAAAACGACGTTGCTCCAGGTTCTCCTAACCCGCCTTCAAGACAAGGGCGATCGCCGTCAGATCGTGTTCACTGCCCTCAGCAATAAGGCCACGAAGGTACTAGCTGAAATGGCAGATCGCTGGCACCTGGACGTGGACTGTATGACCTGCTGTCGCTTGCTGGGGCTCCAGCCCGAGGTCGATAAAGAAACCGGACTCCAGACCTTCGCGGTTGATCGCAAACGTCGGAATTTGCTCACCCGCTATGACCTGGTTGTGGTCGATGAATGCTCCATGATCAACCAGGAAATGTGGACGCTTCTGGTCAATGCCATATCGCGACTGGATGTGAAAACCCAGCTGCTATTTGTGGGCGACTCGGCCCAGCTTCCCCCCGTGAATGAAGCACGATCGCCTTGCTTTGAGCAAATTATTGACCGCTATGACCTCACGGAGGTGGTGCGCTACGGCGGTGCGATTAGTGTGCTGGCCGAAGATGTCCGCCAAAATTTACAGCGTCCCGTTATCCCCAACCTCACGAGTCATACCAATGACCAGCAAACCGATGGCCTATTTGTGGTGACCTACCCGATCTGGGAAAAACTGCTCCTGCGGGCCTTTTCGAGTCCTGCCTATCAGCAAAATCCGGATCAAGTTAGGGCACTGGCATATACCAATCGGCGGGTTGCCCAATTGAATCGTCAAATTCGAAGGGCCATCTATGGTGAGGGTCTGGAACGTTTTGTGGTGGGAGAACGCCTCACGGCGAATGCCCCCTGTCTCAATGGCGACACAATGCTGCTGCAAACCTCCCAGGAATGCGAGGTCTTAGAGATTCGCTGCGGTCAGAGAGATGGCTGGCGGGTTTGGCTGCTTGATATTGAAACAGATGCAGGAGAGTATCATCGACTGAGAGTGCTGCATGAGGGGGAGCATGAGCGCCTAAAACGGGTCCTGCAAACCTATGCGGATGAAAAGCAGTGGCGCCTATTCTGGGACATGCGCGAGTTTTTCCATGAGGTCAACTACGCGTACTGCTTAACGGTTCATAAAAGCCAGGGCTCAACATTTCAGGATGTGTTTGTAGATCTGCCCAACTTAATGACCAACCGCTCAGTTGTGGAGCGCAATCAACTTTGCTATGTGGCCTTTACCCGCGCAGCCAAGCGCGTGTTCACAGTTCAGGCGACCGTTAGACGCTAGCACTGCGCTGTTTCGATGAATGGGGGGGTAGCCAGCATCCTAAGCTGGTTGAGGCTAGCGGGTTAAGGCTTGCCAGAGGAGCTGTTTATCCGTCCAAGCTGAAGTTATCAGCTCTCGGCGGACATCATTTGTGGTGCGGCCAAACAAGCGCAGCATCGCCT
>CAZXWR010000312.1:0-4865 GCA_964644325.1 uncultured bacterium
ACACCACAATATCACCATCTGCAATGACCGCACTGCCTGGGTTGAGGTCTCCCACAACGACAACAGCGCCGGGATGGCGAATCTCGCTGCCAGAGCGCAGGGTTGTTTGTAGGAATAGCGGTTCGACCAGTGAAGCAGCCCCATCCGGGATTTTGGGCAGCTTCGGCAGCGCTTTGCTCGCCAAGGGTAAGTCAGGAGACTGCTGATCCACGGAATACCCCGCAGTGACCGCAACCACGGCAGTTTGTCGTCGACTGGTACAAATGCGCAGTAGATGCAGGTCAACGGCTTGGAGTGCATCCCCCAACTGCTGGAGTTGGCGATGATCAAGCAGGCGATCGTTGGCCACAAGATAGACGCAGGTTTTCGGGGGCCAAAAATGCTGGCCAGAACTTAAGCGCTTTTGCAGCTGCTCCCAGAGCTGTGACCACTCCACATCAGCTACTTTGGGGTCAGGTAAATGTAGATACAGGATGCCCTGGTGGGTGTGGAAATAAATCTGGCCTTGCTGATTGGCACGCTTGGCGGGACCGTAGGAGAGCGGCTGACTGGGCATACGTGAGGAAAGGGAACCGGCAAAAAGCTGGGAGTGCACTCAAAAACTAAGGGGCTACTTCAGCGGAGGCTTTTGCCTCAACCACGGCTAAACGCTGACTGATAATGGTCATGCCGCCTTCTTGCACCAGAACCGCTGAAATCCACTCTCGAGTGGGGGTTTTGGGAGCCTGTCCAATTTTGAATAACCCGCCAGCTGTCAGGGGCTCCAGCGTAATTTGCGCTGATTTTTGATAGGCTTCTGGGGTAATTTGCTCTTCTAGAGCGCTACCCAGCAAGAGCTGATCCCCTAGAGGATCCTGGACGATCACATCAAAGGTAAAGCTTTGACCAACGGTGACGGTTTCTGGTAGCAGTACCGTCACTTCAGGTGGCTTGGGGCCGGAGGTCAGTCGAGTTTTCTCACTCAAGATGTCTTGCGCAACAATTTTCTGTCCGGCTAGGGTTTGCCGCGATCGCACGACGGAATGCAGCTTCATTGGCCGATCCGCTGCCATTTGAGTTCCAGTGATGGTGGTGGTGGTTTCAAGGACTAGGCGATCGCCTGCTGTGGACTGCCACCGATCGATGGTCGTTTTGTAGGTCGTTTGGGAAGTTTTGGCCCAAAATGCTGCCAGGGCATCTGACCAGGCTTTGTAACTTAAGCCATCCCCATGCGCCAAGGTATTGCTGTAGTACTTTTTAACTTCATTGAGGTCTTGGCGACTGGCCGCAGCATCTAGGTTCTGCACCCACTCGAGCAAGGGGGCCGGGGGCTGCTCAACCGACTCTTCGACTGGGGCTTTGGGTTCAGCAGCCGACAGCGGCAGACAGATGACGCCCGCACCCATCACCAGCGCTGCACCGCAAGCGGTCGCACCTAGCGCCAAACTGGGGAAAGACGGCTGGGCTAACCTGCCCTTCAACCAGGAAGAGAGGCGATGCTGCTTGAGCCACGGGGTTAATATGTTCATGCCGAAGTTTAGACCGAAAACATTAGCGGAGCAGGTGGGGCGATGCGAGAAGACTCTGGCCCCAGAATCATGCACAGACTATAACGACGCTAGGTTAGGCTGATTCTTGTTTCAAGATACACTGTGCAATGAAATTACGGGTGCTCCTGTCATAGCATTTCCAGGATCAATAGCGCCACTGCTTCAATTTATGCCCCATTTCCCCCCAGCCTACCGATAGTGATTTTATGACTGCCTCTGAAACCGCTCACGCCATTCCAACATCCAACCCCAAACCGATCAAGATTCTGGTTGCGGCCAGCGGCACGGGTGGTCATCTCTTCCCGGCGATTGCGGTGGCTCAAGTTCTGACAGAACAGGGCTATGACATTGAATGGTTAGGGGTTCCTGAGCGCTTGGAGCATCAGTTAGTCCCCCAGGAATATCCCCTACATGTCGTCGCGGTTGAAGGTCTTCAAGGCCCAATGGGGATCAAGACAATCGGGGTGGTGGGGCGGTTTTTAGTCGCCCTCTGGCAAACCCGTCAACTTCTCAAGCGGGGTCAGTTTCAAGGAGTTTTGACGACGGGGGGCTATATTGCGGCTCCTGCGATTTTGGCGGCTCGCTCCCTGAATCTTCCCAGTATTCTGCACGAATCCAATGCGATTCCGGGGAAGGTAACGCGCTGGTTAAGCCGTCGATGCAGTGCTGTTGCCTTGGGCTTTCCCGCGGCCCAAGCCTACTTGCCCCATGTACCAACCCAGGTTGTGGGCACTCCAGTACGTCAGCCCTTCTTGAATCCCAGTGCTTTAGAAGATTTAGCTATCCCTGAGGCTGCTTTCTTGGTGGTGATCATGGGAGGTAGCCAGGGCGCTGTGGCGTTGAATCGACTCGCCCGTCAATGTGCCCCAGCCTGGCTAGACGCGGGGCTGTGGATCGTTCACCTCACGGGCGATCGCGATCCAGATTGCCACAGCCTGCAGCATGCCCACTACATTGAACGGCCCTTCTACACCAACATGGCCGGACTCTTACAGCGGGCAGATTTGGCTATCAGCCGATCGGGAGCAGGTTCTGTGACCGAGTTAGCGATCACGGGCACACCAGCCATTTTGGTTCCTTACCCCTACGCCGCAGAAGACCACCAGTTTTACAATGCCCAGTGGTACACAGAGGGTGGGGCCGGGAAAACCTATCGAGAGTCTGAGATTACGCCACCACAGCTGACCACCCTGGTGCTAGAGCTGCATCAATCCCCTGAGCAATTACGGGCGATGTCAGATGCAGCGCGACAGTTGGCGACCCCCGATAGTCATGTTCAGGTAGCTCGACTGGTGCAAGCACAGCTGCAGGAAACCCTGCGCCAATCCTCCTAAGTCGCAGCCCCTACGCCATGGCTGCGCGGATCGCTAGACCGGGCAGCAGGCCCTGCCTGAAAGTCACTCACATCTCCCACCGCCGTTGGCAGCGATAGGGGTGCATGATCCACTAGCGCGACCAGGCGCTCCTGCAAGACAGAGCGCGGCTGCTCCCCAATTGCTGCGGCGATCGCCTCACCCTCAGCATCCAAAAACACAAAGTGGGGAATGCCATCTATCCGGTAGCGCAATACCTCGGGCAGCCACTTGTCATTGTCCACATTCAGCATGACAAAATTAACGCGATCGCCATAATTCTGCTTCAGGGCCGCCATATCATCTGCCATGGCTTGACAGCTGGTGCACCAATTGGCATAAAACTCGATCAGCGAAGGTCGCTGATTCGTCAAAGCCACCTCAAACGGCACAGCCGATTCCGCCAAAGCCGTCAGAGAGGGTCGATCGGTTTGGCGCTGCACACCTACCACAATCAACACAATCAGCACCACCGCGACGCTCACAACAATCAAGTTCCGCAAACGCTGCATCAGCGGGGGAACTGAAGACGAGGATATATCCGGGAGAGTCGGTTCAGCCATAGCAACTTGATAGTTTTCGCCTGATTTGAAAGTTTCTGCCTGACAGGAAAGGGGGTGCTCCCCCAGTCTAATACGTTGGCTCAAGCCCGATCAGGCCCTCAGCTTTAGCGCTCAGGCATCAGCCATCTGGGGTAAAGTGGGCCTCACTTCACCCACCTCGCTCAGGGTTTCATCAACAGTCTCGTATCCCGTCTGCACTGACCCATAGACCAATAGGTCAAACCAGAAGGTCGTGCCGACTTCAACTTCACTGATCAAGTGAATCTGAGCATGGTGTTTATCTAAGATATTTTTGACGATAGACAACCCTAAACCCGTTCCCTCCAGGGTATGAACCCGATTTTCGACCCGATAGAACCGATCAAAAATTGCCTTTTGGTCTTCAGCCGCAATCCCAATGCCCGTATCTGCGATCTCAACCCGAACACGGGTCAATTCTGGCTGCATGTCCGGCGCAATACAGTAGGCTCGGATAGCAACCTGTCCCCCACCAAGGGTAAATTTCAGGGCATTGCCCACCAGGTTGGTCAGCACCTGTAGCAGCAAATCATAGTTGCCCCAGATGGGCGGCAGTTCCACATCAACCTCTTGAATGAGCTGAATTCCCTTATCCCGAGCGTTCAGCTGATAGGTACGCAGGGTTTGCTCAATCGGCTGGAGCAGGTCAACGGCTTCAAATCGGTATTGCTTCCCGGATTCCAGACGAGATAAATCCAGGACATCGTTCACCAGCCGCGTCAGACGATCCGTTTCCCGATTCGCTGTATCTAAAAATTCACGCTGATCGGCTTCGCTCAGACTATCGCCATAGTCATGGAGCGTTTCAATGAAGGATTTAATATTGAAGAGTGGCGTCCGCAATTCATGGGAAACATTACTAATAAACTGACTCTTCGCCTCGTTCAGCTCCACTTCACGAGTAATATCCTGAACCGTGATCGCAATACCTTTGGGCTTTTCCCGGAGCTGATCTAAGACAGTGGTTAACAATACTCGGACGGTGCGAGCCTGCGGCTCGCTGAGGGTGATCCGAAATTCTCCGCCGTCTCCTTCCGCCCTAGCTGCTTGATAGAGGGGTCGCGCCAATTCTGACTGCACCACATTCGGCAGCAGTTGCAGGACATTTTGCCCGAGAATCTCTTGGCCTTCCCAGCCAAACAAGCGGCGAGACGTGGGATTAGCCAGCACAATGTGCATATCGGTATCCAGCAAAATGGCCCCGTCGACAATGGTCGCAACCAGGGTTTCCAGCTTTGCTTTTTCGGCAGTCAGCTCTTCAATATTTTGCTCTTCATAGCGTTCCAGGCGCTCAGCCATATCGTTAAAGTTGGAGATCAGTTCTCCCAGTTCCCCCCCAAAGGGCAGGTCAACGCGCTGTTTGAAGTCGCCGGACGCAATACTTTTAACCCCTAGCACTAATT
>CAZXWR010000313.1:0-4853 GCA_964644325.1 uncultured bacterium
CGGGGGGTTCTGAGGATGATGTGATTGATGCTGAGTTCTCTGAAAGCTAGGTAGGAAACGCTCCCTACGGTCATAGTGCCGTTTTATTGCTCCTTCACCCCCTGCGGTCGGTAAACCGCAGGGGGTTTCTTGATGGCGGTCAAAGCGCAACTTTGACGCAATTATCTCGGGCTGAGCGCGATCGCCTTCATAGCAGCCGAGGGCCGTTAGCCTTCGGCGTCATCTTCACCCATTTTGGGCACGATGCTGGGACGTTCTTTGTTTTCCCAGCCAACAGGGCGTTTTGAGTTGTAGAAGGCAATGGATCCTAAGGTTACAGCGGCGACAAAGCCCACTGCCAGCACGGCATAGAACGCATAGGGCACGCCGGATCCAGTCCCCATTAAGGTCGTGATATCGATTGCAAAGGGCATAGATTTCATATCCAGTTGCGTCAGTGTGAAGATATAGATCACCTAGAATACTCGCTTTTCGGGGCGATCGCGGCGACGGCTAGCCTGTCGCACTGGGGCAACTGCACCGTGAGAGCCATCACGGAACTGTGGCTGCGCGCCGCAGAAAACCAGCGGGGCTAGACCCTTGGAAGCCAAGGCTGGCCCGGAGGAAACAGGCGATCGCCCTTCTTTCTTTAAAAATCTCGATTAAAAATGGGTTGACGCCACAGGAGAGCAATACTAAATTTAGGGGTGGCAACTCTAGCTCCCCCACTAATTGCGCTAGATGTAGTATCGATGACGCTGGCCACAGCGTTACCAGTTTGGCGTCAAAAAATTTGCGCGTAGCCCTTTATAGCGAAAGAGATTATCCAATGGTTCTGTCTCAGTCTCCGACACTTGAGCTTACTGACTCTCAGAAAGCTGTGCTTCAGAAATACGTTGTCAACGATGAAACCCATTGGGAAGACGTAGCCGAACGGGTGGCGCGGTTTGTCGCCAGCGCGGAAGCAACGCCGGAACTCCAGCAGTACTGGCAGGAAAAGTTTCGGGCAATTTTGCTGCCGATGAAGTTTGTGCCCGGTGGGTCGATTCTGGCCAACTGTGACCACGGCACGAAGGGGCTGCTGAATTGTTTCGTGCTGTCTGCTGAGGACAATATTTACGACATTACTAAGCTAGTCTCGGACGCGGTGCTGACCACGAAGTTTCGCGGTGGAGTGGGCATTAACATCGGAGCGGAGGGCAGCAAGGGCCACATTCGTCCGAAGGGGTCACCCTTCCGCGATGGTAAGGCGCTCGGGCCTTGTTCTGTGCTGGATATGGTATCGGAAAGCTCGAAGAAAATCACGACGGGGAATAAGGCGCGACGGGGCGCGTTCCTGTTTTCGATGGACTGGCGGCACCCGGATATTCTGGAGTTTATTCAGGCCAAGACGCAATCGACGATTGATGCGGGGTTAACTAAGTCGATTGTGGAGCGCATGGCACAGCTGGTGATCAGCGAGGATGCCTCGGAGACCAAACAGCAGCAGCTTCAGGATCTGCACCAGGAGCTAGCAACGGCTTGGGTGGAGACGCACCTCAGCCCGGAAGGGAAACGCGATCGCCGTTGGCACAATGCCAATATTTCGGTGCAGCTGGACGATACGTTTTTCCAGAAGCTGGATGAAGGTGACCCCTTTGCCAATGAACTATGGGACAAGGTGGCCCGCAATGCCCATGCGACCGCTGACCCCGGACTGCTGCTGATTGATAACGCCAAGCGCCGCAGCCCGATTCGAGACTTTGTGACCTGCACGAACCCCTGTGTTACGGCTGATACCTGGATTCATACCGGAGATGGGGCTCGCCAAGTTAAAGATTTGGTCGGCGTGCAGCACAGTACCTACGTCAATGGTGAGCTGTTTAGCACGACCGACCAGGGTTTCTGGTCTACGGGAATTAAGCCTGTCCTCAAACTAAAAACGAAGGAAGGATACAGTTTGCGGTTGACCAGCAATCATAAAGTCCTCAAGCTCACCGCCCAAACCCGAAAACACCAGTACACCGAATGGGTCGCCACCGAGGATCTACAACCAGGCGATCGCGTCATGCTCCACAATCATCGTGGGCTGACACCCTGGCAAGGAAGAGGCGCTCAGGATGAGGGCTGGCTGCTGGGTAGTTTGATAGGCGATGGTACCTTTGCTGAGACAGGCCGAGGTGATGTTCAAGGCATCCTTGCCTTCTGGGGCAACCATCACGAAACGATGCTGAATCACGCTGTTACTCGGCTCAATGACATTGACTGTACCAGCTCGACGGGTCGCACTTATCGGGTCGCAGGCTCCCGCAACACCCAGCAAAATAAGAGCGTTGTCCAAACTATCCGCTTAGCCAAACTCGCTCAACAGTTTGGAATTTACAAAGGGCAGAAAACGGTTACACCCGAGATTGAACAGGCCAGTTACGCCTTCTACCAAGGCTTCTTGCGGGGGCTGTTCGATGCAGATGGCAGCGTACAGGGTTCTCAACAAAAAGGGGTCAGCGTTCGACTCGCTCAGAGTAACCTAGCCACATTAGAAGCTGTGCAGCGCATGTTGCTCCGCTTGGGCATTGCAGCTACCCTGTATACCCAACGTCGTGAAGCCGCTGAACGTCTATTGCCCGATGGGAAAGGAGGTGTTGCCCCTTACTTCTGTGAAGCACAGCATGAATTAGTCATAGCGGGAGACAATCTGCATCAATTTGCGGAAACGGTCGGGTTCCTTGATCCCGATAAAGCCCACAAACTGAACGCGACTCTCGAAAACTACGTGCGCACCCCCAATCGGGAGCGCTTTGCGGTTACGGTTGCGGCCATTACACCTGACGGCACCGCTGAGGTTTATGACTGTACGGTACCAGGGCCGGCACGATTTGATGCGAACGGGCTAGTAGCCCACAACTGTGGCGAGATCTTTTTACCACCGAATAGTGCCTGCAACCTGGGTTCACTGGTGCTGACGAAGTTTGTGCAGCAGGATGCCTCTGGAGCCGTCACGGTTGACTGGGAGGATCTGGCGGAAACAGTGGCGATCGCCATTCGGTTCCTGGATAACGTGTTGAGCGTGTCGGAGTTTGCCACCCCAGACCAAAAGCACAATGTCCGGAACGTATTTCGGCAGTTGGGTCTGGGCATTATGGGCTGGGCCGACTACCTGAAGCTGGCCCGGATTCCCTATGATTCGCCGGAGCACCTAGAGGAAATTGACCGCTGGGGCAGCTGGATTGCCCACTACAGCTACCGCGCCTCGGAAGCGCTGGCAGAAGAGAAGGGAGCCTGCGGCATTTGGGAGCAAATTAAGGAAGTTCAAACCGGGAATGCGTTTGAGCGCTGGATTGACAGCGAAGGCAATCAGTACACAGGCACTGAAGCGCTAGCTACGAATCGACAGGATCTGACCCAGGTGCCTCGCCGTAACTCGACAGTGCTCTCGATTGCACCGACGGGCAGCATCGCCCAGCTCGCGGCCTGTTCCTGGGCCTTTGAGCCGGACTTTGGTCTGACGCTCTGGAAACAGGTGTTTGTGGATGCTTCCAAGAATGAACAAAACTGGATCCAGATTCTGAACCCTTACCTGGAGGATCTGGGCCTTTCAGAGGCGGATGCGGAGATTGTGAAGCGCACTGGATCGCTTCAGGGAACGGACTTTGCCCAGGAGAATCCCGCGATCGCCCGTGCGTTTAAGATTGCGCGGGAGGTGCCACCGGGCTGGCATATTCTGGTGCAGTCGAAGTGGCAGGACTGGATTGATTCGTCGATTTCAAAGACGATTAACCTGCCCGCAGATGCCACAGTCGAAGAAATTAAGCGGATCTATCGGCTGTCGGCGAAGGCTGGGCTGAAGGGGGTCACCATTTATCGGGCCGGGACGTTGGAGTCGGAGCCGATTAAGGTGGGCGATGCGGAAAAATCAGGGAGCTAGGACAATGGCCGATACACAAACGTTAATGGCGCTGGTGGCGGAGTTCCCGGAGGCGTTCGCACACCCGGAGGTGGCGGGTGCCTCCCGCGCAACCCCAACGACCCCAACCAGTGCGGTGCCTTACAATTCCCGGATTGAGGAGTTACTGGCCCTTCAGTCTGAGTTTCCGGAGGCGTTCGCTGACTTGGCGATCGCACCGCCCGCTGTGGAGACGGAGACGGTTGAGTCTGCGGAAGCACCATCAGTCGGGGCTGCTTTACCGAACGGATTTGAGCTTTCCCTGAACCGGACGATTTCGACGTTTACCTGGGGCACGATTGAGGCTCACTTGAAGTATTCGGCGACGGGGCTAGTGTCGCTGTGGCTGGTGGCGGGTAAGTCGGGGACGGAGATTCAGTCGCTGTGTGAGGCGATCTGCCGTTTAACGAATCTGCTGCTGGCCCATCAGGTGCCTACTGTGGAAATTGTGAAGGAGTTGCGCGGTATTCGCGGGGCGGATTCTGAGGGGTTTGGCCCCCATCGGGTGCTGGGTCTGGCAGATCTGGTTGGCAAGGTGTTGCAGGAGGCTCCGGCTACGTTGGCAGGAACAACGGCTGCACCTGTTGCTGCTGTTCTGGTGCAGGAGGCTGTGGTGGAGAGAGAGGCGATCGCGCCTCGGTCGGAAGAAGCTGGGATGCAGGATGGCAGGGCGTTGCTGTCGGGTTCGCTGCTGGATTTGTCGGACAATAATCAGCGGATGAGTCTTTGCCCGGAGTGTGGGTCGGAGTTGCAGGCGATGAATGGGTGTTCGGGTGGGGCTTGTCAGGTATGTGGGTACAGTAGCTGTTCTTAAACCAAGTCAGACAAAAATAAAGAATAGCTTTGCAGTAGGAACAAGCAGAACATAAATCTCGTAAAGCCACGAGTCTCTTAAGCCAGGGAGCACATCATCCGCTGGAGAGAGAATAAAGGTCAAGCTTGCGGTTGATGT
>CAZXWR010000314.1:0-4848 GCA_964644325.1 uncultured bacterium
CCCGCCACACCGCCCCCTTCCCCACGCCCAAAGGCAAAACCTGCCACCCCGCCGCCTACCGCCGCTTCTGAGAACAATCAGCTTAAACTGGACGCCTATCGACAGCTGGAAACCTTCCTGAAAACCCAGCGGGTGCCCCGGGCGATCGCCCTCATTGAAGCCCTCCGGCAGCGGCTCCCGAACGACCCCGAAGTGCGCCAGTGGCAGGCCCTCATCTACCAGCGCTGGGGGCGACAGCTGATCACAGAGCGCAAGCTGAACCAGGCCCGCGCCTACTTAAAGAAAGCGCTGAGTACAGACCCCCACAACAAAGCTCTATGGGCCGAAGTAGAACGCGACTTTCGCGCCATCGAACAGGTTTACTAGCCCCTAGGATCACCCCTGAGAACGACCCAGGCCCTTGTCATGCGGCTACGTGTATCGACCGTGCGGACATGGATTCCAGACCTGAAGGTTTGTTACAAAACTAAACCATTTCCCTTGCGAGATGCACTCCCAGCGCTGATAATTTGAGTGACGTGGCCGTTGTTCGGGGGCCTGGGTCTTGGGCAGTTCCTGAATATTTTTTTGGCGTGGGCGACCTGTTGCCCAGCTGCCCCTATAAATTCGAGTATCGGAAACCGCATAAAACGCGCAGATTGGGAGAGACTGAAATGATTGGGTTTGTGAAAAAGCTACTGTCTGGATTACTTGGCATTTTTGGCTTGTTCGGGAAGCTACTGCCCTTTGGGAAAAAAGAGAAGAAGGCTGCGGCGCCAAAGCAACCGAAGCCCAAGGCTGTTTTCTTGGATGCTGAAGAGGCCAAGGGCTATACCGAACCCACGCCAAAGGCGCAGCCCAAGGCTCCTGCGACACCCGCACCCGCTGCGTCCACGGCCAGCAGCCTCAATTTGCCCCAGCCCACCGTGACCACTGCCTCCAACAATAATGCCGCGCCGGAATTTGTCCAGTTTGGGCCCCGCCGCCGTCCGGGGGCTAACATGAAGGCCTATCTGGATATGGCGCGTACCATGAAGGCATAGCGCTCAGCTCAGACGATTGATCACTGTCGCTGTGAGCGCATGCGATCGCCTCACCCGCCAGCTTTAGCAAGTCAAATATTAACCGAGACAGCGGCTTCATCTGAAGGCCGCTTTTTTTATGGAGCCAAAGGGGGAAGTCGGCACAAGGGGTTGCACAAAGTGAGCAATCCGTCAGATGTTGATGCAATTTTAATTCCAAAACTAGCGACCTTAATGTTTTTGCCCCAGTCGTGAGACGGAACGTCCTTTTTTTGTAACGAGATCGCATTAAACCGAAGAAGATGATTTTCCATCCGCTAAACTAATAAGTATAGGCTTTTATTTCGATCGCTTAATATTTAATTCAGTCATTAAGCAGTTTTTCTTGAGTTTAAGAAAAAATACTTCTCGCCAATCTTATTGTTGGGTCGAAGCGTGAATAGGGCCTACTGGCCTGTCTCAGAAGGGTTTTAGCGACGACACCTTGTCTTGCTGAAGCGTTTTGAGCTTGTTTTTTGCGGTTTAAGGTCAATACTACAGCGTGGGGAATTGTATTTCTCAGTCGCTTGGTGCTGCCTGTTTTCTGGATTTAATATTATTGTTTTAGAGGAGAAGAACCGGATGTTCTTCTAAAAGAAATGGTATGGAGCAGTCGTACTGTTTATAAGTCCCCGACGAAATCTGTGCACCTTGGGCGAACGCTACCGTCGTTGCTGGATGATGCCTGCGATCGCGTGCCCCATGAGATGGTGTTACATCAATGGCGATCGCGCAGCTGGCAGTCTTTTACCTATCCCCAACTCCGCCACAATGCAGAAGCCTTGGCCTTGGGCCTGCAAACCCTGGGGCTGAAAAACGGCGATCGCGTCGCCCTGTTGCTCCACAGCGACGTAGACTTTTTAACCGTCGATATGGGTAGCTTGCTGGCCGGACTGGTCAACGTGCCCATTGACCTCACTCAAACCCTGGAAAATATTCTGTTTGTGCTGCGCCATAGCGAGGCTCGGATTCTCTGGGTGGCGAATCTAGATTTACTGGCCCAGGTTGCCCCTTACTTAGATCAAGCCCCCCGGCTCGAACAGGTCATTGTGGTGGACGTGCCCTCCAACTGGCAACAGCTGCGATCGCAGTCGCCCCCCGAAGCCCCCACAAGCCCGCTCCAACCGACTCCCTTTGCCTGTCTGTCACTGCCAACGTTCCAACTCCACGCAGCAGAAACAGCTTGGCCCCACTGTTTATCAGGGCTCCAGGTCTGGTCATTGGAAGAAATACAGCGGCGCGGTCAGCCCCATCACAGCGATACCCAGGTGCTCGCCCTGCGGCAGGCGATCGCCCCCCATCACCTCGCCACCCTCATCTACATCCCGGATGGCTTAGGGGAACTTGAGGGTGTGATGCTCACCCACGAAAATCTATCGGCCAACGCCCTCGCCGCCTTCGGCAGCATGCCAGAGTTACAGGAAGGCACCGCAGAAATTGCGCTTTCTTTTTTGCCCCTGAACCATGTCTTTGCCCGGGTGATGCTCTATGGCCATCTGGCCTACGGCCACCAGATTTACTTCTCCAGCGCGGCACGGCTCACCCGTCACCTGAAAGAGGTCGCTCCAACCCTGCTGGCAACGGTTCCCCTGATGCTTGAGAAAGTGCATAGCAAACTGCTCGAAGCAGCTCAGAAACAACCCCGATGGTCCTTAAAGCGCTACATCCAGCAGTGGGGCATTCATCTGGCGCAGCACTACAGACTGGGTCAGCCGCCGACACGCCTCTATCGAGTTTTGCTGTGGCTGGCCGATCCACTCATTTTTGCCCACTGGCGCGCCCTCTTTGGCGGTCGGCTGAAGTATCTCCTCAGCGGCGGGGCTGCCCTACAGCCTGAGGTGGCCAATTTCTTCAATGCGGCGGGCTTAACGGTGTTACAGGGCTACGGTCTAACCCAAACCAGTTCAGTCGTGTGCTTTAACCGCGAAACCCTGAATCGCGCGGGGACGGTCGGTCAGCCCTTGCCTGGGGTTGAGGTGAGTCTGGCCCCTGACGATGAAATTCTGGTGCGGGGTCCCTACCTGACACCGGGCTATTACCGAAATCCGGCGGCGACTCGCGCCTTGATCGACCGCGACGGCTGGCTGCACACCGGGGATAAGGGGGCTTTTACCGCCGAGGGCTGCTTGAAGATTATCGGGCTCAAAAAAGACCTGTTCAAGCTCTCAACCGGGAAGTACATTGCCCCCCTGCCCATTGAAGCGACCCTAAAGCGATCGCCCTTGGTCGCCCAGGCTGTGGTGGTGGGTGCCGATCGCAAGTATTGCGGGCTGCTAATTTTCCCCCAATGGGTCGCCCTGCGTCGCGCGGCACAGGATCAGGGGGTGCGCCTAGCCACGGTCGATCTGCTCCAGCATCCCTGGGTGTTGGAGCAGTACCAAACCCTGGTGGACGAAGCCAACTGTCACCTGCCCTATTGGTCGCTGGTGAAACAATTCCGGCTGCTGGCCACCACCCTCACCGTTGAAAATGGCTTACTGACTCCCGTGGGAGATCTGCATCGCTCCGCAATTTTAAGCCGCTTCACTGGGGAGATTGAAGCGCTCTACGGCGACAGTAAGGCGGGAGAACAGCTTCAGGTTCCCCGCCAGCCGGGGACTGCCGTTGCCGGAACTGCTTGCCCTGTCTTTGCCCAATCCATCCGCCCTAGCTTAACCACCTAGGGCATCCCAGGTTTGCGATGAACCTGGGCCGTCCGTCCGTGAACCGAGGAGGCCATCGATGCTCAACCCAATTCGCACTGCTGCTGTGTTAGGGGCCGGGGTCATGGGTGCTCAAATTGCAGCGCACCTCGCCAATGCTGGTCTGAGCGTGCTGCTGCTGGATCTACCTGCACCCAGCTCAGATAAAAACGCCCTGGTGACCGCTGCCTTTGAAAAGGCGAAAAAGCTATCGCCCCCCATTTTCTTCACCGAACAGGTGGCGCGCCGCATTCAGCTTGGCAACTACGACGACGATCTTCAGAAGCTCGACCACATGGACTGGATCATTGAAGCTGTGGTGGAAGATCTGGTGGTGAAGCAACAGCTATTGGCGCGCGTTGATGCCCTGTTCTTAAAGGAAGAGGTGATCCTCTCCACCAATACCAGCGGGTTACCCGTGCAGTCTATTGCCGCAGGTCACACCGCGCATTTCCGCCGTCGGTTTATCGGCACCCACTTTTTTAATCCGCCCCGCTATCAACACCTGCTGGAGCTGATTCCAACCCCCGAAACCGATCCCGATGTCCTAGAGCGGCTGCAAAGGTTTGGGCGGCTGTATCTAGGGAAAGGCGTGGTGGTTGCCAAGGATACGCCCAACTTCATTGGCAACCGCATTGGTCTATTTGTGACGCTCTTGGGGCTATGGGCCTGGGAAAAAGAAGGCTACTCCATCTCCGAAATTGATACCCTTACTGGGCCACTGGTCGGTCGCCCTAAATCTGCCACCTGCCGCACGGCGGATTTGGTGGGTCTGGATACCTTGGCAGCGGTCACGCACCACCTGTATCAGGCCGTTCCTGAGGACGAACAGCGCGAACTGTTTCGAGTGCCGCCTCGGCTGCAAAGGCTCGTCGCCGCAGGACAGCTCGGGGCTAAAGCTGGGGCCGGATTTTATACCAAACGCCAGGGCGAAATTCTGGCCCTGAATCCCGATACCTTCACCTATGAAGCCGCCCAACCCCTGAATCTTGAGGGACTGCAAACACTATCCCGCATTCACAACCTGGGCGATCGCCTGCGACAGCTGTACCAGGATCAGGGACGAGCAGGTGCATTTACCCGCCGGATGCTGCTGGCGTTGTTCAGCTATAGTGCCTGCCGCCTGC
>CAZXWR010000315.1:0-4829 GCA_964644325.1 uncultured bacterium
GGGCTAGAGGGATCCTTTTCTATCTTACATTTAATTGCGCCTACCTACTTAGTTGAGTCAGGCTAGGTTTTGTGATCGCCTTGAGCGGAAACGTTCCATGTTCTAAGACGACAAGGAGCATAATTATGAATAAGTGTCTAAAGGGCAGCATTTTTTAAGAAACGGCAAGTGATGTCGGATAACTGATTGGCTGGAATGGTGTAACGGCATTTCAGTCAACACCTGGGCAAAGGTATAGAGTGACGTAAGAAACCAAATAAAGAACGCATAGAGGAACCAGATTAATGCGGAGGTATTCGTGGCGATCGCAACTCAGAGCGCCGTTTAAAGGTTGGAAATAGCAGCGATCGCTCACGCCGTGTTTATAGAATGCTATTAGTCGATTTCATTTGATACCTCCTGTCAGGTGGCGGGCCTCACCCAATTGGGTGAACCAAAATGACGGCTGCAATTAGATCAGTCCTGTCACCTGCAGAATGTCGGCACAAGTTGCTTCGGGGGTTTTGCGGTGAGTATAAACAGTGTGTTTCGCCAGTTGGGCATTGGCCGGATGCTGCAGAAAATACTCATTGATGAGTTGGATGTCGCTGGGGCGATCGCGATTTCGCTGGCTCAAAATTTGTCGCGATTCTTCGATACCAGGCGATGGCAGTAGCAGCACCACGTTCGCATAGGGAGCCAATGCTTGCTGCACTCGCCGAAACAAAGCCTCATCCTCATAGACGGAATGACCCGCGCCAAAGTCAATCACGCAGTCACGATATTCCGACAGAAGTCGTTCGACTGCATAGGCTTCAAACGGTTTCCAGTATTGGATGACCGCCCCCATGCCGCCAGCATCTCGTTTTTGTTGAGCCAGGGCCTTGTCGTAGCCAATTTCGTTGTAGTAGTCCCACCGCAAGTCATCCATCGAGCACTGCGGCAGTGCCAACTGTTCGGCAAGGAGTTTGCCCTGCGTCGATTTGCCTGCCCCAATGGGGCCAATAAGGACAATGTCAGATGGCATCCTGGCTCCTTTGTAATCAATTATGAAATAAAAGACTTTGTGTACTCTCCTAACAGTTTGGAATTTGGTTAAATCCGCAATTGTTATAGAGTGAGTTGCTGTTGTAGGCGATCGCAGTCCACACTACACGCCTGAAAGACGCGCATTGCCATGCCGCCACCCGTTTCGCCTTCTTGCAAAATGCCGATCAGCAGATGTTCCGGGGTAATCTGGCTTTGCCCCTGCTGTTTCGCTTGCTCAGCAGTCAGTTCCAGCACGCGGTAGGCGCGGGGAGTGAAAGGAATTTCAGTGGGAATGTCGGCAGGTGGCACGGTGCAGTGAGCTAACCAGTCGCGAAATAGGTTTTCTGCTGTGGCAAAATCCACGCCCTGTTCTCCCAAGGCTTGCGCTGCCGAACTTGTTTCAACCGCGAGTAGTCCCAGCAGCAGTCCTTCAGTACCAAAGAAGTTGAGATGCAACTCGCGCATGGCTGCCTGGCCTTGGGTGAGCACTGCATGAGTTTCTGGCGCTAAGCGGCCCAGCGCAAAACCAACCAGCTCTTCCCGCAGCGATAACGTCGCCACCGCTTTGAGAATGTATTCCAAGGTCGGCCCATCCAACGTGCCCCAGCTAGCAGCCTCAGCTCCTTCTTGTTGGTAAAGCTGAGTCAGCGCTTCGTAGAGTTGCAGGTCGCCACCGACGAAGGAGAGGATGCTAGCGCGCCACCGCCACGCCATTTGCTGTACCTCTGGATCGTTGAGGTCGCGACCCTCGGCTAGGTGAGATCGCGCTTGGGCCAGTAGATGCTGCCATTCAGCTTGGCCTTGATTGAGTCGGGCCTCGAGTAAATCGTGCTGTTCCTGGGTCAAATATTGCTGGGTCATGGTAATGGTCTCCATTGTAGTGATGAGGTCTTCAACCGCAACGGACTGAGAAATTTGGAGCTGTTGAGCAATCTTGCTGAGCTTGGTAAAGAGCGATCGCGATACCGCCATCTGTTCTTGCAGTCGTGCTAGATGTAGGTCAATCACTTGCGGCAGGGAAAATTCAGGATTCTCCAGGCACGCGCAGATTTCCTTAAGCGCAAACCCTAACTGCCGCAGCGATAAGATCTGCTGGAGGCGAATGATGTCCTCATTGCTATACAGTCGATGATCGGCCTCGGTACGATGGGAGGGTACCAGTAGCCCAATTTCGTCGTAGTAATGCAACGTACGAATCGAGAGTCCGGTTTGTTTGGCCAGTTCACCGATTTTTAAGTGGCTAGACATGAGTCCCCTCAGCGCCTGTTTCTCAAAGAATTGTGGTCGATGCTGACATCCTAGACCCTGACGTTACGTGAGGTTCAAGGGGATGAGACCCGCATTTTTAGTGACCAGGGTAACTGCCTGATCTAATTACCGTTAAGATCAATGACACACACAAATCCAACAGGCTTTCAATTTCTTTTGGATACTGAAGGCGAACCGTGATAACACTATTGATCCAGACAGAAAGCGTTCCCTTGACAGTTAATCTGCCGATACCAGTCGAGATGACGATGGCAGACTTCTATGAGTTTTGTTAGGCCAATCGCGATTTACGCATCGAACGCAGTGCCACGGGAGAAGAGGTGATCATGCCCCCCGCTTTTTCAGACAGCGGAAACCGTAATTTCAATCTAGCTGTGCAGATTGGCATGTGGGCTGAGCAAGACGGCACCGGGCTGGATTTTGATTCCAGTACTGGCTTCATCCTACCGAATGGGGCGACCCGATCGTCTGATGCCGCCTGGATTCGACTGGAACGGTAGAATGCGCTGACAGAAGAAGAGAAAGCATCCTTTGCACCCATTTGCCCCGATTTCGTGGTTGAGCTGAAGTCGTCCAGTGATAAGTTGAGTGGACTAAATTTGGTAGACACAGCCGGGTTGTGTCCCTCAACCGCAACCAACATTGACTCATGTTTTTAAAGACAGCCTCCTTAGCAATTGAGATGTCACTGTGGTCTCTAAATATTTGCGTCGAGCAGTAGACCTTTGCGGTTTTATTTGTGCCTACTTTGAGGGAGCAACGACACTACCTGCCAATATCCCACCATCAACATTCAGCTCGATTCCAGTCACATATTTCGATTCATCACTGGCTAAGTACAATGCTGCGTAGGCCACATCTTCCGGAGTCCCCATCACTTTTAGCGGCACATCAGCGGCGACGGCTTTGATGGCATCCTCTCTTTGCTGCCCCTCTCCCAGCATGGCATCCCACATTGGCGTGAGAATTGCGCCAGGATGAATCGAGTTACACCGAATGGGATATCCCTTTTCGGCGCAATAGAGGGCAACTGATTTAGTGTGATTACGCACTGCAGCTTTACTTGATGCATAGGCAGCGGCTGCAGGAATTCCCACCAATCCCGATCTTGATGAGATATTCACAATACTGGCACTAGCCGAGGCTTTCATGAGCTGTATCGCGTATTTACATCCCAACGCCACCCCATCCAGATTAGTTGCATGGACTTGGTGCCAGCTCTCGATGTCGAGGTTTTCCGGATCATGGGGGCCACTGGTTTCTAAAAATCCTGTGATACCGGCATTATTGATGACGATGTCCAAGTGACTATATTGGTTCTCAATATAGTCAGCCAGCGCTTGCCATTCGGCTTCCACCGCCACATCAAGATGTCTGTATTCAGAATGTCCTGAAATTTCTCGCTCAGACTTTTCGCCCAGAACATCATTAATGTCGCTCAAGATTACTGTTGCCCCTTCACTGGCGAGCAACTTCGCGATCGCGAGTCCGATGCCTCTGGCCGCACCCGTCACCAGCGCTATTTTTCCTTCAGCTCTTCGCATATACCCTCCATCACCGATAACGATGAAAAATTGCCAGGACTTGTGCTCCAGATGATCGGAGCAGGACCGTTGTAACAGCTCTGAGATGGTCAACTTCTCCTACAAGTAGCTAAACACAGCTTGGTTAAACTCAACTAGATTGACGAGGTTAGAAAGCCCCATAGATTCGTCTAGGCCGATCAGCAGTACTAGGTTTTATCTCCATCAGTATTCTCAATATTCCACGTATCAAGCCACTTGCTCAGCCGAATAAGGGTTGTTAACAGGTATCAAAGTATGTGGCAGCGGATGCCGCTGAATCCAGCAGTCTAGGGTGCGGGCAAATAATTCTGGATTCTCGTTAGACCAGCCGTGGCCGACCTGCGGAACGGTATAGCACTGAGCATTAGGGGCCTGCTGCTGAAAAACATTGAGAGAGTCCAGGATGGTGGGGTGCTCTCTTTCACCCGCTAAAAACAGCGTTCGGCAGGGGGACTGCAAAGCTGCTGTAGGAGGCACGAAATCTAACGCTTGCTGACCGATTTTGGTCACGGTTCGGCGAGTATTCTTTTTAGCTTGCTCGATGTATTCCATGAGCTCAGACTGCGGGATGTTTAAACTCCTAGCATTCAGTTCTAATAGCCAATCACTGTGCAAAAAAGGCTGCATGGCCCAACTCATCACGCTCATCATTTGCCGGTGGGGAATCGGTTTCGCATGAATGCCGCTGATCATGACAGCGTCAATCTGTAGGGAAATTATTTCCAGCACATGCAGCGCCACATAGCCCCCGAGGGAGATGCCGACGACTGACACTTGGCTTGATAGCGCTCTTGCTTGAATCAGCTCAACGACTTGACGAGCGGTATCTTCAAAACTTACCCAGTCGATCTGGTTGCTGTTGCTGTGACCGGGCAGATCGACAGCGATGCAGTGATAGTCTGCTAGCAACGCAATCACCGATCGCCACATCCAGGCTCCGGTGTTGGCCCCATGCAGAAAGAGGATGCTTTGGGCATCGGGCCTACC
>CAZXWR010000316.1:0-4819 GCA_964644325.1 uncultured bacterium
CAAAATGTCCAGAAAGCCCTCTATACAACTTGTCCCGTCTTAAGTTGATACCCATGAGTACAACCGCTTAATCAGAGAAAAGATTAGAGGGGATGAATTCAGCGACATTTTCTCCATCCTTTACTAAAAGGGACTACCCTCTGTAGCATCGTAATTCGTTCTTGCCGATTCTACTTGTTGAAAGTTTTCCGTTGACCATTCACACAGACTTTTCAGTACTTTGTTCAGGGTTTTTCCGAGTGGGGTGAGAGAGTATTCCACCATCGGCGGGACAACGGGATAAACCTTACGATCGACCAACCCATTTCGTTCCAAGTCGCGCAACGTTCGCGTGAGCATTCGCTGGGAAATATCACCAATTTCGCGTTGCAGTTCGCCATAGCGTTTTGTGCCATGCGAGAGGATATACAAAGCCGCTACGACCCATTTATCGGCAACTAGGTCGAGAGTTTGACGCAAATAGGGATGGGTATCAAGGAGCGCTGGAGCTGAATCTTTGTTTTTACGCATACATTTTTGTATGTATAGCACTATTTTGTGCCTACTTGCTTCTTTGAGGATACACACACCATAATCGATTTATTGCCGAACGCAACCCCGAAATTCAAATCGATGACGCGCCCCATTAAGGAGCAATCATGACCCTTATTTTCCGGTCTGAAGATACTGCATTGGTATTGATTGACCATCAAGTCGGTACCATGCAATTGATCAAAAATATTAGCTTGGATGTGGTGAAACGTAATACTCTGGCTTTAGCTAAAACAGCACAAATCTTGAATCTGCCTGTTGTTTTGACCAGTAGCCAAGAGGAAAATATCCAGGGTTCACTCTTGTCGGAACTGCAAGATATTGTACCCGAAGCATTTGCGACAAGGGTAAAGCGTGCTGGCATTGTGAATGCCTGGACTGACCCAAATTTTGTCAAGGCTGTGGCCGCGACAGGGCGCAAAAATCTGATTATGGCAGGGGTAACAACCAGTGTTTGTCTGGTGTTTCCTGCGATCGATGCCGTTCAGGCAGAATACAACGTTCAAGCGGTTATGGATGCCTCCGGCTCGCCATCTGATTTGGCGGAAGAGATGTCGCGGCGGCGGATGGAGAAAGCAGGTGTTGTCCTAACGGCAACCGATACGATTATGGCGGAACTTGCCCAAGACTGGAGCACATCGGCTGGACAGCAGATTATCCAAGTGATGTTTCAAAATGTTTTGCCTGCCATTCACTAATTTCTGCATCCCGAACGAAGTTGATCACTCAGAAGAAAACCGCATGAATGCTAACCGAGTTGAAGCCAGTAAGATCATCGAAGGCTCTGTACCCTCTCTGCGGATGCAGCTGTACGTGGTGACTTCCACCGCGACCAGTCTCGAAGTAGTAAAAGAGAATCTGACGGAGCACCGAGCCTATCTGAGGAATCTGGAAGAGCGCGATGTGTTGTTTGGTGCGGGGCCGCTCTGGACAGATGATGGGCAATATTTTGAAGGCGATGGCATGTTGATTTATCGGGCATCGTCAGTAGAAGAAGCCACGGCGATCGCCCAAGCCGATCCCATGCACAGTAGTGGTGCCCGCACCTACAAAATTCGTCCTTGGCTACTAAATGATGGCAGCATAACGATTCGCGTTACGCTATCCGAGCCGCAGCGTAACGTCTTTTAAGGAGTAACTTATGTTCCATCTTGCGAGAATTCTCAATTTACTGTCTGTTATCATACTTGGCCTATTCTCGGGTGCCTTTCTCTTCATTGCGTTGGTTGTTGTTAAGTTTTGGCAGTCAGCCGCACCGGAAGTTTTTCTTGATTGGATGAGCGATAACTTCTTCCGCTTTCCAACCTTGATGGTGCCATTGAATATGATCGCTTTAGTGTTGACGCTCGCGGCGTTTGGCACTGCTTGGAAATCGCAACCGTCAAGCCGACTTACTTTAGGGCTGAGTTCAATTTGTATCTTTGTCTGTACGCTCACGTTTCCAATCTATTTTTCAGGAGCAAATGCCGAGTTCCTGAGCCGAACCATTTCACTGCCTCAAATTTCAACCGCGATCGAAACTTGGGCAACTTGGCATTGGGTAAGAACAGCTTTCGCTATATCGGCACTCATCTTTGCCAGTTTGGGACTATTGCAGCATTCATCGACTGAAACCAGTGAGGTCACATCATGAATACGATGACGATTCGCAACACTAGCCGAATTGTCCAAGCGAAACCCTTTGCCCACGGAAAAGGGTTCAAAGCTTACAGCGTAGGACAGCAAAGCTTGGGCACCGCAATTCAGCCCTTCATTCAACTCGATCACTACTTTATGAGTCAGCCGACTTTTAGTGAACATCCGCACCAAGGCATTGCGGCTGTGACCTATATGTTTGAGGATTCGGAAGGATCATTTTTTAATCAGGATAGTCAAGGCGATTGCTCCTTGATTCATCCTGGCGATCTGCACTGGACACAGGCCGGTTCAGGCATCAGACACGAAGAAACCCCTATTGAACCAGGCAAACTTTGTCACGGCATTCAAATGTTTGTGGATTTGCCAGCCGCTGATAGGGATGCCCCGGCAAAAGCTCTACATCTCAAATCTGCCAATATCCCGATCTACATGACGCCCACTGGCGGAAGAATTCGTATTGTGTTGGGTTATTACCAAGGATTGACATCGCCACTCAATATTACAGTTCCCATTCAATTCCTGGATGTCACCATACCGGCCAATAAGACACAAAAACATGAAATTTTGCCAAATCAAATTGCCTTTCTATTCGCAATTAACGGTGCTGGAAAGTTAGGTGATAATGAGCAGCTGATTCAGCCACAAGAGGCTGCATTATTCGAGTCCACAGGCAATCAGATCCGAGTACAAGCAGGAGCTGAAGGCATGCAGTATATTCTCTGTATTCGATAGTAATGTTGTGTGTTCCAGAATACTGAATTGTCAGCTGCGTAACAATCCTGTTGCATACCGACCGTATCTAGTCTCTGCATTAGTCTGAGAAGTTATCTTGGGCGAGTGAATGAGGGTTTTATACCCAACTCATTCATTTTGAAATACCCAAAACGATAGCCTCTCCAAAGGCTATCGCCCAATCTTGTGTGAAGCAGTTATGTAGTTTCCACATCGTGACAGCCTAAGTTTAAGGAAAGATTATCTAGCTAAGCGGATGTTTCCTTAGCCTGCCTTACAACGATCGCCGCCCTGCACAATGACCAAGCCCAGGCCCACTTCAACCGATATTCAGCAGGAGTACCCAAAACTTCACCCCAGGAATTCAGCGCCCGTGTCGCAGCCAATGCGATCGCAGGTGGGCTTCCTCACAAGGATGTTCTGGAAATGATGCAGCACGACCCCATTTACAGCCACCTCCTCAACCACCAGGGAGAAAAAGCCGCCCAAACCCACAGCAGGCGATCGCTGGTGGCAGGAATGGAACTGGCTCAAAGGAAAACCCAGCCGAGTGCGATCGCGCAGTAGGAGTCTCGTCAACAGGGAAGGGCTTTGTAGTAGCCTACTGATGTTCTTGGCGTTTTTTGGAGCGATCACTTTGTAGGGATTCCTGGTGGGATTGGGGTGTGGTTTAGGGTAACTGTCCCTGGCATCTGACGAAGATTGGTTGTTTCAGCCATTTCAGGTCTAAAGACCGCTCAAAGTAGAAGCTGAAACCCTATTAAACTCGTTGAACACTAAGCTCAATATGAGTTCCAGGGACGGTTACGGTTTAGGGAAGGGCGATAGTTCAACTTTTTATCAAAATTCTTACAGAGAAATTTTGCATTTGCATCGTAAGTTTGACTGCAAATAAAAATAAACAGAGTTCTCATAAAACCCTGCTATATTGGATATCTATGTGAAAATCTGTCGTAATAGCTTACGAGCTTGGGATATTTTTTGATAAGTTCTTAAATGTTGGGTGAGTGAATTAACTTCCAAGTGTTGCGTTCATTTCGTGTGTTGGAGAAACAGAAAATGACGGTTAAGGCTATTACACCAATTCTTAATGTTTCAAGTTTGAGGCAAAGCTTCGACTGGTTTGAGAAATGGGGTTGGGAAAAAAAGTGGGATTGGGGTGATCCACCTGGGTTCGGTGCTGTTGGGTCTGGAGAGTGTGAGATCTTCTTGTGTCAAGATGGGCAGGGGGGACGCGGTAAAGGTGAGAATATAAATACCTTTGGGCCTGGTGGGGATGAAACACAAGACAAAGGTTCCTGGATGTCAGTTTGGGTTGAGGATGTGGATGAAATATATGTTCAGGCTCAGGCTTCTGGAATCGAGGTGGTGTTCCCTCCTGAAGATATGCCTTGGGGTGCCAGAGAATGCCATCTGAGGCATCCAGATGGTCATGTTTTCAGAATTAGTCAGTAAGTCAGTAAAAACACCGCACAACAAGCCGATTGCAGTCGGACGATCCGCTGAAGCAAGACGCAATACGGCATCCGCCACCGCCGATTCTTATTTAAAGCCATGAGTCTATCGGTTCGTCAATTACAAACGCTTGTCGGCATCGGTGCAATTGTGGCTCCTGGTGTTCATACGCTAACGGATATTGCTGAATGGATCTCTGGCGGTTTCTCTGCTCGGCAGCTTTGGGCGAACTATTTTGCCTTTATGGTGCTGCCGTTTTTGATGGTTGGTCTTTACGCGGTTCAACATCAAAAGATCGGCACCTTGGGCCTCATAGGCTCATTGTTATATGGTGCATCGTTTGTGTACTTCTCTCACACTACACTCTACGCGATTACGGAGCACGTTCCAGACTACGAGACACTGTGGGAACGCAATTTCTCAAAAAGTGCTGATAGCCCACGAGCTATAGCTTGGACTTTAG
>CAZXWR010000317.1:0-4800 GCA_964644325.1 uncultured bacterium
TCAGATGAGTCGTTATGGAACTAAACCTTAGGCTTTCCCCTAGGTTGCCCATAAAATTTTCGGAGTTTCACAGTAAAACCACGGAATTCTAAGCCAGACTTAGCCCCCACTTCTTTTCATCGCGTCAGGTCTGTCACCCTGACCGTTTGTTTTGGGCAACCTGCTCTCTGCACCGCTCCAGCTGCCCAAAAAAGTTGATCCGCGTGATTTTCTGGGGTTTTCGGTGTTTATACCGATGGAGATTCTCGGTGCCCCTGGATAGTCTTGGAAAGAAATTCGTTTTCAAAATAAAAACATTTCAATGAGGCTCAGCTTCCCAGAGTTCTGCTGACGCTGTCGGCCTCATAACGCTCCGTGCGAATCTATTTAGAAGACCTGTACTATGCCTGACCCTAATCCCGAAACCGTTCCTTCAGTACAGCCTGAAGCTGAAACCGTTCCTGCGGTTCCGACAGTCTCTACTGCCCCGACTGCTCCTGCTGTGTCGCGTGGGGTTGAGCCAGCTCCGTCACGGCGGAAAGATGATTCATTTTTTGTCAAATTCCTGCGCTTTTCGAGCACGGCCTGTGCGATCGCTGGGGGTACCATGCTGGCGTCCAACACCGACGTTAGCAAGTATGGCTTTGTGGTTCTGGCGATGAGTTCGGGTCAGATGTTGCTCTCTAGCACGATTGTGGGCAATAAAAGTCTGATTCTCTACTCTGCTGCCTTGTTTGTATTCGTTGATTGCTTAGGGATTTACAGATGGGTGCTGCAATAGAAGTCAGAGAGTCCCCAGAAGTCAGAGAGTCCTTGAAACTCTGTCACATGACGACTGAACAAGAGATTGGTCAGTTAACACTGGGTGAAGCCTACCGCTCATTCGTGAAGGATAAGCAGGCCGATATTCCTTTTCAAGTTTGGATGCTGGAGAATCCGGCTAGCCCAATTGCCTTACCCGGCAATGTTGACTTGTATGGTCATGACTGTATTCATATTTTGCTGAATCGGGGCATGAGCAATTTTGATGAGGCTTTTGTGATTGGTTTCACAATGGGAAATTGTGATGAGGTTGAGCCCCGTCATATCTCCATCTTTAAGCTGTTTTCTCGGTTCTTTTATCCGAATATCTATCGGTTTAATCAACTGCACTTGCGGGCATTCGACCTAGGATTTTTGTATGGACAGAAATTAGAGTACAGGAATATCCACCGCGAGAATTTTGATATCCATCATCAACAGACGATTGAGAGTCTAAGGCAGAAGTATGGGATTGATGTCATGGAATTGCGGGCATTGTGGCAAGCAGAGCTGATCTTGCTGAACTGAAGGATTGGTTGATGCCCTTCCTCAAGGGGGGCTAATGCGAAGTCGGCAGTTATCGGTGGGTCGTGGGGGTGAGAGGGTGCTCCCTGCGGCCTTTGTTTTGTGCTAAAGCACTGTGGATGTAGGGATATCCGAATAGAAGCCATCGGGAAATTGGGCATTGCCAGTACCCTTGCCCATCACCCATGATGTGATCGGTTACTATCTTGACCCCAACTTTAGTCATTTCATTTACCGAGTGAGAGAGCTGCTATGGCGATCGCAGAACAGGGCACCATCTCAATTCATACCGAGAATATCTTCCCCATCATCAAGAAGTGGCTGTACTCCGACCACGAAATATTCCTGCGGGAGCTGGTTTCCAATGGCGTGGATGCCATCCAAAAGTTAAAGATGGTTTCGCTATCGGGGGAGTACGCTGGGGAGGTTCCAGAACCAGAAATCCTGCTGACCATTGATCAAGACAAGCAGCAGCTATCGATTACCGACAACGGCATCGGCATGACCGCCGATGAGGTCAAAAAATATATTAACCAGGTGGCCTTCTCCAGTGCCGAGGAATTCGTCGAGAAATATAAAGCCAGCGGCGATCAGGCCATCATTGGTCACTTTGGCCTGGGCTTTTACTCATCGTTTATGGTGGCGAAGCAGGTTGAAATTGACACGCTGTCCTACAAGGAAGGAGCTGAAGCGGTTCACTGGTCCTGTGATGGCTCGACCGAGTTTTCCCTGACGCCTTCGGAGCGCACCACCCAGGGCACGACCATTACCCTCACCCTTCAGGACGAGGAAAAGGAATACCTAGAAGCGGAGCGGATCAAGCAGCTCATCAAAACCTACTGCGATTTTCTGCCCGTGACCATCAAGCTGGCAGACGAGCAGATTAACCGTCAGAAAGCGCCCTGGAAGGAGTCGCCCAGCAGCTTAACCAAGGAAGACTACCTGGAGTTTTATAACTACCTGTATCCCTTCCAGGAAGAGCCCCTGCTGTGGGTGCATGTCAATACGGACTATCCCTTCATCGTCAATGGCATTCTCTATTTCCCTAAGATCCGGCCCGATATTGATGTCTCGAAGGGCCAGATCAAGCTGTTTTGTAATCAGGTCTTTGTCAGTGACAACTGCGAGGAGGTCATCCCCCAGTTCTTGATGCCTTTGCGCGGGGTGATTGACAGTACCGATATTCCCCTGAATGTCTCCCGCAGCTTCCTGCAAAACGATCGCACGGTGCGGCAAATCGCGAACCACATTGCTAAAAAAGTTGGCGATCGCCTCAAGGAACTGTACCGCGACGATCGGGATGAATACATCCGCTGCTGGCAGGATTTAGGCACCTTCATTAAGTTTGGCTCGATCAACGACGAGAAGTTCAAAAAGCAAGTTGAAGATATCCTCATCTTCCGAACCACGGCTGAAACGGCAGCGGATAGTGGCCCTGAAGAGGGCGAAACCGATGCCTGGAATGAAACCCGGATTCAAGGGGGCTACACCACCATCAAGGAATACCTGGAGCGCAATAAAGAGCGCCATGAAAATAAGGTGTACTACTGTACCGATGAAGTGAACCAGGCCACCTATGTCGAACTCCACAAGAGTCAGGGCATTGAAGTCCTGTTCATGGATACCTTTATCGACACCCACTTTGTGCCCTTTTTAGAGCGGGAATATTCGGAGGTGAAGTTCCTGCGGGTCGACTCCGACCTGGATGAAACCCTGATTGATAAAAGTAACGAAGCGGAAATTGTTGACCCCAAAACCAACCAAACCCGCACCGAGCAAATCAAGGGACTCTTTGAGAAAGCCCTCAATAAGCCCAAACTCACCATCCGTACTGAAGCGCTGAAATCCGAAGGGGCACCGCCGGCGATGGTGTTGCTGCCGGAGTCGGCCCGCCGCATGCAGGAAATGATGGCCATGATGCAGCAGCAGAATGTCCAGTTTCCAGAAGACCATACCCTGATGGTGAATACAGCCCACCCCATGATTCAGAATCTGGTCAACATCAGTCAGGGAGCTGTGATTAGTGGGGACGGCGAGTCGCCTTCTGCGGCATTAACCCAGCAGATTTGCGAGTATGTTTACGACCTCGCTCTGATGGCCCAGAAAGGCTTTGACGCCGAAGGCATGAAAACCTTCACCGAGCGCTCGAATCAGGTGCTGACCAAACTCACGGAGCTGGCAGCACGCTAACCAGACCTTTTCCACAGAATTGAACCAAGGCCGAGATGAGTGATATTAAATCACTCATCTTTTTTTGTATGGGACAAAAGCCCTAGCTTAAAATCTTTAGAGTCCGCTGCACTCTTGGAGTTTGATGGTTTGGGTCGCACTGTCAAAGCCCTGGAAGCGCCCCAGCAGGGTTGTGGGTTTATTGGTCTCTAATGCGGCAACGATGATATCTTGATTTGGGGCCATAGCACAGGCGATCGTCATTGGTGCAGGTGTAGTGCCGTCCGTTGTCGGTGATGCACCTGCAAATGACACAGTATAAGAGCCGCCTCGATCCGCAATACTGAGGACATTACCACTGACCTTGAAGGTTTTACCAATAAAATTCACCCGCAGACGAGCCGGATTATCGGCTGCCTCGTTGACCTGTTGTCCCAGGGCAATGGCTTCTACTTCGATAGGTGCTGCCTGCACAGCGGTGGCACCTGCGGCAGTGGTAGTCCCCTTGGGCAATAGCTGATTGAGGGCATTGCACAGGTGTTTCTGTACCGTTGACTTACTGGCACCGACACCACCTGGGAGGGTAAAGACCATCTCAACTGTCAGCAGATTATTATCAGTGGAGGCGAAAATATCAATGGGTAAGGCCCGTTGAAAGGGTGTGGCTGGGTTTTCCGCTTTCATAATGCCCAGTTCCAAATCGGTGCTGAGGGTTTGAATGCTCTCGCGTGCCAAAATAGGCCGCAGTTGAGAAAAGGCTTTCTCGACCGACATCCCTTCTATCTGAATCTGCGCTGTATAGGCAGCGCCATTGAAAAAATCTCCCTTTTTACGAAAGCTTTCTTCACAGGTCGTGGCCATTGCGGGGGTGCCAATACTGACAAGAACCAGGGTTAAAACGAGCGATCGCATAGGATTTGGGAGTTTGCAAAGGGATAACCCTGAGCATGACCGATCTGAAGGCTCTTTGACAAGAGGGCCAGTGTTTCAAATCTGTCGTCAATGCTGCCGTCAAAACCAAGGATGATTATGGAAGAGGCTGTCGACTACCAATGTGCGTTTTGTGGCGAGGTGAGCACCACGTTTGTCGATGTGAGTGCTGGCTATGAGCAATCCTATGTGGAAGACTGCCAGGTCTGCTGCCGTCCTAACCAGTTCTACGTCACAGTCGATCGCGATAGCCTGGATATTGAGATCAGCACTGAATATCGCAACTGAATATCGCAACTGAGCCGCTGCGGCATGGCGTCCCTCAGTTTTGTATAGCTATGTCACGCGATGTGCAACTAAAACTACTGTGAGACAAGCTGGTCGAACTGCAAGGGT
>CAZXWR010000318.1:0-4774 GCA_964644325.1 uncultured bacterium
CGACCGTGGGCGGTGAAGTCTATTTTGACCCGGCCTATTCCGGTAACCCGCTGGTGAACGCTATGGCTCTGGGACTGATGGAAACCCCAGAAATTGTCAAATCAGGGGCCGCTGGCGTAGGCAATCCAGTGCTGTACGTAGGCTCCACCACGGGTCGGGACGGCATGGGCGGAGCCAGTTTTGCCAGTGCCGAGCTGAGTGATGCCTCAGAAGCCGATCGCCCTGCGGTGCAGGTGGGCGATCCATTTTTAGAGAAGTCGTTAATTGAAGCCTGTTTAGAAGCCTTTAAGACCGATGCCGTTGTGGCAGCCCAAGATATGGGTGCTGCTGGCATTACCTGCTCGACAGCGGAAATGGCCGCGAAGGGTGGGGTAGGGATTGATCTTGACCTGGATAAAATTCCGGTGCGGGAAGTGGGCATGGTGCCTTACGAGTACCTGCTGTCGGAATCCCAAGAGCGGATGCTCTTTGTAGCCCATAAAGGTCGTGAGCAAGCGCTGATTGAGATTTTCCATCGCTGGGGTCTACAGGCGGTGGTGGCCGGGGAAGTGATTGCCGATCCTATTGTGCGGATCCGGTTTCAAGGGGGTATCGCAGCGGAAATTCCGGCAACAGCACTGTCTGACAACACGCCAATTTATCCACGCGCCATCTTAGAAACTCCACCGACCTATGCAGCAGAAGCCTGGCGCTGGACGAGCGATCGCCTCCCCTCCTGCACCACAGAGGGGCTGACACAGCCTGCCGATATGTCCTGGACTCAAGTGCTGCTGACCTTGCTGGGAACCCCCTCCATTGCATCTAAACGCTGGGTTTACCGCCAGTACGATCACCAGGTACAGAACAATACTGTTTTGCTCCCTGGTGGTGCTGATGCCGCTGTCGTGCGACTGCGTCCTGTCGATCCGCCCCAGGCTGCAGCCCAATCCAGCCGCGGTGTTGCGGCCACAGTGGACTGCAATGCTCGCTACGTCTACTTGGATCCCTATGAAGGGGCGAAAGCCACGGTGGCAGAGGCAGCCCGGAACCTGAGCTGTGTCGGCGCTGAACCCATCGCTGTCACGGATAATTTGAATTTTGGCAGTCCTGAAAAGCCTGTCGGCTACTGGCAGCTCGCAGAAGCCTGTCGTGGTCTCGCGGAGGGCTGTCGTGCTATGCAGACGCCTGTCACAGGCGGCAACGTCTCCCTCTATAACGAAACCTTAGATAGTCAGGGCAACCCCCAGCCCATTTATCCCACGCCCGTTGTGGGCATGGTCGGACTCGTGGAGAATATCCAGCAGGTGGTGGGTCAAGGCTGGCGACAGGCACAAGATTTAATTTATCTGCTAGGGGTTCCCTTAGGACAGGCTTCTCCCCTGGTGACGCTGGGCGGGTCAGAATACCTGAGCGCCATTCACCAGCAGGTAGCGGGACGACCGCCTCGGGTTGATTTTGACCTGGAAATAGCCGTGCAGTCGGCTTGTCGCTATGGCATTGCCCAAGGGTGGGTACGCTCAGCCCATGATGCCGCAGAAGGGGGGGTGGCGATCGCCTTAGCCGAAGCCTGCATTGCGGGAGATCTGGGGGCAGCTATCACCTTGCCCCGACCAGCCCCGAGCCAGCGTTGGGATGAATTGTTATTTGGCGAGGGGGGCGCCCGCATCCTCGTTTCAATTGACCCTGCCCAACAAGCGACTTGGGAGGAATACCTCCAAGCAGCCTTGAACCAAGACTGGATGAATTTGGGCCATGTTACAGACCGTAGCCGTGGCCTAGAAATGCACGGCGCTGATAACCCACTCTTAATCAAGGCTAGGATGGAAGAGATGGCCGATCCCTGGCTCAATGCGATTGAATCTTATCTAACCGCTGAACCGTAAACGCCCGCGAAAACCAGGCGGCCCATGCTGCCGACCCGCCAGTCCCCTTCACTGATCTTGTCCTTCAGGAGCCCTACCGAGACATGTCCGATTTATCTGCGCTGCCGCCCCATTCAGTCGTGTCTCCCCTGGCTGCCGCTGTACCCCCCGATCAGCCGCTTTTGCCCGATAAGCCGGAAGAAGCCTGTGGGGTATTCGGCCTCTATGCCCCAGGAATTGAAGCGGCCAAAATGGCTTACTTTGGTCTATTCGCCCTGCAACATCGCGGGCAGGAATCCGCCGGCATTGCCACCTTTACCAAGAACGGCCATGTTCATGTCCATAAAGACATGGGGTTGGTGACCCAGGTCTTTGATGAAAAGATTTTGCAGTCTCTCGCTGGCTCCATTGCCGTGGGGCACACTCGCTATTCCACCACAGGCTCCAGCCGGATTGTGAATGCTCAGCCCGTTGTGGTCGAGACTCGGCTAGGTTCACTGGTGCTAGCTCACAACGGCAACCTGGTCAATACCGTGGAACTGCGCGATCGCCTGCTCGCAGACGACTGGACCCTCGAAACCACCACCGATTCCGAAGGCATTGCCTACGCCATAGCCCATGAAGTTGAACTGGGCAAAACCTGGCTAGACAGTGCGATCGCTGCATTCAAGCAATGTGAAGGGGCCTTTAGCCTGGTCATTGGCACTCCAGAGGGCATCATGGGCGTGCGCGATCCCCAAGGGATTCGGCCCCTGGTCATTGGCCAGCTGCCAGCGGATGAAGATGCAGCTCCCGGCCCAGATCGTTTTGTGCTGGCCTCAGAAACCTGCGCCCTAGACATCATTGGAGCCTCCTACCTGCGGGACGTGCAGCCAGGAGAACTGGTTTGGATTACAGACAGAGGGCTACAGTCGATCATGTGGACGGATCAGCCTGCTCGTAAGCTGTGCATCTTTGAGATGATTTACTTTGCCCGTCCCGATAGCCAGATGGAGGGCGAAAGCCTCTACAGCTACCGTGTACGCATCGGTCATCAGCTAGCCCAAGAGTCCCCCGCAGCAGCCGATATTGTCATTGCCGTACCCGACTCAGGAATTCCTGCCGCCATTGGCTTTGCCCAGTCATCTGGAATTCCCTACGTTGAAGGTCTGATCAAAAACCGCTACGTGGGCCGCACCTTCATTCAGCCCACCCAAAATATGCGCGAACTCGGCATCCGGATGAAGCTCAACCCCCTCCGGGACGTCCTGGAAGGCAAGCGGGTGGTCATCGTCGATGACTCCATTGTGCGCGGCACCACCAGTCGTAAAATTGTTAAAGCACTGCGAGATGCCGGGGCCAAAGAGGTGCACATGCGCATTTCTTCACCCCCTGTGACCCACCCCTGTTTTTACGGCATTGATACCGATAGTCAAGACCACCTGATTGCAGCCACCAAGTCCGTGGCTGAAATAGCCGACCAAATTGGAGTTGACTCCCTGTGCTACCTGAGCTGGCAGGGCATGGTTGCAGCCACCCAGGCCACGTCGGATAGTTTTTGTTTGGCCTGCTTTAACGGTCAATATCCGGTCTCAATTCCGGAGCCCCTGAAACGATCCAAGCTGATGTTGGAGGATCCAATTCAGGCCTAATCCAGATCTGGGTTCAGAACCGCCAGGTCAAGATAACTGGGTCAGGACGACCGAGTGAGTGGAACCCAACGCTGTTACCCAACGCTGTTAGACACTAGATCCAGTGCAGCACGATGGGAGTACGCAAAACAGCGCTGTCGCGAGGAACCGGGCCAGACATGAATTAGGCCAGACATAAACTGAGCTAGACATGAATCATGGATTCAGTCAGGATGAATGGGGGCAAAAAATCAGGCGTTATGACGCAGACTGCTATTCCGATTTTGCACACCGTGGCGGGACTGAGCACTTTTTTAAGATTTTGGTCTGTCACCGCAGCAGCTCCTGGAACTATCCGGGGGCGACTTGGGTTTGTGCCCACGATGGGAGCCCTGCATCCGGGGCATCTCAGTTTAGTGCGGCGGGCCCGCCAAGAAAATGCCTGCGTGATTGTCAGTATTTTTGTGAATCCGCTGCAGTTTGGCCCCACGGAAGACTTTAGCCAGTACCCGCGAGACTTAGACGCGGATCTGGCGCTGTGCGAAGCAAACGGGGTGGATGCTGTTTTTGTGCCCCAAGCCGCCGAACTGCTGGCGACACAGCCCATGACCCAGGTTTGCCCCCCGGAAGCGATGCTGCGGGTTCTCTGCGGTCGCGCTCGACCCGGCCATTTTCAGGGCGTTGCCACCATCGTCACGAAGCTGTTGGCCCTGATTCAACCGGATCGCGCCTACTTTGGTCGCAAGGATGCGCAGCAGCTAGCCATTTTACAGCGCACGGTAGCAGACCTAAATTTACGGACAACTCTGGTTCCCTGTCCAACAATCCGCAATGAACAGGGTCTGGCCTTTAGTTCTCGGAATCAGTACCTCACCCGCAACGGGCGGGCGTTGGCCCTTCGCTTAAACCAAAGCTTAAGCGCTGCCCAGGACAAGTTTCAGGGTGGTCAGCGCGATCGTCAGACCCTCCTCAGTACTGTTCAGGCCACCTTGGCCAAAAACCCGGACATTGCCCTAGAGTATGTGGAGCTGGTTGACCCTGACACCCTGACACCCTTGGCCCAAGTGGATCGCCTGGGTTTGTTGGCGATCGCCGCAAAAGTAGAGAACACCCGACTGATTGACAACGTGATGCTAGACGCCCGACCGCCTATTTTAGCCATTGACGGCCCCGCTGGAGCTGGGAAGTCTACCGTGACCCGCAACTGCGCGGCGCAGCTCGGTCTGCTGTACCTCGATACCGGGGCGATGTACCGGGCCATGACCTGGCTGGTGCTCCAGGCGGGTGTGCCCCTAGACCATGAAGGGGCGATCGCCGACCTCG
>CAZXWR010000319.1:0-4763 GCA_964644325.1 uncultured bacterium
AGCCTGCCGATCAGCTCTTCGCGAAAAACGCCGCCAGCCTGGTAGTCGGCCATGGCGAAGGTGATCTTCTCCTTCGCGGCCAGGATCTCCGAGCCGAACGTCAGAAGGCCGGCCAACCGGTCCCGATCCGTTGCGCCCATAAAGCGAATTCTCCAAGCTGCAATATTGCCGAACAGTAGCGTCGACTGGACTTGGAGCGCAAACGGGCAGCGCGAAGAAAGGCCGCCTTCGCAGAGGCGGCATTTGACGCCAGCTGCGGTCTAGCAGATCGAAAAACTCAGCGAGCACGACGATCGCGACGACGCGTCGACGGCCACCGACAAGGTAGAGAACACGGCGCCAGGGCCAGTTGAACCGGCTCGCCAGCAGCGACAGACGGGCTGCTCAAGGTAAGGAACCGACACGGTCGACCGACTCCAGGTCACTATTATCCAGCCGCGGCTACGTCCGGGCTGGAGCGTTTGTCCCCCACCTGGAGGTTCTCCATGCCTGTTGTTTCTATCATCAAGACCGGCGCCGGCTACGACGTCATCTATCCGTACCGGCTCAAGGAGGCTTTCAAAGCCGCCTTTGCCTCGGCCCGGTGGGATAAAGAAAGGCGTGTATGGACGACAGGCCCGCGCATGCGCAAGCGGCTCGAGCAGTGGGCTCAGGAGATCAACAGTACCGACACTCTCGTAGCAATCGCCGCGCTCGAAGAGGCTGATCTGAACGAGCGCGAGATCAACGCGCTACATCAAGAGCTACGAGCCATCGAAGCCGCTGCCGGCAGCGCCGAGACCAGGCTCGAGCGCGCTCAGGCGAACCGGATCAAGCTCGAGGGGCTCGTGGCGTCGCTTGATGCGGCGAAGACGGAACTTGCCAGCGCCGAGGCTGCTGTCGCTGCCGAAATCGAGGCCGAGAACGCAGCGAAGGCGGCAATCAATGCGTTCCTGGATCGCTTTGTCGATCGTCGGTTGATTGAACAACGGGCCTCGGAAATGGAGCGCATGAAAAACGACTACCGAAAAAAAGCCCTGTACTTGAGCGCCCAGGCCGAGCTGGAGCAGCAACAGAGCCGTTTGGCTCAAACCGGCAAGGGTTGGCAGTGGCTCGACTGGCTGGTGGGGGCGAATTTTAATCGCCCGGACCGCGACGCGCCGAGCATGTGCCCGCCGAGTGCCCGGTACACGCTATACGACCTCAGCTGACAAGTTGGGGAGAGCACGAGACGATCGTGTCCCATGGGTCAGCCGGTCATGTCGGTGAGCCTGACGGCGCCAGCATCGCCGGTCTGGGCGGTGGTCTCAAGGTCATGTAGCGTGATCTTGGGACCGACCATTCGTCGTTTTTTCGAGCAGCAGGGTCCCAAGGAGGGCGGCAAATGCCGCCCTCCTTGGAGAAGATGCCGATGATCCGGTACGGCATTTGATTCCGCCGTTGAGGCGCTCGATCGGGTTTGCCCAGTGCAACCTGGTGCAGTGTTGGGCCGGGAAGGTCGTGTAGGGCCCGACCGCCATCAGAACCACACCCCTTGCGCACCGCTACGGATGGCGCATGAGCGCACGCATGCAGCCGTCTCTGCCGGCCACGTTTGCCTGACGCTCGCCCGGCCCCTTCCGTCGACCGGGCGCCACCTTGCGGGAAAGCTCGCATGCCCAACAGTTTCACCAGCATCGGCTTCGCCACCGATGCGACCGAGACGTTCTTCGCGCTCACCGAACGAGCCCTCGAGCGCAGCGAGAAGACCGAGGTCGCGGACGGCACCGCCTGGCGGTGGGCTTGCCCCAGCGGCGCCGAGCTCTGGCAGCATGTCGACCAGAGCGGCCGGTCGGCCGGGCTTGTCCCCTACTTCGGCGGCAACTCGGTCGTCGTCGCCCGGCTCGACGCGCGGGTCACCTGGCCCGACCGCGCCGCCGCCATCGGCGGCTTTCAAGCCTTTGCGCTCTGGTTCGAGGGCGATGACAGCGGCTGGGCCTACCCCTTCGTCTTCGAGGCCCCGGACTTCCCCTGCCATGCCGCCCTCGACCTGCCGACAGCGGTCGCCCTGCGGATCGCCGCCTTCGCCGAGACGATCACCGTCCACGCCGGCGTCGCGGCCTATCAGGCCGTGAAAGCCGAGGCCGGCAGCCTGGCCTCGCAAGCGTTCATCCCATCCGGCATGTTCGAGCCGGACGGCACACCGATCGAGCCGCCCGAACCCAGGGCCATCATCAATGGCCACGTCCGACAGGTGCTGCGCCGCGTCAACAGCCTGAGCGGACTGGCCTACCATTGGCTCGAGCTCGAGAGCTATGGCGGAACCTACGACGCCATGATCGACGACCGCCTGCTCGACCAGCCACCGCCGGAGGGCGCCGTCGTCAGCGGCACTTTCCGGCTCTGTGGTCGCATCATCGAGGTCCTGCCCACCGAGCCGCCCGACCGCCCCGCAGCTTGACGGCCGGAAAGAAATGCGGCCGCAGGCGATTGGCGGGCGTGGCCGCTTCGGGTTAGGTCAAGCGAACGGTTTGGTCCCGTATTTCCTACGACTATTCAGACGCAACGACCCGACTGGCACAGGCGATCAGCTGGGCTGCGCCACCCACGCCCGGTCGACGAGCCCCGGCAGCCGCCGTGCCCACGTGGCCGCCGGCGCGTCGATGTCGAGCCGATTTTGCAGCGTCACTTGCGGCACCAGGATGAAGATCGGCACGGTGGTCCGCCCGGCGAGCCGGGTGAAGCTGGCGCCGCGGCGGCTGCCGGTATTGCCGACCGCTCGGCCCCGACCGCTGAGTCGGGCATTGTCGGCGACCAGGAGCGACGGACCGTTCCTCCGGTAGAGGAAGCGCAGGCGCATGCCGATGCGGCGCTCCCAGCCGAGGGACGTGATTTTGCGGCGGCCATCGCCATATCGGCCTGCAGCACCACCGTCGCCTGGCACATGGCGGTGGCGACCGCGCGCTCGGCCTGCTGCAGCTCGGCTTGGAGCAGCTGCGCAGGTCGCCGCCAAGAGCCGCCCGTCGAGATCGAGCGTGTCGCCGACCACGGGCTTGACCACCTCGCCGACGCGAAGATCGAGCACGGTCGTGTTGCTCGCTCGGCAGAGCAATGGGAGGTACGGGCCGCGTGAAGCCTTGGGACATCGACTACCGCTCGCTACCATGTTGCAACGCTTGGATAGATCTGTACGACCCCTTGGTCCCCTCTCGATATTCCGGCATCCAGAACACCCTGACCCTCGACAGAAGAGCCCCTCGACAGAAGGAAAGCAGATGAAAAAAACGATCGCTACCGCAGCCCTGAGCGTCGCGCTGAGCAGCGGCATGGCCTCTTCGAGTGCCGCCGAGGAGTGGCGCCTGAACAACTTCCTGCCGGAAACGCGGCCCGAATCGGCTCAGATCGCCCGGTTCACCGACGAAGTGAACGCCGCACTGGCCGACCGCGACTTTACCCTCACCGTCTATCACGGTGGCTCGCTGGGCCTGCGCAACACGGATTTGCTGCGCGTGGTGCCCACGGACGCGGTGGAAATGAGCCTGATGTGGTCGAACTATCTGGGCCGCGACGCGCCCGCCCTCGGTTCGGTGTTCGTGCAGGGTGCGATCAGCACCGTGGACGAATTGCTGGCGGTCCTGCCGGTCGCCCAAGAGATCTACGAGGAAGAATACGCCGATTGGGGCGTGTCCACGGTCGGTTTCGTCGCCATTCCGACATTGTCGGTGTCGGTGTTCTGCCGCGATGAGCCGGTCAACACGCTAGCCGATCTGCGCGACATCAAGCTCAGGGTCTGGGCGCGCGAACAGGTGGAAACATTCACACGCCTGGGCGTTTCGGCGCAGATCATCCCGCAAGAGGAAACCTACGTCGCGCTCAGGACCGGTGTTGTCGATTGTGCGCTCTACCCGGCGCTCTACGCGCACACGATCTCGCTGCAGGAGGTGACGAATTACGCCTCGTTCCTCTATCCGATGGCTTCGGCCCCCTATACCTTGGGTGTCGCAACCAGCCGCTGGGAGGCCACGGACCCCGAGATCCGCGCGGTGATCACCGATGCCGCGGCAGCACTCTGGGAGCGGACGAACCAGTATGACGCGGATGTCGAGAACGAAATGGCGGCGCGCGCAGCCCTGGTCGATACCGGGCTGGTCTGGGGCGACGACTTCCCCGAAGAAGACCGGGCGCTGTTTCTGGAGGCCGTCTCCGAAACCTGGCAGATGCTGGCCGAGGAGGCCGGCGGCAACGCGCTGGACTACCGGCAGCGGGTCTTGACGGCACTGGGGCGCTGAGCAGCCCCGATGGGACTAATCCGTCGCTGCCTTGCGCGGGGGCTGGAAGGCCTGGCGCTGGCGATGGCGGTTCTCGCGGCGCTCTGCATGGTCGGCATCGTGGCGCTCATCACCACCAGCGTGGTCATGCGCCGCTTTGCCGCCACGCCGTTGCACATCACCGAAGATGTCGTTGGGCTGCTGCTGAGCGCGGCGCTGTTCCTCGGTCTGCCACTGATCACGCTGCGGTCCCGGCACGTGCGGGTATCGATCGTCGCGAATGCGCTGCAAGCCCGGTTCCCGTTGGCAGTGCATAGCGCTGCGATGCTGGTCGGCCTGCTGTTCTTCGGCTGGATCTTCATCGAGGCGCTACCCTGGCTCGACTTCGCCTGGCGCCGCAACCTCAAGACCGAGACCGCGCGCGTCCTGCTCTATCCGTGGATGGCGGTGCTGCCGCTGTCGGTCGGGCTGACCTGGGCAATTTTTGCGGCGCGACTGGCGGGCCTCCTGGACCGCGAACGCCACGCAGCGGTCGAG
>CAZXWR010000320.1:0-4756 GCA_964644325.1 uncultured bacterium
AGCGCCAGCAGCACTTTACCCAGCTCTGGCAGCGCTACCCTGAGTCTTACTATGCGTGGCGGGCTGGGTCGTTATCGGGCTGGCCGATCGGCGATTTTCAGTCCCTGCGCACCCAAACCCCTGGTCTAGAAGCTCCCCCACAACGACTGACGTTGCCTGTAGGGTCGGCTGCGTTGCGAGAACTGTATGCCCTGGGGGAAGCCCAAACCGCTTGGCAAAACTGGCAGGTCGAGTTCCAGTCCCGAGACCAGCCTTCCCTAGCCGAGCAGCTGACGGATGGCCTAGTTCGCCTTGGCGTGGGGGAGTACCTGGACGGTATATTCATGCTGGAAAATCTGGGCGATCGCACTCGACTTGAACCGAACCTAACCGCAGCGGATAAGCAACTCTACACCACCCTTCACAGTCAACCTGGCTACTGGCAGGCCCTCTACCCGCAGCCCTATTGGAACGAAGTCCAGTTTTGGGCTCAGAAATATACTGTGAACCCAGTTCTGGCTCTGGGGCTCATGCGTCAAGAATCTCGCTTTCAGCCTAAAATTCGCTCCGTTGTGGGGGCGACGGGGCTCATGCAGCTGATGCCCGAAACGGCAGCAGAAGTGGCTCGCCAGCTCGACATGAACCCATACAACCTAGAAGACCCAGCAGACAATATTCGTCTGGGAACCCACTACCTCGCCTCAACCCACCAGACTTACCAGGACAACACCATGCTAGCGATCGCCAGCTACAATGCCGGCCCTGGGAACGTTGACGATTGGCTGCAGCGCTTCAATAGCCAAGATGCGGATGAATTTGTGGAACGCATTCCGTTCCCAGAAACCAATGGCTATGTCAAAAAAGTCCTGGGCAACTACTGGAACTACCTCAGACTCTACAGTCCCGCAGCCCAGCGAACCCTCTCAGAGGCCATCGGGCAAACGCCCCCGCCCTCAAATTAGACAGCCTGGGTCTACTGTCGAAATGGGATATGGCCCCCGCGCAGATCAGTACGGGATCGGGTTGAGGCCATATCAGATCGATCAGATGTCTCAGCGGTCTTCAGCAGCTGTCTAGCCCAGACAATTAAATCGTCGCCCTGGACAGTATCAGTCCAGCCCAGCATCTTGACCATGAGCTGACCCTGATCACAGTCCATCCCGCGCAAGGAATACCACTGATTTTTATCTCGGGATGGTCCCTGACGCCAAACCAGCAAATCGAGGGGGATGCCCGAACGGATGCCAAATCCCCGCCCCCAGCAAGCTCGCCAAAGTTCTCTAGCGGTTGTACAGTAAAGGCTGTAACCCGCCGGGGGTTCACAAAACTGATACTGATAGCACCCCGACACGGGACCCTGCATTAAGGGATAAAAACACTGATCAGCCAGGAGTTGATGCAGGCGATCGCCGTAGGACGTTTCAGTCCGCAGGACAATACTCATGGGTGCAGCATAGGGATAGGCTGTCGCCACAATGCCCTCTCGGGTAGAAAGCAGCTGCATACTGTCAAACAGCGGTTCAGTCTTAAGGGTTTGATTGGCTAAGAGAACCGAGTCTCCGCGAATAAAGCCGTCCACAAATGCCTGCATCAACGTTTCGTCAGACATGAGTTCTGCGTGACGAGAGGGGCCAGTTTTCATGGGGCTGGTCATAAGAAATACTCCCGTTATTCACCTGGTTCTGGACGCATTGATTAGACTAACAACATAGCAAGAGACTTCTATAAACCGCCAACCCTGAGGCTGGGATTTTTTTGAGGGGAAAATCTTGCAAAACCAGGAGAATGACGTTTGCTGGGACGTTTGCTGGGACGTTCGCTGGGGCCTTGCAGTCTATCCGGCCCATGATCTTACACAAGAACGGTCGATCGTCAGCGTTTTTGCCAGCACCGACCCCAGGCTGCCGTTGTCTCTATGATGGACAACGGCGGGTCAAGACTGCACCTGGCGCTGTGACACAATTGACCTAGCTGACGTTGCCTGTCTACTCACAGCTGAACCCTGACCATTGAGGGAAGAACATTCCAGGTCTAGACCGTGAGTTTGAACGCATGACGCCGTTGTCTATTGTTATTCCTCCATGACAAAAACCGCCACAAGTTCGTTTTGAGCCAGGGCAACATTGACCTTCAACTTCACCCCTTAAAGAATGAAACAGCCGACGATTCGTATCTATCAATTGGCCAAGGAACTGGGTTTGCGATCGCAACAGGTTTTGGCGCTGTGCCAGACGCTCAACATGCCAGCCACTGCTGCAACCAGCTCTGTATCCATTGAACAGGCCCGTCAGCTGCACCAGCACCTTGAAAAAGCTGAACAGGCGCAGCCCTCCGCCCCAGAGGATGAAATAACCAACGGACATCACTCCCCAACCGAAGCGCAACTAGACAAGGTTGTAGAAGTTGCAGACATCGACCGTAAGCCTTCGACTTTCTCGGTTCCCAAGGCGCTGTACAGTTCGCAGTACTATCTCAACCGCGAATTGAGCTGGCTCCGATTTAATGAACGGGTATTGCATGAGGCATTTGACCCCCGCAATCTCTTGCTAGAGCGCCTCAAGTTCATGGCAATTTTCTGCGCCAACCTAGACGAGTACTTTATGGTGCGAGTCTCTGGGTTAAAGCAGCAAGTTGCCGCCAATGTAGTACTGCGCACCCAAGATGGCATGACCCCTGAAGAACAGCTCAATGCCATCCATGCTGAGCTGAAGCCCCAGGTGAAGCGACAGCATCAGTATTTTTGCCAAGACTTAATGCCTGAGTTGGCAAAGCAGGGTATTCACATCCTGGACTATGCGGATCTCAGTGCTACCCAGACAGCGTTCTTGAGAACCTACTTTCAAGAGCAAATTTTTCCGGTGCTGACCCCCCTGGCGGTCGATCCGGGCCATCCGTTTCCCTATATTTCCAACTTGAGCCTAAGCTTAGCGGTGGTGGTCACGGATAAGATGAGCGGTGAGGAGCACTTTGCACGGGTCAAGGTTCCCAATATGCTGCCGCGCTTTGTGGCATTGCCGATTGTGACGGACGAAAATCAAGCCATCCGCTGGCAGGGAGTTCCCATTGAGCAGGTGATTGCCCAGAACCTGCACGACCTGTTTCCTGGGATGGATGTGCAGGACTGTCACCCGTTTCGGATTACCCGCAATGCTGACTTTGAAATTGAAGAAGATGAAGCGGATGATTTGCTCCTCGCCATTGAGCAGGAACTCCGCAAGCGGCGGTTTGGCTCGGTTGTGCGTATGGAAATTCAGGTGGGTACGCCGCCAGATTTGCAGGCAACCCTGATGGATGAGATGGAACTGAGCGATCGCGATGTGTATGCCGTTGAGGGGCTGCTTTGTCTGAATGATCTGTTTGCCTTGAGCGGTCTACCGTTTCCAGAACTCAAGGAAGCGCCTTGGACACCCGTTGTGCCGCCGCGCTTTAAGAAGCTCGCCCCGCTGAGTCAAGCCGTTGCCGCTGAACGGGAAGGCCGAACCGAGGATGACTCTCAGGATATTTTTGCGGTGATTCGCGCCGGGGATGTTTTAGTGCACCATCCCTATGAGTCCTTTTCGGCTTCGGTGCAGCGCTTTATTACGGAAGCGGCCCATGACCCCAAGGTCTTGACCATTAAGATGACCCTCTATCGCACCGCAGGGGACTCCAAGCTGGTGGGCTCGCCCATTGTCAGCAGCCTCATTGCGGCGGCGGAGAATGGCAAGCAGGTGGTGGCCTTGGTGGAACTCAAGGCCCGCTTTGATGAAGAGAACAATATTCTTTGGGCCCGTAAACTGGAAAAAGTGGGGGTGCATGTGGTCTATGGTCTGGTCGGGCTCAAGACCCACACAAAGGTGGTGCTGGTGGTGCGTCGGGAGGGGGAAAAACTCCGGCGCTATGTTCACATCGGGACGGGTAACTACAACCCCAAAACGGCTCGCCTCTATACCGACCTGGGGCTTTTTAGCTGCCGGGATGATCTAGGCGCTGACCTAACAGACCTGTTTAATTACCTGACGGGCTACTCGCGGCAGATGTCCTACCGGAAACTGTTGATTGCTCCGGTCAACCTGCGCGATCGCATGATTGAGCATATCCAGCGAGAAACAGAGCTCCAGCGCCATGGCAAGAAAGGGCGCATCATGGCCAAGATGAATTCTCTGGTGGATACCGATATCATTGCGGCCCTCTATGCGGCTTCCCAGGTTGGGGTGGAAATTGACCTGGTGGTGCGCGGCATTTGTTCAATTCGACCGGGACTGAAGGGCATTAGCGAAAACATTCGGGTAATCAGTATTATTGGCCGATTTTTGGAGCACGATCGCATTTTTTACTTCCACAACAACGGTCGCCCCAAGGTGTTTATCGGCAGTGCAGATTGGCGACCGCGGAACCTAGAGCGCCGGGTGGAGGCGGTGGTGCCCGTGGAAGACCCAGATTTAGCCCGCCAGCTCCGGGAGCTACTCGATTTACTGATCGCGGATAATCGTCTGGCCTGGGAACTCCAGGCTGATGGTCAATATATTCAACGCCGTCCCTCGGACACAGACCCGGAACGCAGTTCCCACCGCCTCTTGATGAAAGCGGCCCTGCAACGCTCGAAAGGCTCGAGTCATGACGCCCCTTGAGGATGAGTCAGCTCGCTCAGCCATCGCGGCCCCTCCGGGTGCACCGACATTGGCCCAGATCGGGCTCGTATTTCTGACCCTGGGGGCTACGGCCTTTGGCGGGCCAGCGGCTCACATCGCCCTCATGGAAACGGAGCTGATTCAGCGACGGCAGTGGCTATCGCGCG
>CAZXWR010000321.1:0-4750 GCA_964644325.1 uncultured bacterium
ATGCCTGCCCTCATCTTCCCCACCATCAAATTCCTCAAGCAGCCCACCAGCGCCCAGTGGGTCAAACAGGCGATCGCCCATTTAGACACGATGCTCCTTGATCATTCTCACTGTGAGCGCAAGGCGGCTGGGGTCGCACTGAACTTAATGTTTCGCTATCCTTCCTACACTAAGCTGGTGCGACAGCTCACCGCGATCGCCCGTGAAGAACTGGAGCATTTTGAGCAGGTCAATCAGTGGCTAGATCGGCGAGGCATTGCCCTGGGGCCGCTGCCCGCGCCGCCCTACGGGGCTCGACTCAATGCCGAAATTCGTCGCACAGAACCCGATCGCCTGCTTGACACCCTCCTGGTTTCAGCGCTCATCGAAGCCCGCAGCCATGAACGCCTTGGACTGTTGGCCCAACATTGCCCCGACCCTGAATTAGCGCGCTTTTATGGCGCGCTCATGGCCTCAGAAGCTAGACATTACGGCATTTACTGGGTGCTGGCGACCACCTATTTTGACGGAGAAACTGTAACCCAGCGACTGGAGACCCTATCCATCGCTGAGAGTGACATTTTGGCAACGCTGCATCCAGAACCGCGCATCCATAGCTAATGCACCTGACCTACCGTGACTTTCTCATCCGCAGCTGGACACCGGGCGATCGCCAAGCTGTCGCCCAAGTGATTGCCACAGTCCTCGCCGAATATGGCTTACCCTGGCAACCCACCACCGCCGACCGGGATGTCCTGGATATTGAAACGTCCTATCATCAAAGCGGCGGGGAATTTTGGGTCATTGAACAAGCCCATCAGGTCATGGGCACCGCCGCCTACTATCCGATTGCGCGCGGTCATCGTGCCGTTGAAATTCGGAAAATGTACCTGCTGCCTGCTATCCGGGGCCAGGGACTGGGGAAATTTCTGCTCCATCAACTCGAAACCGCGATCGCCCAGCGTCAGTTTCATGAAATTTGGATTGAGACTGCTTCTCAACTAACAGCCGCCGTTAAGCTCTACGAAACCGCAGGGTATCTCCCCAGCGTGGGCGTAGAAACAGACCGCTGCGACCGGGTTTACCGTAAAATCATCCAGCCCTAAAGTCCTCAACCCAGAAACCTCTCAATGGCACAGAGATACAGCCTAGGGGAAAGGCCCACCCGAAAAGGCCACAGTGGATACAGTGCACGAAGCTGTAACCCATGCACAATCATCTTTCCCCCTCAGAGTTACGCTAGAATAATGTCCGAGAATTAAGTATCGGTTGCAGTGTTTGTTTTCACTATTGACAGGTTTTCCCAGTTCAATTGGTCAGGCTTTGCTCCGAAATCTCTATCTCTACACCTTGCTGATTTTGGAATTACTTTATGTCGATTTACATTGGGAATCTTTCCTACGATGCTAAGCAGGAAGATCTTACGACCGTCTTCACCGAATATGGCTCTGTCAAACGGGTACACATGCCCACAGATCGTGAAACAGGCCGACAACGCGGGTTTGCCTTTGTCGAGATGGAAACCGACGCCGAGGAAGCTGCCGCCATTGAAGATTTGGACGGAGCTGAATGGATGGGCCGAACCCTCCGTGTGAACAAGGCTAAGCCTCGCGAAAATAACCGGAGTACCTTTGGTGGAGGCGGAGGCCGCCCTAACTGGTAGTCAACCAGTCTCCTGCACCTGCGGGTAAGCCGGATTGAGGGCTTCGCCAGAGCAGACTGGCAGTTACCTAATACCAAATCCGGTTTCAAAAACCCCGAATCAAAGTAAGGATCCTGTATGGGTAAGAGCCGTTGTCCCCATCGTGAATCGTGGGTATCCAACTAGGATTTGGTATAAGAATTCATTTTGGACAAAGCAGCTCACTCCCGAGGGTTACCTCAGCGAGAAAAGTGCCGCGCTCAATTGAGTGCGGCACTTTTCCTTTTATGGATGCCTTTTGCAGGCGTATAGCAGCGTAGCCTAGGCCATGATTGCCCCCACGACTGAAAAGGGCAGGTAAAACATGGGCATAGCGTCTCAACTTTTAGAACATCAGCCCTGCCGAAAAAGCTGCCCTTTTGGCAGGAGGGTTGCAGGTTGACCGAGCTAGCTAAGACTATCAACGCAATCGTCCTAGCTTCACTACGACCCACAAGATTCTGTTGCGAGTCGTTATCGTTACCTTATTCAAAGGCGGCACCCAGATTCGAACTGGGGGTAAAGGCTTTGCAGGCCCCTGCCTTACCACTTGGCTATGCCGCCAGATCCTGAGAAGCGCTCTTGGGAGTAACTCCTCAGCAGCTTCCTATGCTATCACAATTGCCAGTCCCTATCGGCAAAGAAATTGCGTGAGTCCCCTGCCCAAGCCTTAGAAGGCCCTCGGATTCCTGCGGGAAAATCTGGTTTGCCCCGCTTTAAGCACTCGGCACAATCCATTGAACTGCTCCTGTATCTAGATCGTATCGAGCCCCGACAATGGTCAGGTGCTCGGATTGAATCGCGTCGCGTAAAACAGGCTGCTGGTGCAGTCGCTGCACCGTCAGCGCCACATTGGCCTGCACCGCATCATCTAGCTGCGCGTCAACATTGCCCTGGAACGGCGGAATGGCGGGCTGAATTTGTGCGACCAGCGTCGCTAAGTGAGCAGATGGCATTCGCCCACTGTTGATTGCCGCGATCGCCGTTTGTACCGCCCCGCATCGTTCATGGCCCAGCACCACCAGCACAGGAATCCGCAGCTCCAAGACGCCAAATTCCAGGCTTCCCAAAGTCCCCTCATCCAAGACATGGCCCGCCGTCCGAATCACAAACAAGTCTCCCAGCCCCTGGTCGAAGATATATTCAGGGGGCACCCGCGAGTCTGAACAGCCTAAAATCATGGCGAGGGGCTGCTGCCGTTGACTCAGCAAGGTTCGCTGCTGTTTTAATGTGTCCTGAGCATTCAGCTGTGCAGCCACATAGCGCTGATTCCCAGCCAGCAGTCGCTGCATTGTGGCCTGCGCGACATTGGTCTGGATACCCGCTGCTGCGGCACTTTGCCGCATGCCCAGCAGCCACCAAGCTGCGGCTGCACCCGTGAGTCTGAAGAGCGATCGCCGCGATTGCCTCCAGCAGCCCTTGTTTGTCATCCCTGCCACAACCTCAGCACAGCTCCTCAGTCAATGACTACCATAAAAATGACTGCGACCCCTTTCCTGCTCAAGAACCGTTGGGTTCTGGGAAGAGTACAGTAAACTGGAAAAGGCAAAGCGTAATGTGACAGAATCTTAAGACTAATCAACGTACGTTAAGCCATTCCCTAGCGCGATCAGGAGAAAAGTCCGACATGCCTCAACTCCAGGCCAGTCCTACCATTGATTACCATAGCGACGTTTATCGTGATGCTTATAGCCGCATTGACGGAATTGTCATTGAAGGGGAGCAGGAAGCCCACGAAAACTATCTGCGTCTCGCGGAGCTGCTGCCGGATCATCAGGATGACTTGGTGCGCCTCGCAAAGATGGAGGCCCGACATAAGAAGGGGTTTGAAGCCTGCGGTCGCAATCTTAACGTCGTCCCCGACCTAGAATTTTCCCGACGCTTCTTTGCCGACCTGCACAACAACTTCCAAGCAGCAGCAAGCCAAAATAAGCTGGCAACCTGTTTTGTGATCCAGGCTTTAATTATTGAGTGTTTTGCGATCGCCGCCTACAACATCTATATTCCGGTGGCCGATGACTTTGCTCGCAAAATTACGGAAGGCGTCGTCAAAGACGAATACACGCACCTTAATTTTGGGGAAGTCTGGCTACGGGACAACTTTGAGGCGGTCAAGGAAGAAGTTGAGGCAGCCAATCGCCAGAATCTGCCCATTGTTTGGCGGATGCTCAATGAAGTGGAAGCAGATGCCAAGGTACTGGAGATGGAAAAAGAAGCCCTTGTGGAAGACTTCATGATTCAGTACGGTGAAGCCCTCGGCAATATTGGCTTTAGCACCCGCGACATCATGAAAATGTCGGCCCACGGTTTAGCTGCCGCCTAGGCTTGCGCATTTAATAACTTCCAAAAAATTCTGGAAGATTCCCAAAGTGATTTCCTCATCTCCTAGCCCCTTCTACCTTTGGTAGAAGGGGCTAGGGCTCTTATATTGGCTACCGTGTACACACAAGAGCCTCATGGGAGAGGGGCTTTACCGTCCAATCCCGACATAATGAAAGCCAGCAGCTTCTAGCTTTGACTTATCTAAGAAGTTGCGTCCGTCAATCATGACCGGATTAGTCATTCGAGCTGCCATCGCGCTGAAATCTAACGACTGGAACTGCTCCCAATCTGTCACCAGAACCAGTGCATCACAACCATCCGCTAGATGATCCACATCCGTCTCGACCACCACATTTGATAACCCCTGACCCACGCCCGTTTGGGACACCAAGGGGTCAAACGCTTTCACCTTGGCACCCAGTCGATTCAACTGCTCCACTAAAGTCAGAGACGGCGCATCGCGCATATCATCGGTATCTGGTTTGAAGGTTAGCCCCAGCAGCCCAATGGTTTTCCCTTTGAGCACCTTCAACGTTGTCTGAAGCTTTTCAATCACGATCAGCCGCTGATGCTGATTGACGCTGACGGCGGCCTTGAGTAATTCTGCCTCATAGCCGTAGTCAGACGCCGTATGAATCAGGGCCGACACATCTTTTGGGAAACAAGACCCGCCCCAGCCAATACCTGCCTGCAAAAATTTGCTGCCAATGCGTGAGTCTAAACCAATGCCCCGCGCAACTTCCACCACATTTGCCCCAACGCGATCGC
>CAZXWR010000322.1:0-4733 GCA_964644325.1 uncultured bacterium
TTGGGCTAGAGGGATCCTTTTCTATCTTACATTTAATTGCGCCTACCTACTTACCCTTCGGGTAAATATTTCTGAACCACCACCCAGCCTGTCGCCAGCGCCAGCAAGAGACTGCTCCCCAACAGGATGTTCAGAGTAATGTGGGCTGGTCTGGCCCAAGGGCGATCGCCTCGGATGAGAAATGCCGACGTTGCTGAAAGTAACGTTAAAGCGACCACCAATCCCCCCATGATGCCGTGGGGCGAATGCCCGAGGGAACCATACTGCCCTAAAGTACCCACGATCCCAATCGCAAGCAACCCGACCACCAATACAACCAGCCCCAGACCGACAGCTAAGTGAAACGTCCGCAACCCAGGCGGTCTGGGCTGGCGAACTTTGCGTCGATAGACCATCCACACACCGGATCCAGCCAAAATGCTATAGGCCAGTAACGCCAGTCCCATTGACCAAGCTGCAATGCGCCATAGCCATAAAAATGAAGGTAAATCCAAGGTTTTCTCCTCATCGGGTCTAACGCAGGGTATGAACGCCCCTGAGTTCTTGAGACGCACCCTAGTGTAATCTGCACCGACCCACGAAAAAAGGTGGGGCTTGATACCCCACCCTTTATAAACGCTAACCCCGATGATCAAGACTTAAAGCTTTTTATGAAGAAGGGTCGGACAGGTTTATTGTTGCCATGCCTCAACCCTCTCTATAACTCAAATCTCACAACCCAATTTAAATCGCTTTTTATGAATCTGACCCGAACCGAGCCTCAATCAGCAGCGGCAGCGTCGTCAAACACCCTAAGCTAGAGGCTGCCGACCTTAATGGGATCGGGCGCCAGCATTTCCAATTCAGGGGGCTGGCTGGGTACCGCAGCCGGATCGATTCCCTCATTGGCAAGCTCGATTTGCTGCTGCATTGTGGGTGTCAGGTGAGGAACCAGAGGCTCTTCTGCCTCTGTGCTTACCTGTAGCCTTGAGCAGGGAATAGTATCCGACAAAATGGCACTGGCCATCATGCCCGTGTGAATTTCAAGTTGACCATCCAGTACAGATTCAAACATCAAACGCTGTCCCGGAAAAACAACGCGCTCAAAATACCAGTTCGGCACATTGGTAATGCGCGCAATCTGAATTTTGCTCGTTGCGTTGACATAACAGCAGCAGACGACCTGGGATCGATCGGGGGGAATGGGATCTATGAGTTGAGCCATAATTTAACAAAAACTTTATGATACGATAATTTGTTCTGAAGTCCCTTAGAGACTAACACCCCTTGATCCCGACTGACTGTAAAAGTGACTACCAAGTATTTTTTTGTCGGCAGCAGCGATGAGAGAACGCATTTTCAAGGGTTTCAGGATATCCACAATGGGCGTCAATTGATGCAGGGATCGCATTGACTGCGGACTATAGTCCGGTCTGTTTCAGATCCAGATCCAGGCAGTTCACCCTATTTTGTACAGCCATCAGAATTGTTTGGCATTGTTTGGCCCAGTTCTCAGGGTCTTGGGTTCAGGGATGTCTGCCCTATTTTCCTCACCAGGATCATTGAGGTTATCGGGCAGATGCTTTAGGAGTACCCCATCGCCACTCGAAAGTTAACGATCCCAGACTTATCCCAGACTTGGCTGTCCCGTAACGGGCAGTCAAATCCTTAGTGCTTTTGAACAAAACAGTACGTTAAGATAATGATGAATTAGATACATTTGTTAACACTGCTCTTTCATAAACCTGCTTGACCCATGAACTCAGACCCCAGAGTCTTGTACGTTCGGCTTCCCTGCAATCCGATTTTTCCGATCGGGGTGGTTTACCTGGCGGACTTTATCCACAAGCAGTTTCCGCAGGTACAGCAGCACATTTTTGACCTGGGAACAGTCCCCCCCATTGAGTTTGCGACGGCCCTCGATCGCTGTATCGACGAGTTCCAGCCCACATTACTCATCTTTTCTTGGCGGGATATTCAGATTTACGCGCCCGTTGGGGGACGGGGGGGCAACCCGCTCCAGCATGCCTTCGAGTTTTACTATGCGCCCAATCCCCTGATTCGACTACGGGGTGCATTGGGTGGCCTGCGAGTCTTTACGGCCTACTACGCAGAACTCAGGCGCAATAAGGGGCTAATTCAGCGAGGTTTGAAGCGCGCCCAGCGCTATTGCTCAACCGCACAAGCTGTAGTAGGCGGTGGGGCCGTCAGCGTGTTTTATGAACAGCTCGGCAGTAGTTTGCCCAAGGGCACCATTGTTTCTGTGGGTGAGGGTGAAACGCTGCTCGCGAAACTACTGCGGGGAGACAGTATCCAAGACGAACGCTGCTACGTGGTGGGCGAAACGCAGCCCCGCGATCGCATGATTCACGAGTGGCCCAACGAAATTGAGAAGACGGCCTGCGATTACGACTATATCGCCACCATTTGGCCCGACTTTGAGTATTACCTGCAAGAAGACTTTTATGTAGGTGTGCAGACCAAGCGCGGCTGTCCCCACAACTGTTGCTACTGTGTCTACACCGTGATTGAGGGCAAGAAAGTCCGAGTGAACCCCGCCGATGAAGTGGTGGCGGAAATGCAGCAGCTCTATCGGCGCGGTATTCGTAACTTCTGGTTTACGGACGCTCAGTTTATTCCAGCGCGGCGGTATATTGCCGATGCCACCGAGCTGCTCCAGAAAATTCTGGACGCAGGCATGACGGATATTCACTGGGCGGCTTACATCCGGGCAGATAACCTCACGCCTGAGCTTTGCGAGCTGATGGTGAAAACGGGGATGAACTACTTTGAGATTGGCATTACCAGCGGCTCTCAGGAGCTGGTGCGGAAAATGCGCATGGGCTACAACCTGCGCACGGTGCTCCAAAACTGTCGAGACTTGAAGGCAGCTGGGTTTAACGATCTCGTCTCGGTGAACTACTCCTTCAATGTAATTGATGAGCGGCCGGAAACCATCCGCCAAACGATTGCTTACCACCGGGAGCTGGAAAAGATTTTCGGCGTCGAGAAAGTGGAGCCCGCCATCTTTTTTATTGGCCTTCAGCCCCATACCCATCTAGAAGAATATGCTTTTCAAGAAGAGATTCTCAAGCCGGGCTATAACCCCATGAGTTTGATGCCCTGGACGGCCAAAAAGCTGCTGTGGAACCCCGAGCCGATGGGGTCAGTTTTTGGTGAAGTTTGTTTGCAGGCCTGGCAGCAAAATCCGAATGATTTTGGTCGGGAAGTGATGCGGATCCTAGAAAGTCGCTATGGCTGTGCCGATCTGGAATCGGCCCTAACAGCCCCGATTCCTACCACGGCGCCAGAACTGGCGATCGCTCGGTAGAACCCTTGACAAACCTGGGCTAGACTAAAATTAGTCCACCTTATCTGATGTCAACCTAAAACCACCTGGGATACTCCTTCGATGATTCACGGCTCCATCCTCCAGCAGCTTGAAGCGGCCCACCGTTCAGGTTCACAGCGATCGCTGAGTCTAGGAGTCTACTTTAAGAACACCCTGGTGGCCCTGTGTCATGCCCTGGAAGACTGCATTCTGGACTGTAATAGTCAGCCTTTGGTGCTAACGGCGTTTCAGCGCGGTAAGTGGTATCTGCAAGAAGCTGATCGCTACCGCGATCTCGCGCAGAAGTCTCAGCAAGTGGTGATTATGGCCGCCCCGGATGGCGGGTTTGCAGAGCACCCGACCAGCCAGCTGGCCAATGTTGACCTGGTTTCCCTTACCCCCGATGATCCCGTTGCGGCAGAGTGGCACCTGCTGATCTTCGCTCCCACCTACACTGCGATGGTGCTGTGTCAAGAGCTTTCGGAAGCGGACTACGGCCCCAGCGGCCCCCCTAGTGAAGATACCCAGCGGAAGTTTTACGGATTTTGGACGTTTGAGCCAGACCTCGTTGAAGAGGTGATGGGCTACATGGTCAACCAAATCAATGCCTACAGTCCGGACTTACACCAGCAGCTGCAGCAGCAGATCGCCACAATCCGCCAGCAGCGGCAGGTGGCTACGCCTGATCCCCTGGATCGGATTGTGGCGCGGGTGGTCTCTTATCTCCAGTCCAGTCATCAGCCCGCTCAGTCCTTTCACACCAATTCCTCCCTCGATGACAATCTGATCTCCAATGAAGTGCAGGCCTTTCTGCGCATGGCCCAAATCATTGACCAAATGTCTGCCGATTCCCCCAACGCTGGCATGGAAGTGGCAGGGCTCACAGAAATGATGGGTCAGCTGATTGACTTACCCGCCTGGCAAATGAAGCGACTGCGCTTAGCGAGCCTCCTACACCGCTTTGGCCCGATGCAGGGGGTGGGGAGTGTCTTTACGGCTCCCCCGACGCCGCAGGTCGATGATGAAAACTGTCCGCTGAGCTGTGCCCTGGTGCCGGGGACACAGGTTCTGCGCACCATGTCTCGGCTGCGAGCTGTGGCCCAAATCATTACCCACCAAACCGAACATTGGGACGGGTCAGGGCAGCCTGCCGGGTTAAAAGCCGATAATATCCCCCTAGAGTCACGCATTTTGGGTTTGGCGATCGCGGTGCAGCGCCAAGTGGGTTGTTTACAGCGCCCCCCTGAGGTCGATCAGGCGGCCTGGATTGAGCAGCTCCAGCTTGCCCTAGAGCACTGTCAGCAGGAGGCGGGCACGCGATGGGATCCGAAGCTAGTGGACGTGTTTACCTTGATTGTGAGCGGTCTTCAGCAAGGGTTAGACTTACCGGTTCAAGTCCCCAAACTTGCCAACGGCATCTGGC
>CAZXWR010000323.1:0-4728 GCA_964644325.1 uncultured bacterium
CGCTGGAAAAATTTGTGACGGTTCGAGTTCGCATTGCGCCCAGTCCTACGGGCAACCTACATATCGGTACCGCCAGGACGGCGGTTTTTAACTGGCTCTTTGCCCGTCATCATCAGGGTCAGTTTATTCTCCGGATTGAAGACACCGATCAAGAGCGATCGCGGCCTGAATTTACCGAGAATATTCTGGAAGGTCTGCGCTGGCTGGGGCTGGACTGGGATGAAGGCCCATTCTTTCAGTCTGAGCGCCTCAACCTATACCGGGCAGCGGTGCAGCAATTACTGGATGAAGGGCTGGCCTACCACTGCTACTGCACTCCGGCTGAGCTGGATGAGATGCGGGCGGCGCAGAAGGCGGCTGGCCAAGCACCCCGCTACGATAATCGTCATCGTAATTTGACCTCGGCGCAGCGTGCAGCCTTTGAAGCAGAGGGCCGTCAGCCCGTGATTCGCTTCAAGATTGAAGACGATAGCGTTATTTCCTGGACTGATTTGGTGCGGGGCACCGTGACTTGGCAGGGGCGAGACTTAGGCGGAGATATGGTGATTGCCCGAGCGGCTTCTAGCACCGACATCGGTCAGCCTCTTTACAATCTGGTGGTGGTCATCGACGACATCGACATGGGGATCACCCAGGTGATTCGCGGGGAAGACCACATTGGCAATACCCCGAAGCAAATATTGCTGTACCAGGCCCTCAAGGCAAAGGTGCCCGAATTTGGGCATACCCCACTTATCTTGAACCAGTCTGGTCAAAAACTCTCTAAGCGAGATGGCGTCACGTCTATCTCAGAGTTCAGGGACATGGGCTTTTTGGCCCCTGCATTTAATAACTATATGTCTCTCTTAGGCTGGACGCCGCCGGATGCCACCCAGGAACTCTTCACCCTCGAAGAAGCTGCACAACTCTTTGACCTACAACGGGTCAGTAAGGCCGGGGCTAAATTTGACTGGGATAAGCTGGACTGGATCAATAGTCAGTATCTGCACAAATTGCCAACGCCAGAACTCACAGACTTGCTGATTCCTGTTTGGCAACAGGCAGGTTACCCCTTCGATGCCCAGAGCGATCGCCCTTGGCTAGAGCAGCTCACCGCCTTGATTGGCCCCAGCCTGACGCGGTTGCAGGACGCGGTTGAGATGACGCGCCTGTTTTTTGTTAAGGCGGTGCCCTACACAGAGGAGGCCCAGGCCCAACTGCATAAACCTGGGTCGAAAGAAGCCCTCCAGTGCTTAACGGATCACTTACCCGCCGCCGCTGACCTGACCGCAGAAACGGCGCAAGCGACGATCACTCAGGTGGTCAAGCAGCAAGGTATCAAGAAGGGACTGATCATGCGATCGCTCCGGGCCGCCCTCACAGGCGATGTCCATGGCCCCGATCTAATTGAGAGCTGGCTTCTCCTCTCCCAGAAGGGCTGGGATGGCGATCGCCTGCGCGAATGCTGCGCCCTGGACTGAAAACACTCGTCAATCAGAGGGTTTTGGGGTAATCAGACACCGCCCCATTTCTCTGTAGGCCAAGAACGCCCGTTTAAACCGCTAGATCTGAGGGATAGACGGTAGGATACCTTTATGGGAAATCAAGTTTAGGGGCACTCATCGCCTGCTTCCCTAGGTGTAAAACCGGAAAAAGTTGCTCTCTTTCTGAGAATTACGTTACATTTAGTTAAGATTCATTTCAATAAACAATTTTATCGTCTTGAAATCAACTGGGTCATCTGGACTAGGGGTCGGCAACAGCTGCCGTTTCTTGAGAGGCCAGCAGGGCTGCCAGGCACTGAACCAACGCAGTCTAGACAATAGCTATTGCGCATCGTCATCAAAGGGTTAAGTCATCTATGAAATTCTCTTGGAAAACATTGTTGTTGTGGACGCTACCCGTCCTCATTGTGGGGTTCTTCGTCTGGCAGACTGCATTTGCGACGGGGCCTGCTGAAAGTGGGGTACGGAATACTGCCAGCTCCCGGATGACCTATGGGCGTTTCCTGGAGTACCTGGATGCAGGTCGGATCGACCGCGTTGACCTCTTTGATGGCGGTCGGACGGCCATTGTCGAGACCACCTCAGATATGGATATTCCTGGCGCGACCGATCGGGTGCAGCGTTCTCGGGTCGATTTGCCGATGGCCTCTCCCCAGCTCATCACCAAGCTGCGAGAATCCAAGATTGACCTGGATGTGCATCCGGCTCGCAACACGAGCGCCATTTGGGGTTTGGTGGGTAATTTGGTCTTCCCAGTCTTCTTGATTGTGGGTCTGTTTTTCTTGTTCCGTCGCTCCAGCAATGTACCGGGTGGCCCTGGACAGGCGATGAACTTTGGCAAGTCTAAGGCCAAGTTTCAGATGGAAGCCAAGACGGGCGTAAAGTTTGACGACGTTGCGGGCATTGAAGAAGCCAAGGAAGAGCTGCAAGAAGTGGTGACCTTCCTGAAAAAGCCGGAGCGGTTTACCGCAGTCGGAGCTCGCATTCCGAAGGGGGTGCTGCTGGTTGGCCCGCCAGGAACGGGTAAAACTCTCTTGGCTAAGGCGATCGCTGGGGAAGCTGGGGTGCCGTTCTTCAGTATTTCCGGCTCAGAATTTGTGGAAATGTTTGTTGGGGTAGGCGCCTCTCGGGTTCGCGACCTGTTCAAGAAAGCCAAGGAAAATGCCCCCTGCATCATCTTCATTGATGAGATTGACGCCGTGGGCCGTCAGCGGGGCGCTGGCATTGGCGGGGGTAACGATGAGCGGGAGCAGACCTTAAACCAGCTCCTGACCGAAATGGATGGCTTCGAAGGCAACACGGGCATCATCGTGATCGCGGCAACCAACCGTCCCGATGTTTTGGATAGTGCCCTGCTGCGCCCCGGTCGTTTCGACCGTCAGATCTCGGTGGATACCCCCGACATCAAGGGCCGTTTGTCGATTCTTTCAGTCCATGCCCGCGATAAAAAGCTAGCTCCGGAAGTCTCCCTGGACGGTATTGCTCGGCGTACTCCTGGTTTCAGCGGTGCTGACCTAGCCAACCTCCTGAACGAAGCCGCTATCCTGACGGCTCGTCGTCGCAAAGAAGCCATCACGATGCTCGAAATCGACGATGCGGTTGACCGGGTTGTGGCTGGGATGGAAGGAACACCTCTGGTCGATGGCAAGAGCAAGCGCTTGATTGCCTACCATGAAGTGGGTCATGCCATCGTCGGCACCCTGGTTAAAGATCATGACCCGGTGCAGAAGGTGACCCTGATTCCTCGAGGACAGGCGCGAGGGCTGACCTGGTTTATGCCTGCTGAAGACCAAGGCTTGATCTCGCGATCGCAGATTATGGCTCGCATGGCAGGTGCCCTCGGTGGCCGTGCAGCTGAGCAAGTGGTGTTTGGCGATGCCGAAGTCACAACTGGAGCCAGCAGCGACCTCCAGCAGGTCACCGGGATGGCTCGGCAAATGGTGACGCGCTTTGGCATGTCCGACCTTGGGCCACTGTCCTTGGAGAGTCAGAGCGGTGAAGTTTTCTTGGGCCGAGATTGGCAGAGTCGGTCGGAATACTCCGAAGAAATTGCCTCTCGCATTGATGCCCAGGTACGCGACCTGATCCAGCATGCTTACGAAGAAGCCATTCGCATCATGCGAGAGAATCGGACGGTGATTGACCGCCTGGTGGATCTGCTGATCGAGAAGGAGACCATTGATGGCGAAGAGTTCCGCCAAATTGTGGCCGAATACACCGTGGTTCCTGAGAAAGAGCAGCTGATGCCCCAGTTCTAACGTTAGCCGTTCTAAAGTCAGCCGTTCTGAGGTCAGCGTTCGACCCTAGACTTAATTTCAAAGCGCCTGCCTGCACGATCGGGTAGGCGCTTCCTTATGGCAGTGAGCTGTATCCGCATCGCAGGCGCAACAGTTCAGCATTCAATAGTGCGGCGTTCGATAGTGCGGCATTCGATTCCAGGGCAGTCCGTATTCCGCTCCGGCAGGCAGGTACTATAAGAAAGCATCGTTGTTCGAAATTTGAGGTGCTATGCCTTCTCCCCAACTGCGACTTAATTTGGTTCAAGGCTCGGTCATGATGCGCTTCACGCCGGAGGCAGGACATGCGCTGCAAGCTGAAATAGCCGCGCTCATGCAGCATCTGAAGGCGGCCGCGAGCAACCCACCAGGGCAAAAAGTGGCCCCTCAGCCTTCGATGGAATATCAGCACACGGGGGAGGTTTTTCTCGAAGTGTTTTGTAACCCCAATATCTGGCCGAGTCCCTTCGCGGCAAAGGTGCTGATTACCCTGCGCGACGACAAAATTCGCTTGACCACCGAAGCAGAACTGACCCGACTCATGGAAGACCTCGGTGAATATTTGGAGGTGGTTAGTGCTTAGTCTGAGTTGCATTGCGCATGGTTGCATCTGACTCACTGGGCCATGCAAGCGCTGGTTCACCGTGGTATGGCGTGGGTACTGGCGATCGCTCAGGTGCAAGGCTTTCCTTTGCGATCGCTGATACCCTAAGCTAGGTTCAGGTCAAGGGTGTACAAGCCAGGTCATGCCTGCCTTGCCTTTGACAGAAGCTGTCCCAAACTCGATCCTCGTGGAGTAAACATCAATGGCTGGTTTTATTGCTTATGTTGGGCTGACGGGTGGTGCCATCGGTGTTGCCTTTGTGCTGTATCTCGCCCTCAAGACGATCAAGCTCATTTAGGGGCCACAGACTATCCCGGATATCTCACGAGTGCAGAGGAATCGGGGTCAAAAACCAGCGAGAATG
>CAZXWR010000324.1:0-4726 GCA_964644325.1 uncultured bacterium
AGTGAAATAGGCCTGGATGTCTAGTGGTCTGTCTGCTTTGATTCTGTAAGTTGTGGGAGAATTGATTTTGCTGAACTGACAAAGGCGACCCATCCGCGATCGCCTCTCCTGCCACGCCTGAAGCGACCCCCACTGACCCCTCGCAGGCCATCATGAGGTTCTGATATGGTGTTAGACGTGGAAATCTTGAGAACTTTGACCCGATGGTGTTTCGAAAATTGGCAGTTCCCTTTATCCTTCTTGCCATAATTTTGAGTTCATTTTCAGCCACTGCAACCCCTGCTGAAGTCAAAGTTACACCCCTCGGTAGTCATGACGGGGAATTCTGCGCGCGCGATCGCGCCATGGTCTTTGAAGACCCCAACGGGCTGCGTATTCTCTATGACGCAGGTCGGACAGTTGCTGGAGCGGATGATCCGCGATTGGGGGACATCGATGTCGTGCTCGTCAGTCACGTCCACGGCGATCATCTGGGCGATCGCCGCATTTCAGCTGTGAACGATGGCACTTGCGCTCAACCTAAAACCGATATCATTACAACTCCCAAGTCCAACAGTGTAGAAATCGCCGTGGGTAAAGGGGCTCAAATTATCGTGGGGAGTGAAATGGCCAGTTTTCTGGCCAATAAGGTTGCAAATCTCGGCGGTGATGCTGAGTCTGTAAAATTGGTGCGCTTCGGTGCTTCACGCAATCTCAATGGGGTGAGTATTACCACGGTGCCTGCCGTCCACTCAAACGGACTCAGTGGAGACTTTATTGAAGGTGAGCTAGGAACAACTCTCAACGCTGCTGGATTAACGGCCTATGTGGGGCCACCCACCGGATACGTCATCACCTTCTCCAACGGCTTGGTTGTCTATCTGTCTGGAGATACAGGGGTGACTGCTGAACAAGAAACAGTTGTTGGGGGGCAATATGGGGCCAAATTAGTCGTGATCAATATTGGCGACACCTTTACTACAGGTCCCAAAGAAGCAGCCTACGTTGTTGACACACTGATTAAACCGAAGTCAGTGATCGCTTCTCACGCTAATGAAGCGGCCACAAACAAGGGAAAACTTCAACCAGGCACCAAAACAGCAACCTTTATTGAAACAACACAAACCCCTGTTTATATACCAATTAGTGGCAAAACTCTGGCTTTTGATGCCGAGGGGAACTGTACAGCTGGATGCTCAGCAGAATGATGTCTAGATTCTCCTGAAGCGATCGCCTGATATCCCCATCCAATTGGCCAACTTACTCGCCACCAGTCGATTCAGACTCACCTGGCTTTCTGCGCTTAAATGGCCAGTTCTCGATGGAGCTGAAGCGGGATCCTAACCATGAACTTACCGCTGTAGGATTTCGCTGCAATCAGTTCCGGGATGGGTTCACCGTTATCTTTCGTATCTTGAATACAATTGGTAGCCAGATCATAAATACCTGCGATCGCCTCAGTTCGGGTTTCAGCCAGCCAGCTCAGGCTGGGTAATTCAAGGCAGGTCGCGACATACTCTCTATCGTTTACTGAAATACACTACCGATTTTTGATCAGCATAACCCAGCTGTACGCCACAAAAATGATGGCCAAAAATGCTGCTTATGAAAGATGACAGGGCAGTGGGCCACTTTCTATCATGAAAGCGAGGTGAGGGAGTTCGGGCATTGCAAGTTATTTTTTCACTACTGGCTGGCCTCATTATTGCCTTCGCGATCCAACTACTTCTGGGCAATCTCGGCCTGGCCCTAGGACTAACAGTCTTTGATATAGCTCCCCATGAATCGCAAAATTTGGGTCAGGATTCTCAAGAACCAGAGACTGCATCATTCTTACCCATTACGCATCTCATTGGGTTTGGGGTGGCGATCAGTCTATCGATAGTAGTCTTTGTGGCAACACTACTCGCGACAGAGTTTAGCCAAATAGATGAGCCTCGCCGAGGGCTGGTCTTCGGGATTATTCTCTGGGCCAGTTTTTGGCTGTTGTTTACCTGGCTCAGCTCCACCACCATTGCTAGCATTGCCGATTCTGTCCTGGGTACGGTCATGTCTGGCGGGAAACAACTTCTCTCCACGATTCGCAGGGCGATGCAGCCCAGCTCATCCGACCCTGTAAACATCAACCAGACTTTGCTGGAATTAGAAACCACGACATCCCAACTGGTGAAATTTCAACAGCAGCTTCCTGAGTTACTGTCCCAACAACAAGAAACGCTATTGGCCGAGTTGAACGATTTACTGCAGCAGCAATTATCTAATGGCGAATCTGCACCAGTTGAAACGCATGCTGGTCAGCCCACGAGCTTTGCTGAATCCAACTTTCGGCCACTGGAAACTGGCTCAATACCCCACCTTTCAACCTCAAATTCTTCACCTGGTCTACTTGCCCAGATTAAATTGCCAGACTGGCGACAGGTGCTACAGCAAGTACTCAGGCAGGTTGATTTATCACACTGGGATGTGAAAACCCTTTGGGAGCAGCTGCATGCTTACTTCAGTGAAACTGACAGAACCTCAGCACAAACTGTGATTCAGCAAGATGCCGAAGAATACGTGCGCTATGCGCCTACTTGGTCATTCCGGCCCGAAAATTTAGCCGAAGAATTCTTTGACCGCCTTTATGATGCTGATGCGGCCCCCGTATTAGTCCAATCGCAGCTTGACAAACTGGATCACACTCAGCTTGCTCGCTGGCTACAGGAACGGCAAGATTTAACGGAGGAGAAAGTCACAGCTATCGCAGAACAGCTCATTGAGGTAAGAGATGCAGTCAGAGACAAAATTTCATCGCAGCTAACCAGCCAAGTGGAACATGCTCAGACAATTACCGCCGTACAAGAAAAGCTTCTTGCCTATTGTCGATATACAAATCGGGATTTACTCACCCCACAAAACTTAGCAGAGAAGATACATGCCCTGTCTGTTGAGCATAAATCTTTCAAGAGAGCAGTATCTGTAACGGATATTCAGTCTAATATTGCAGCTATTGAAGCTGTTTTGTCCCGTAGGCGCGGGCTGTCATCGTCAAAAAAACGCGAACTCATTGAGACCTTGCACATAGCATGGCCTGCGACTGTGACTGAAGATCACAATCCCACGCTGCTAGGTATTCTCAATCAAACCCTAACTGACTATTTTCAGACTAATAATGAGGCAACACCCTCTTTAGAAGATATTAAGCCTGTACTGTTAGATCTACTGTCACAACACAGCTGGCAAAGCAGCTTGTCTCACTTAGACTGGAACGACTTCAGTTCTCACATTCAGGTACCTAGGAAACTGCAACCAGCCTTATCAGAATGGTTGCAAGAAATCAGACCGTCTATTGTTCAGCCTCCTCGACGTTGGGTAAACCGCGCCCTACATTCAACGCAGGATTTAGCCCATTGGCTCACAACACAAATTAGCCGTTACCTGCGCTATCAAGATAGAGAGGCCTTCCAACCCACGCAGATTGCCAAAGATTTGGCCCACATTGGGAAAGGGATTTTCCTCAGCAGTGTTTTGCACTGGCAACGTCGCTTTGCAGAGGGGGCACGACCCAATGATGAGTCACTATCTGAGATTCTCCAGCTAGAGTCATTGCTAGATTCCGATCTCTGGCAGCAAGAACTAGCAAAACGACGTGACCTAACCCCGAGCGAAATCCAACAGGTCTTGGATTGGTGTCAAGCGGCCTGGAAGCAGGCAATACAGCAAATCTATACTGGAGTGCAGACTCTATGGTCTACATCAGGTGAAATGCTGAGTTTAGAGGATGGCAATCCACTCAAAGCCGCTGGGCAGCAGGTGGTCGAACAGATTGAAGATGCTCAGCAAACGCTACAGAGTCATGCAATTGCAATTAAGGCTGAAATATTACAGCCTGTTAATGCAGCCCGCAAACAGGTGGCGATCGCGGCTTGGTGGCTTTTCAATAGCCTTATTTGGTCTGGCATGGCAGCAGCCTTGGCAGGATGGGGCGCTGTCCTATACTGAGGACTGCCCGCATCCACTGGCAGGAGGCATCATCCCGGGACTGGTGGCTAAAGAGATGATAAATAGGGCTTGCTGAAAAAGTGTTGAAGCTCACTGAGGCTGTGAACATTGTGCTCTAAGCGATCGCAAAATCAGGCCTTCGGCAATCTGAGGTGTAGTTATTAACCTTTGGCTCCGTCAGGAAATTAACTGACCTTATACCAAATCCGGTTTCAAAAACCCCGAATCAAAGTAAGGATCCTGTATGGGTAAGAGCCGTTGTCCCCATTGTGAATCGTGGGTATCCAACTAGGATTGGGTATTACCCCGAAAAAGTAGACATTCCCTTTGACCTGATTCGGGTGGCAGATCGCGCCGCGAGTGCTTTTGCCCCACTTTCGGGAAAGATAGGCTCGCCTGCTTCTGAACCGAAACCTCGCGGAAAACCCCCAGGTTGGCCTCCAGGAAAACCGAGAAGTCGTTGTCTTCTGTGTCGGACGGTCAAAAACGGTTTACCAAGCCGAAAGATAAGGCTGACCCAGCCGCTTAAACCTTGTTTTCTAAGCCTTGATGCTCCATCTCGTGAATTTTCAGCTCGCGAGATACTTGCGGACGAGCGTACTGCGTATTGGGTCTAAACCCCAGTTGATAGTGCGGTTTAGATCCATGGGTCGAGCCTAGGACTGGGGTGGAATTGGGATGCGCCCGCCCACTTCCGACACTTCCACTACGGCACAGGGCCAGGGAATATAGATGTAGTTGCCATGGGTATCAAATTCACCAATAC
>CAZXWR010000325.1:0-4699 GCA_964644325.1 uncultured bacterium
TAGATGCCATGCTCGTAGCCACTTCCTAGCAGACACCATTTCCTGATCTATCTGAGCCGCCGAATTTTCAACAAGCTTTTACGAGAATCTGTTCACGGACTATCCAGATGCCAAGCCCTTGTTTGCCAACACCGATATGGACGCCCAGAAGAAAAAGCTGGTTGACTCCCTGGTGCTAGTGGTGAACAACGTGCGCAAGCCCGAGGCTCTGACAGGAGCCCTACAGGGATTGGGAGCACGACATGTCAAGTATGGTGCCCTGCCTGAGCACTATCCGTTGGTTGGGAATTCACTGCTAAAAACCTTTGAGCAATACCTGGGTTCAGACTGGACGCCTGAGGTCAAGCAGGCCTGGGTGGATGCTTACGGTGCGATTACCACGCTCATGTTAGAGGGAGCAGATTACTCGCAAGCAGCAGTTCAGCTGGATGCCGCCCCCCCTGCCTCAGCGGCACCGGAGCCCGCTGCGCCTAATCCCTTGCAAGTCGAAACCCTTGAACAAAGCTTTGAAAAGATCAAGCCGCAAGCCGCCGAATTTTCAACAAGCTTTTACGAGAATCTGTTCACGGACTATCCAGATGCCAAGCCCTTGTTTGCCAACACCGATATGGACGCCCAGAAGAAAAAGCTGGTTGACTCCCTGGTGCTAGTGGTGAACAACGTGCGCAAGCCCGAGGCTCTGACAGGAGCCCTACAGGGATTGGGAGCACGACATGTCAAGTATGGTGCCCTGCCTGAGCACTATCCGTTGGTTGGGAATTCACTGCTAAAAACCTTTGAGCAATACCTGGGTTCAGACTGGACGCCTGAGGTCAAGCAGGCCTGGGTGGATGCTTACGGTGCGATTACCACGCTCATGTTAGAGGGGGCAGATTATTCGCAAGCAGCAGTTCAGCTGGATGCTGCCCCCCCTGCCTCAGCGGCACCGGAACCCGCTGCTGTTTCAGAAGAACAAGAACCTGCTGATCAATCCAAGACATTGCTCGTGGCGATCGCAGGGGGCTTGCTGACCGTTGGCATCATTGTCTTGATTTTGCTTTAAGGAAGACAGAAGCAGCTACCAGTGACGAACTCACGTCAGCAACCTCGGCGATTTTCTCCTCGGGCTTTGCTCAGCATCAGAAGCACGATCATTGCGCTTTGTTTGCTGATCACCCTGTGGTTGGGAACAGCGCTGGCCATGGATCATAAGACTGTCTTTCTGCCAGGGGAAACCTCTGAGGGCCACTACTTGTTTGAGGCTTCCTGCTGGTCTTGTCACGACGGCTTTAAGCCCGTTAGCAATGAGAATTGTAATCGCTGCCACGAGGCAGAGCTGGCTGAAGATGCCCACGGCCCTAAAAAATTCCGCGATCCCCGCTGGGCTGCGGAGTTAGACAAGCTGGCGGTTTTAACCTGTACCACTTGTCACGAAGAACATCTGCATATGTTTGGCCGGGGGGTTAACTTGAAGCCAGACCTGTGCATGACCTGCCATGAGGGCATTATTACGGGGGATTTGAAGAGTCACGATGGCTTTTCGCCCGACGGCTGCTGGACCGCAGGCTGTCATAACTTCCATGACCATCGCACAATTTCGACGGGGTTCCTGCGCCAAAACATGGGTGCGCCAAACCTATTGCCCCAACCTGCCCTGCCCGTGCGTACTGTGACGGCAAAATTGTCCGCAGCGCCACCGCCTGATCTCAGTCAAGAACTGGTGGGGGCAGGCACATGAAGCGGATTTTCATGCTTGGGTTGTTAGTACTGCTGACGCTGCTGGCGATCGCCCAGCCCGCTTTCGCGAAAGTAACTGAAGCAGAGCTCGCCCAAATTAACCAGCAGTGGCAAGGCAGCGCCCATGCCCTAGCCGAAGTGAACTGTTCCAGCTGCCACCGAGACGAACAAACCAAAGCCGTCGTGGCCCAGCCCAGCCATGAAAGCTGTCGGACTTGCCATACCAGCGAGGTCGAGACTTTTTTGTTGGGGAAGCATGGCATTCGCCTACTCGAGGGAGAAACGCCCTTGACGCCAGCCCTAGCCCGACTGCCCATGAAGTCAGATGTGCAAGCAAAAGCAATGAACTGCAACACCTGTCATAACGTTCACACCGTGAACACCTTTCAGGCCAGCACCGATTCTTGCTTAACCTGTCATAACGACACCCACTCGCTAAACTATCGCAACTCAAAGCACGCCCAACAGGTTCTTGCTGAAGATGCATTGCCGCGCCCTTCCGCGCAATCGGTCACCTGTGCTACCTGCCATTTGCCGCGCCACGGCAGCGGTGTGGCAAGTGACGCAACCGTTGTGGTCAACCACAACAATACCTACAACCTTAAACCCCGCGATCGCATGGTGCAGGACGTTTGTATGAACTGTCACGGTTTGGAATATTCCTACAACAGCATCTTTGATGACGACCTCGTCACCGCCAACTTTGCCCGACCCCCCACGCAAAAGCTGCAAACTTTTGAGCTGGTTCGCGCCCTCGAAAAGCGACGGTCGGGTGAAGCCGATCGCCCATAGCCTAGTTCCCGAGTTGGCGCTAACTACGCCCCACTTAGGGAGTGCATGATTTCTCACCAGTTATTACACCGTCAGTTTCACAGTTATTTTGAGAGGATAAATCAATGACCACGACCCATCCAAGCCTATTTCAGCGCTCACGACTGAAGCTCGGTAGTTTAATTGCCCTCACCCTGGCCATTTGCTTTACCGTTGTTGCCTGCTCAGGGGGTAGTAAACAAGCGGCTGGTGGCATTCAGCCGGAGCTGGTGGCCGACTACGTCCATACGGCACTGGCAGCAGACCGCACTGCCTATACACGCCATGTTGTGAACCGCGTTAAAGCGTTAGAGGGGCGTCCTAACGAGAAAGGGGTCTTAGCTGTCGAAGCCACGGAAGGCTGGCAGCAAACCAACGGCATCCCCTTGCCTGCTCAGATGTTTCGGCTCGGATCCGAGATTGCCTCTGAGGACGGCACCTTCACCTACAACCTGATTTCGTCCTGGAATATCAACGATAGCCAAGCTCCTAAAAGTGACTTTGAAAAGAAAGCCATGAAAACCGTTGAAGAAACGGGCGAACCCTTCAAGGACTATCAGGAAGTAGGGGGCAAGCAATATTTTTCAGCGCTCTACCCCGATAAAGCGGTGGCGGAGGCCTGTGTGACCTGCCATAACAATCACCCTATCCACAAGGAGCGCTACCCGGACAAGGTTTTCAAGATGGATGAAGTGATGGGTGGCGTTATGATTAACATCCCCCTTGAAGGGGCCTAAGCTAAATGGGGCTGGGGTTATTCCCTAGCCCAGCATAAGTCTGGCTTCAGTTTTTTGCCTCAAACGCCCGTTCTGAGTTTGGGCAAGCATAGAGTTCTCTTGCGTGACAGGTTGAGTGATGTTGGCTGAGGCGTTGATTGTCCGGAAGCGAACATTGCTCGACCTTTTTCCTATCTCAAGGAGATGCGGCATGACCCTGTTGCACGATGAAGGTGGCGGCTCGCTATGAAACCTCAGTTCTCAACCCTGATTATTCTGACGCTAGTCTCAGCTCTAATCTTGGCTCCCTTTGCATTCAGTTCTTGGTACGTCCCTGTCTTGCGAGAGCAGGCTTTTGCAGCGCTAGAATTCCTGCACCATGATGGCTATAAGCTAGCGACCGGGTTCGTCGTGCTCGGTTTAGTTCTGGCGGAAATGGTGCTGACCGTGCGGAAACGAGGCCGTCGTTGGCAGATAAAGCTGCCGGGTACCATCCAGTTTTGGCGATCGCTGCATATTTTTTTGGGGGTGGGATTGCTGGGTGCGGTTTTAGTGCATACAGGGGGCAAAACCGGGGACAATTTTAACGCGATTTTTCTGTGGGTCTTTTTCGCGGTCGCTTTGTCGGCTCTGGTGGGGGTTGTGGCCGAGACGGGCATTCTGGAATCGCCTGCTAAGTCTTTTAATCTGCTACCCCAACAGCTTGGCCCTGTCGCCAAGCTCACGCCGACGGTATCCAAGGGGCCGTTGATTCGTGGGCTACGGCTGATCTGGCTTTCCAGCCATATTATTTTGGTCAGTATCTTTGGGGTAATGCTGGCTTTTCATATCTTTTTAGCCTTTTTCTTTCAGTAGTCATGACAAGTATCGGTTGGATTTTTCGGGCGGCTCAGGGGTGCTGGCAGACCTGGCTAAGATGGGTGCTCCTCAGTTTGGCTTTCGTCGCGTTGTGGGGAAGACCTGCGATCGCCTTGCCCAGTCCTTCGCCCCTGTCTGGGCTGATGGCTCTCCGGCAGCTGGCCCAGGAAAGCATGCCCTACGAAGAAGCGATCGCCAATCAAAAACCAACGGTGCTTGAATTCTATGCCGATTGGTGCAGCGTTTGCCAGAGCACTGCACCGACCTTACGGCAGTTGCATGATGTGTATGGCGCAGACCTGAATTTTGTCCTGTTAAATGTTGACGATCCGCACTGGGTCGAACAGGTGCAGTCTTACCAGGTGACAGGCATCCCACAGCTATCGTTACTGAAGGCCGATCAAAGTCTCTGGCGCACTCGTATCGGTCAAATACCCGCATCCATCCTCTCTCAAGATTTTGACCAGCTCCTCCAGGAATAAGCTGTAACTTTGTTTATAAACCATCCAGAACGAATGGTTTGTGCCGTAGTCTGGCAAGAAGGCGATGGGAGCATCCCACTTTGGCGAAAGTATTGACTCAAGAGGAGTTGAGGGAGC
>CAZXWR010000326.1:0-4696 GCA_964644325.1 uncultured bacterium
GGTAATGCTGACAATTTACGGGGTTTGCTTCATCATCGGCGGGGTATTTGTGGCCTTGGCGGCCTTTGGTGGTTTGGATGGAGCCGACTTTGCCGACTTCGATGTTGATCTAGATATCGATGCTGAACTGGAGACTGACCTAGAATTCCACGATCGCCCTGAGGCTAGGACTACCCAGCGGCGATCGCCCTGGCGGCGACGACGGACGGGCATTGTTTGGCTGGATATTTTGCTGAGCTTTAAGTTCTGGACCTTTGGAGCCTGCTTCTTTGGCCTCACGGGACTAGCGCTGACCTTCACCCAGCCGGAACTGGTGGCCAGCACAATTTTAGCGATCGCCCTCGGGATGGGGCTGGTGATGGGGCTAGCAGCGGCGGGAATCTTGCAGGCACTGCGACAGCGCCATGTGGACAGCTTCACCCAGTCGGAAGATCTGATGGGGGTTTCTGGGGTGGTGGAAGTGCCCTTTGATGCCACGACTCGGGGCAAAATCCGCCTGTTTCTGAAGGGCTCCACCCTGGATATGCTGGCCCTGACCCACGAAGGCAGCTTTGCCGCAGGCGATCGCGTGGCTGTGGTGGAGGTGCGCAAAAACCACGCTTGGGTCGTCCCCGAAGCCCAGTTTCACGCCTCCCAGGAATAGGGGGCACCCTGCCACCCTCGGCTGTGAAATGTCCACCGTTGCAGTTTCTGCTGCTGTTCTTGTTTTGATGTTTGCTGCTGTTCTGTCAGGAGACGAACCATGAGTTCGCGTTTAGCGCTCCAAGATTTGGCCGAGGGCGATCGCCTCGTGCTCGCCCAGGATGTACCGCCCGATGCGGCCCCACCGCCGCGTTCGGACTCCCTTTCGCCGCTGTTTTCTGCGGTGCCCATTGCCTTCACCATTTTTGGGGTGGTGTTGGTGATCTGGTTTATCAACAGCTTCATGCAGATCTGCAACCCCAATGAGCTGCTGATTTTGTCGGGCCGCAAGCACCGCACCCGTGACGGTCGCGAAGTGGGCTACCGCGTTATTTTTGGCGGTCGGGTGATTGCTATCCCGATTCTAGAGACGGTCAAACGCATGGATCTGACCACCATGCCCGTACCCGTGGCCGTCACCAATGCCTACTCCAAAGGCGGCACCCCCCTGGATATCCATGCGATCGCCAATGTCAAAATTTCCAGCGATGCCCAGGTGGTCGGCAACGCCATTGAGCGCTTCCTAGATCACGAACGCCAGGAAATTAATCGGGTGGCCCGCGAAACCCTGGAGGGTAACCTGCGGGGGGTGGTGGCCACCCTCACCCCCGAGCAGATCAACGAAGATCGCCTGGAGTTTGCCGACCGGATTGCCCAGGATGTCTCCCGCGATTTAGCGAAGCTGGGGCTACATCTCGATACTCTAAAAATTCAAAGCGTCTCGGACGAGGTGGACTACCTCAGCTCCATTGGTCGTCGCCGGATTGCCCAGATTGTCCGAGATGCGGAAATTGCTGAGTCCAATGCCCTCGCCGAAGCCGAACAGCAGGAGGCAGGCTCGCAGCAAGAAGCCCAGGTTTCTAAAACCCAGGCTTTGACGGTGATTCAGCAAAAGCAAAACGAACTGCGCCGCATTAAAGCCGAACTGGAGCAGCGGGCGCGCTCTGAGGAAGAACGCACCGATGCCGCCGCTCGTGAAGCCCGTGCCCGCGCCGAGCAGCAGCTCCAGCAAGTGCGCGCCAAGCTGGAGCGGCTGCGCCTGGAAGCCGATGAAGTCCTGCCCGCCGAAGCCCGTCGCCAAGCCCAGGAACTGCTCGCCAAGGGTCGGGCAGCAGCTCTATCGGAAGATGCCAAGGCCGCTGCCCTGGTCAACGACATGCTCTCGAAAGTGTGGCAGGAGACTGGAACTGAGGCTACGGAGGTGTTCTTGATCCAGCAGATTGAGATGGTGCTGAAGCAGGCTGCCGAGATTCCGCAGCGGGTGCATCTGGGCCATATTAACGTCATCGATAAAGGGGATGGCCAGTCCATTGCCAGCCTGGTGAATGTCTATCCCGAAATGGTGAGGCAGTTTTTAGAGCGCGTTGATCAAACCCTGGGCATTGATGTCACCGGGACCCTGAATCGTCATAAGCAAGGAGGCAGGTAAATCATGGGGCCAATTATCACGCTGCTGGCTATTTTGGGGTTGGGCACAGGCAGTATTGTCATGGTGATCCGCAACCTCTACTACATCTGTCAGCCCAACGAAATTTTGATTTTTGCGGGCAGCTCCCAGCGCACCAGTAGCGGTCAGCGGGTGGGCTATCGCCTGGTGAAGGGAGGCAGCAGCATCCGGGTGCCTTTGTTAGAGCGGGCTATGCGCATGGACCTCACTAACATGATTATTGAGCTGCGGGTGCCCAATGCCTATTCCAAGGGCGGCATCCCCCTCAAGGTGGAAGGGGTAGCCAATATTAAAATTGCCGGGGAGGAACCCACCATCCACAACGCCATTGAGCGGCTGCTGGGCAAGTCCCGCAAGGAGGTGGAGCAAATTGCCAAGGAAACCCTAGAAGGCAATCTGCGCGGCGTGCTCGCCACCCTCACCCCCGAACAGGTGAACGAAGACAAAATTGCCTTTGCTCGTAGCCTGCTGGATGAGGCCGAGGATGATTTAGAACAGCTGGGTCTGGTGCTGGATACCCTGCAAATCCAGAATATTTCGGATGATGTCCGCTATTTGGATTCTATTGGTCGCAAGCAGCAGGCCGATTTACTGCGGGATGCCCGGATCGCCGAGGCTCAAACCCAGGCCGAATCCGAAATTCAAGCAGCGGAAAACGAGAAGAAAACGGCCCTGAGACGGCTAGAACGAGATATTGGGGTCGCTACGGCGGAGGCTGAACGTCGCATTGCCGATGCTCTGACCAAGCGCGAAGCCGTGGTTGCGGAGGCGGAAGCCGATATTGCTTCAGAGCTGGCACGCATCCAGGCGGATGTGCCCGTGCAGCAGGAGCGCATCCAGCAGGTGAAGCAGCAGCTCCAGGCGGATGTGATTGCCCCCGCTGAAGCTCAGTCCAAACGGGCGATCGCCGAGGCCAAGGGGGAGGCGGCCCAAATCCTAGAAGACGGCAAGGCCATGGCAGAAGGCACCCAAAGCTTAGCCGAGTCCTGGAAGGCAGCAGGCACCAGTGCGCGGGATATTTTCCTGCTGCAAAAGCTGGAGGTGCTGCTCAAAACCCTAACGGCAACGGTGCCGGAAGTCACATTGCAGAATGTGACGGTGATTGACAGTAACGGTGGGGGCGCGGCCACCCAGGCGATCGCCTTTACCGAGCAGCTCAAGCAGGCCACTGGGATTGATTTAGCAGGTGCCGTGCAGCGGTTTGCTCCAGCGGCGGTGGAGTCAGCGATGTCCAAGGACGAGTACCTGAGCTTAAGGGCCGACATTCAAGCCCTGCTTGACCAAGCGGCCCAGCAGCCCCAGCCCGAGCAAGCGGCTGAGCAGACCGTTGCGGCAGCCATTGAGCGACGTCCGGCTTTTAAGAGCCAGCTCCAGCGGGCACTCCAAGCGGGGGGAGATGCGGCGGTCGAAGCCCTATTTGCCCATCCCCTGGTTCATATCCCAACTCGTATTGTGGAAGCCTGGGTTGCGGAAGGCTAGGGTTAGCCGCTGGCCTGTTTTAACGGAGAGACAAGGGGGACAAGTTTGGTTGTCGAAACACCGGAAGCGGCCACGAGGCTAATGGCCAAAGCTCAGCAAGAGATGGAGGCCGTCCTTCGGTTATTGAAACTAGGACTCAGCCTTGAGCAGATCGCAGAAGCTTTGGAATTGCCTGTTAATGCGGGCAAAACAGTCGCTCAACCAGAATATCTAACCACCACTGCGATCGCCCTTGATGGCCCTCCAACTCTTTCATGAGGGTCTACTTGCACCTAGGGCGCATCGGTTTAATAAACCAGCGGCACACAGGAGATCATGGCACGATCTCTCGGCATCCATAATTATCGGGGTTGAACTCATCCGTTAGTGCATTGCGATCGCAATCTTGATGGGATCATCCAAGACCGCTGTCGTTTCAGCGCTGGTCATCTCTGCGAGAATCTGAAGCCAGGATCGCGGCGACTAATCCTGATCGGGAGAATCGAGATAGTCCTAACTGCGACAGCGAAAAAGACTGTGGCATAATGGGTCGGCACTCTTTCATCTGGCAACGATGGTTCGTACCTCAGACACAACGGCTGACCTAACCGAAGCGATCGCCGCTTCCGCTTCCGAACTCAACCTCCAGTTGCCCGACCCCGAAAACACCACCCTCTCCGAACCTGATTTTCTCCAAGAGGTCGAAACCGCCTGGCTGATCTGCGATCGCTTTGACCTGCAAACCGAAATCTGGCGCGGTCGCATTCTCCGCACCGTCCGCGATCGCGAAAAACGCAGTGGCGAAGGACGCGGCACCGGATTCCTAAACTGGCTGCAAAACCATGAAGTTAGCAAAACCCAAGCCTACCGCCTCATCGACCTTGCCAACAGCGCCGACAGCCTCCTAGAAAACGGCATCCTGGCCCCCGACTCCCTCAACAGCTTCAGCAAAGCCGCCTTCCTAGAAACCGCCCAAGCTGAACCAGAAGTCCAGCAGCTGATCGCCGACGAAGCCCATCAGGGCAAACGCATTACCCGGCGCGAAGTGCAGCACATGGCCGATGAATGGACTGCCATGTCCTCCGACGTGATTCCCGCCGAGATCAAAAC
>CAZXWR010000327.1:0-4692 GCA_964644325.1 uncultured bacterium
GCCAGCTATTGTCGGCAAAGAGCGCCACAATGGGTGGATTTTGAGGCGGGTTTTGAGATGAACCTGATGAGAGATTTAGCGATAAATCTTGTGATGAGGTTTGCAAGCGCGACGAAGGGGACAACAGCGTTTGCATCCCTGCCGCGAACTGTCGAATTTGCTGGTATACCTGCCGATAAGTCAACGAGACTGCCGGACGACTGTGGGGATCAATCAGCGCCTCCACATTGCCAAAGTATTGTTCTGTAATCTCCCACATCTGTGGGAGCGATCGCAGGTGGCTATAGTCGATTAACCCGGTATGCTCAAACCGTTCTTTGGTTGAAAAATAGCTGGCAGACTCATTGCCCAAACGATGCTCAAAACGCGGCATAGATGGAGTCGAACGCGGATTAGTTACCATCCCTTTTTCCCCTGATTTCTTTTGGTTTTGCCACCGCCAGCCAACCTTCTACAAATGTCATGAGCAGAGGCGTAATCGGGCTAATCAAATAGCGAAAGAGCCAATCCGCCAGCCGCGTTTTTCGGGGGGCGTTGAGGGTAAAGTAGGCCACCAAAATTGCCGCGATCGCCAGCGTCGCCGTGACATAGAAAAAAGGCGCAAAACTCCCCGTGATGCCGCGCAGGGCGATCGCCGTAAAAATTCCCGAAAGGCCACCGCCGCCAAAGGCAATGAACAGCAAACCATAGTTATTAGGATAGTTGGGCAATCCAAAAAAGCTCAGGGTTGCCGCTGGGGCCACTGCCAGCCATGCTCCTAAACAAAACCAGAAAATAGAAAACGCCGCCAGAAATTGACCCGGTTCATTGGGGCTGGCGTGAATCATCAAAATTGAGGCAATCAGAATCAGACTGTTGATGAGGATAATCGTGGCCTTGGGGCTCAGGCGATCGTTCAACCATCCAAACAGCGGTCGCCCCAGCCCATTGAAGACGGCAAATAGCGGCACAGTCAGAGCAAGTTCCTCGGCCTCCAGGTTGACCAGTTCGCCGCCGACCTGGGCGGTTGTGGCGATCGCCGTTAGCCCGACAAAGGTGCCGACGGTGTAGCAAAACATCAGCCCATAAAAAGTCTGGGTTTGCATCATGGGCAGACTGGCGTCCGTTTCGACCGATTGATTGAGCGTCTGCGCAAAGTTGCTGGGAGTCCAGCGGGGCGGCGGCATTCGCAGGACAGAGGCGATCGCCACAATTAGCACCGTAAACACAATGCCCAGCAAAACAAAGGTCTGGCGTATTCCCAGAGCGGGTAAATTCCAGGCGGGATTGCCGTTAATCAGATTGAAGGCTAGCGGTGCAGTCACCAGCGGCGACAGGCCAAATCCCACGACCGTCAAACCCACGGCCAATCCTTTGCGATCGGGAAACCAGCGAGCTGCCACTGCCAAGGGCACGCCGTAGGCCATGCCCACCCCCAAACCGGCCACTACGCCATAGCTCAGCACCAGCCAGAGCAGGCTAGATGATTGGCTGGCCAGCAGGTAGCCCAGACCCACTAAGATTCCCCCCAAACTGGTGAGAATGCGTGGGCTACAGCGATTCATGTACAGTCCGGTAATTGGCATCACCAGGGTAAAGGTGACCCCCAAAACCAAAAATGGCAGTAAAATCGTACCCGGACGACTTTTGAGTTCTGCCTCAAAGGGGCCGCTAAAAATGCTCCAGGAATAAACCGTACCTAAACAGAGCAACACCATTAAGCCGAGCGGAATGAACAGCCAGCGACCCTGGTCGGGCGGCAAGCCAAACAAACGAGCCTCGGCAGGGAAGGGGAAGGTGGGGAATAATTTGCTTTCGGTTACAGTAGCTTTTCTCATGTTACAAGCACTGATAACTAACGATTTGGCTCTCACGCACGATAGCAGGATTTTGGGACATCATGATGAAATCAAGACAGTCCCTGACATTCCTGGCTGCTTCTCCTGGGGGGACACCATTGATGAGGCGTTCGGCTTTGCCGACTCATTGAGTATCGCCCACGCAACGGAAGCCATAGAATGTCATGTTGAAGCGCTCTTGATGGATGGGGACGATGTCCCGTTACCCGGAACGATTGAGCAGCATCTAACGGTGCCAGAATATGAAGGCGCTATTTGGGTGTTAGTCCCCGTTGATCTCTCCAAGGTGTCGGGCACCAGTAAGCGGGTGCATATCTCTTTGCCTGAGCGGATTCTGGGGCGGAATGATGCTTTTGCGGAGCGCCAAGGGGAAACCCGTTCGGGTCTGTTGGTGGCCGCAGCCCTTGAATATATCAGCAGTCATTCGCCAGAGTCTGATCAGCCCGAAAAGAAGGTAGCTGCCGATGGCTAATAACCCTGTCCCAGCCGTTCACCTGGTCGAAGACCATCGCCCCATTGCAGCCGGATGCTGCAAAGCATTTCCGGTATCGCCAGATTGAGCAGTTCTTGCAGGCTAGAGCCTTTGCAGAGAATACCTGCCGCAACTATCGGCGGCAGCTGCGGGCTTTCATTGATTGGGTGGGTAAAGACTGGAGCCGGGTAGAGCTGTCTGACCTGACCAGCTATCAACTACTGCTAGAAAAGCGATCGCTCAAGAAAACCTCGAAGGCAGCGGCCTTGATCGCCATCAAGAGCATGTATTCCTGGTTAGTGAAGACTGGCCAGGTAGCCCAGAATCCATCCAAAGGGGTCACTATCCCGGCCCTCCCCGAACCCCAGTCCAAGCACTTAGAATCCCATGAAGTAGAGAGACTGTTTCAGGCCGTAGAAGGGCGCAAGACGGAGACCCGCGATCGCGCGATATTGCTGCTATGGTTCAATGCAGGTCTGCGGGCAGAAGAAGTAGTGCGGCTCAATGTCGGAGACTACAACAATGTAGAGGTCATGGTTCGAGATGCCAAACATGGGTCAGATGGGCCTGTCCCGACTGATGATGAAACCCATGAGGCGCTGGTGGAATATTTGGTGGTGCGATCGCTGGAGAAGGGAGTAGACCTGACTGAGGATGACCCGTTATTTGTGTCCTACAGTAACCGGAACTGGGGGCAGCGTATTAGCTATGAAGGGGTCTACAAAGTGCTCAAGGACATTGCGGCGTCAGCGGGGTTAGAGAACATTCATCCCCACAGAGACCGTCATACTTACAGCAGCCGCCTGGTGGAAGAGGCGGTGGATTCTTACTTGGCGATGACCCTCATGCGACAGCGATCGCTCAAGGCATTCCAGACCTACAACAATCGGGTTCGACGGAAAGCCGCGAGAACAGCCTTCTGTAAGGCCAAGGGCATTGAGGAGCGATGGTCTCCGACCGACAGTAGGTCATCGCCTTTGTCAGTTGAGCAGATTATGGATGAGTGGGGAAAGAAGAGTGATGGGGAGCGATCGCTTCAGGAGTTGTTGGAGAGATGAGAGAAATAATGTGAAGACTAAAATCCCATTTTTACTAGATATGATGGTACTTTGAAGTCTAAAATATTAAAGATTGCACACTAAAAAAGCCCGAAACAGCTTGGCGAAGAAGCTTTTAGGGATATTCAGCAAGGTTTCTATATTTAAACTTCTTTCGATATAACGGCTTCTAGAGTGCCATGTTAAGATGCCGTCATGTATTGATAGCTATGAGTTTAGGGTTCTCGGAGCGATAAAGACGTAGGTCTCAGATTGAGACCTACATATAGTTAGGCGACACATTAATCGGTCTTCAAGAATTTTGATACTTTATAGTTTTTATTGTTGCGTGGTGTAAAAGATAATGCCAGCCAAACCAATCGAAATATTTCTGTCCTACTCTTACAAGGATAAGGAACTGGTAGATAAATTTATACCCCACTTGGCTCTCCTAGAAAGGAGAGGAATTGTTAAATCTTGGTGTAATCGGGAACTTCAAGCTGGAGCTAACTGGGAAAATGAAATAAGTTCGAATCTTGTATCTGCAAATATTATTTTATTATTTATTAGCGCCGATTTCCTGGCATCTGATTATTCTTATGGAAGCGAAATCAAGGTTGCTATAGAACGCTCTAGGACTGGTGATGCGATAGTCATTCCAATTATTTTACGATCCAGCGCTTGGCATCAGTCTCCAATTGCAAAACTACAAGTATTGCCAAAAGATGGTCAGCCGATCATCCTTCGGAAAGACATAGACAATGCTTTTTCCGAAGTAGCAAAGGAAATCGGAAAGGTTGCTGAGTCTTTAGTAGATCAAGACAAAAAAGTTCAAGACAAAAGGATTATTCTAAGTCTTCAAGTAAGTCAGGATTCCCCAACTGATATTGTTGCTTTAGAGATATCAAATCTATGCAAGGCTGTTAACGCTTATCACATAGCTTGTGGTGGCTCAGGTTTAGTGATCGATGACTGGGAAACTTTTGTTGAAGTAAGACAGCTCATTGGGGTATAGATAATGGACAGTGAGCGACATCAAATTCGACTTCGTGAAGCTAACTCTGAGAATCCACCAGACTTGCTAGAAAAAATTAAAGATGCTATTGACAAATTATTTGATAATAGTGTCTCAGCGGCAAGCGGATTTATTAAAGGAAAAAGTGATCAGGAACTTGCAAAAGCTTCAGAAATAAAAGCTCAGGCTCTTGCACATCTTGGCAATTTAGAACTTGATAGACAGCGCCTATTGGCAGAGCGAGACAAATTATTTTGTGATGACAAACAGAAGATGTAACGCGATGTGCAACTAAGTTTTGCTCAAGAAAGTCCCACTAAACGATGCTAG
>CAZXWR010000328.1:0-4691 GCA_964644325.1 uncultured bacterium
GGAGCTTGGCAAATTCCTGGCGCAAAGTGGCGATCGCACCGTCTCGATCCTGTAAACCCTCCGGCGTTAATTCAACATCTAAGTGGCCTAAATTCGGCCCTCCCGCATCGGCGTCTCCAGCAGCCCGTCCGGCCCGTAACTGCGCCACCCCAAATCGAGGATCCTCCTGGAGCGCCATCTGTATGACGATACCCGATTGCTGGGTGGCCTCTAGGGAACTGCCGGGATACAGGAGCATGGCATTGACGAGGGACGGTTCCTGAAACTCGGGCAGGAAGACTCGGCCTAGCGTGGGGAAGATAATCAGGGAGGCGATTAGGCTGGCAGTCGCCATCATCAATACCATCCCAGAATGCCGCAAGGCAACGTTCAATACAGGTTGATAGCAGCGCTCTGATAAAGTCGTGACCCAAGTGTCTTCTGAACGTAAGGGGTGATTTGCTAGCAGCAATGCACAGAGGGCGGGGGAAAGGGTCATGGCTACTAAGGTTGACGCCAAAATAGATGCCAGATAAGCAACTCCCATGGGGGCAAAAATCCGGCCTTCCACACCTGTCAATGAAAAAATGGGCGCAAAAACCACGGCAATAATCACAGTGGACAAAATGACGCTCACTCGCACCTCTACAGAGGTGTCGTAAACCACCTGAAACGGATGTTTAGGGTTGCCTTCAGCCTGATTTTTGCGTAGCCCCCGGTAGGCATTCTCCATATCCACGATCGAGTCATCCACCACAGAACCGATCGCCACTGCCAATCCTCCCAAGGTCATGGTGTTGATGCCTTGACCCATCAGGTTCAGAATCATCATCCCCACCAAAATCGACAGGGGAATGGCGCTGAGGGTTATCACCGCCGTGCGCCAGTTCAATAAAAACAGCAGCAGCACAATCGAGACAATGATGATGCCGTCCCGAAGTGACGCCTGCACGTTGGCAACCGCTGCGGCAATGAAATTCGCTTGGCGGAAGGTTTCGGTAATATTGATGTCCTTGGGCAGACTGGCGGTCACTCCAGCCATCGCTGCCTCTACCGCTCGGGTGACCGTGGGGGTGTCAACCCCTGGCTGCTTATTGACCACGAGAATGATTGCAGGCTTTCCACCTACGCTGCCATCGCCCCGTTTTAGCGCTGCGCCAATCTGAACCTCTGCAATGTCCTGGAGCTGAACTGGAATACCCTTGCGCGCGGTAACGATCGCTTGCTGTAGCTGTTCAATAGACTCCAAGCGACCCACACCGCGAATAATCGCTTCACGATCGGCATCCACTAAAAAGCCCCCAGCAGCATTGGCGTTGGCAGCTCTGGCAGCCTCAGTGACCTCTGCCAAGGAGACGTTAAAGGCCGCCATTTGTTCAGGGTTAACCAAAACTTGGTACTGGCGCAGATCCCCGCCATAGACAATCACCTGGGAGACGCCTGACACAGCCAGCAGCCGATTGGTCATCGTCTGATCCACAATACGGCGCAGCTCCATGAGATCCGTGGGAGGTGCATTGGTCGGCTCCTCTGGGTTCTGCGGGGTTAGCGCGTACATCAAGATCGTTCCGATGGGCGACGATACGGGTGAAATTTGAGGTGTAGCCACCCCCGCAGGCAGCTTTTCCTGTACCTGCTGTAAGCGTTCAGTGACGAGTTGACGGGCTTGGTAGATGTCGGTGCCCCAGTTGAAAATTACTTTAACCACCGAAATGCCCACTGCCGACGAGGAACGCACGGTTTCCACCCCAGGGGTACCATTGACGGCGCTTTCTAGGGGTAGCGTAATCAGTGACTCGATTTCTTCCGGGGCGAGGCCAGGGGCTTCGGTTTGAATCTCGACCTGAGGCGGGGCAAAATCGGGTAACACATCCAAGGGCATACGGGTCAGGTTGTAGATCCCGAGGACGGTAACGACAATAGCTCCAAGCACCACCAGCCAGCGCTGCAAAACAGACCATTTGAGGATGGCATTGAGCATTAGCGCTGCGCCTCCGATTGCTGAGAGGCAGGCTGATCTTCAGGTTCTACCTCAGGGATAGGCTCCACATCTTCAGCAGACGTAAGCAAATGACCATTGCGATGAGGGAGTTCAAGGTGGCGCCGGGTGCGGTGGCTGGCCCAGGCGGTGCCTGCCCAGAAGGTTGTGACAACCGTTCCCACTCCCACCAAGAACCACCCCCAGGGAATTGAGGCTGTCGGAATTTCAGTGACAGGAGGAACCGCATCATGTCCGTCCGCCGCCGCAACATCACCCCGTAAAGATTGGGCATAGAGCTGAGGAGCACGCTGTGTGACAACAAGATCGCCAGCAAATAAACCTCTCTTAACTGCAACGCGATCGCCAGTGGTCTGCCCTAGCGTGACATTAACGGGCTGAAATACCGATCCGTTCTGGATAAAGACCAGGGTCTTTTTGTCATTGGTTTCCACCACTGCCGACTGTGGAATGACCAGCAATGCTTCTGCGGTGCGATCGGTAAAGAGTTCCAGATTGGCATACATGCCGGGTTTGAGGGCACCCTCAGGGTTATCCAACTCAGCTTTAACTGGCACAATTCGATTTTCGCGGGTCACCCCGGAGCCAATGAAGCTCACCCGCCCTTGAAAGGTGCGATTGGGCAAGCCATTAATTTTAGCTTCTACCCGTTGTCCGGTCTTAATTTGGGCAATATCCTGTTCATAGATATTGGCCGTTACCAGCACCCGCCGATGATTCAGGAGGGTCAGAATCGGTTTGCCTGCATCTTCCCCTGACTCCCCCAGGGTGGTGTCTTGGTTGGCAACAGTACCGGCGATCGGGGCGGTAATCGTCAGGGTGCCGTCGGTATTGGGCTGAGCACCTAGCTGCTTGAGGCGAGCTTGATAGGTACCATCGCTGAGACTGAGGCGTGATTGTGCCACCTGTAAGGTCGAGTTAGCCCGCTGGAGCTGGGCGTCAGCTTCCAGGAGTTCCAGACGACTAGCGGCCCGTGCCGCTAACGTTTGAGCATTGGCCAGCTCGGTTTTAGATGCGAGGGCTTGGCGGCGCGGCAGGGCACCCGCACTAGCGAGTGCTTGATCCCGGCTGTACTGTTCTTGGGCAAAGGCAAGTTGGGTGCGGGCCTGCTGGAGTTCAGCTTGGGCAATCTGCTGCTGGCGATCGTAATTTTTACGGGCTAAATCAACATCGGCTTGAGCCTGCTGGATATCGGCGATCGCCTCGGCTCGATTTACCTGCGAACCGACCCGTAGTTCAGCCAGTTCTGGACTGGACAGAATGGCGACAGCCTGACCCGCCTGTACCGAATCACCGGGCTTAACGAGCAATCGGGTGACGGTTCCTTTGACGGGGGTTGTGACATTGACCCGTTGATTGGGTAGCGTTTCAATTTGACCCGTCGCTTTAATACCCACGGCTAGCCGCTGTCGTTGTGCAGGCTCTACCTTAAGACCCAGCCGCTCGATAGTCTTGGCATCCACCCGAACCGTGCTCACTGAGGCAGTCGCGTCATTGCCGCTTTGAAACTCATCACCATGGCCAGCATGGGCCAAGATGCGCGCAGGGGCTGTTAAGAGCAGTGCCGTAACGACAGCAGCCAAGCCCAAGCCACTTAGACCCCTTAACTGAGTCTGATATTCGCTGATTGCTCGCCCCTGAGTCATTGCCATGGGTTTATTGCTGATACCAAGCCCGCCGCCACTGCTGCATCTGTTCAATTTCGACCTGCTGTGAATCAACGATGGCTTGCGCGAGGGTTTTGATCTCGGGTCGCTGGGACTTTGCCAGCACATCCTTCGCCATGACCACAGCAGCTTCATGGTGGGGCACCATGCTGTTAATGAAGCGCAGGTCAAATTCGGCATCTGAGTTGCCCAGGGACTGTTCCATGCTCATGGCATCCCGTTGCTCAGGAGACATGGGCATCATGTGATTGGCCTCACTGTGCCAAGCCATGGGCGTATCACTGGCCTGGGGATACCAGGCTTTTCGCCACTGTTTCATTTGGGCAATTTCTTGATCTTGGGCAGCAATAATGGCCCCCGCCATGGTTTTGATCTCAGGTCGCTGAGAATTGGCGATCGCGTCTTTTGCCATCACCACTGCCCCCTGATGGTGGGGAATCATGGCATCGATAAACCGCAAGTCTAGGTCAGCATCGGCTGGCCCTAAATCCATCGACATATTGTGGGGGGTCATCGCTGGCATCTCGCCCATCTGATGCGTCTCCATCACCAATGGGTTAGGCGCCTGGGCTTGGGTTTGTGAGGTTGCGGTGCAGCTCCCCAGGGCAACGCTGAGCAGGGCGATCGCACCCATTTGAAAGCTAGCGATTCTTCGATGACTCTTCACTGTGTCTTTAAGTCTCTTTGATGGGAACAGAGAGCAGCCTCAGCTTCTATGCAGAGGCTATACCCACCTATGCTGGCAAGAGATTATGAAATCAGAATGAGATGATGGTGATGGGGTTATCCTGAACCCCCAACATATCGCAGCGCATTGAGCGATGATGCAATCCACAGAGGGGTTGAGCGTAGCCAGCGATGTCGTTGCAGGATTCATTCTAGCGACTGATGTCAAAGGACTACTGGCTAAAAATTTAGATTTTTACGGGGGAACACAGGTGGGCAAAAACACGGTAAAGCAACTGCCTTGGTTAGGGTCACTCTCTAGCAGAATTTTGCCGCTGTGGTTTTGAGCGATCGCCTGAGCGATAGATAGGCCCAGCCCT
>CAZXWR010000329.1:0-4684 GCA_964644325.1 uncultured bacterium
ATAACCGTTTCGTCATAATTCAAGCCTAGGTTTTTGGTCTGCCACTGCTGACTTTCTCGAACAATCTCAGACCGTAACGAAGTTTCAGTATAGGGTTGGTCTGCAAACACTTCATAGCGAGTATTCAGCAGATTTAGATACTCAGACTGTCCCTGAGACTGAGACGGTTCGGGCTTAAACTGTGCTCCAATCCCTTGAACATCATGGGTGACCACCCCCTCCGTACTCCGATACAGCATCTCACCCCGCTGCGTCACCCGCAGAGATGCAGTCTCTGTCTCTGGGGATCGCAATGCTCTCTCAATCTGGTCTACTGTCCCCTCTGAAACGGGCTTATCCGGGTATACCCGGTCACGCTTGTAAAAGATTTTGATGTCCGATGCCCCAAACTCTGAGGCGATCGCCTGGAGTCGTTCTTCTGGTGTAGGAGCCATGATTACACCTCCACCCGAATTGAATTGAGCTGAGGCATATTGCCATTCATCCGATTCAGGATGACGTGACCATCAACTTGGATAAAGATAAAGGTTGTGGCATCCATGATTTCGATGATGCGCGGCGGGGTCTTTGTCCGCTCTTTCGGAGTGGCCACTGACACTCCCCGCTCAATGTGAATTCGAGGCTCGTCTTCGCGGTCGTAGTAAACCTCGAAGGCTTCGTACTCATATCCTTTTGGTAAATCTGGAAACTCCCGCGCAAATAGAAAGTTCTCCGCAACGGATGGAAATTCTCTGAATGCTGCTTGAACTGCAACGGGAAGCGTTCGCGTAACTGTCCCTGGCATCTGACGAAGATTGGTTGTTTCAGCCATTTCAGGTCTAAAGACCGCTCAAAGTAGAAGCTGAAACCCTATTAAACTCGTTGAACACTAAGCTCAATATGAGTTCCAGGGACGGTTACGCGTTCGCAGGATTGCCTGCTCTGCCTCAGTAAAGGAAATGCTTTGTTCTACAGTCGCCATCTTTTATGGTTCTCCAATTGATTAATCTGTGGGTCTATGGGTGAGCATTAGCGGCCAAATCCACGGTGCTCAATCGTTTTTTTTTGATAGTCCTGAACCGTATATTGTTGGGAAATTTCTGTCTTGACCTGCTGCACATTCTGCGGAATGCGGCTCAGCCGATACGCATAGCGACTATCCACATTGGGGTTCACCTTTCCATTCGTGTACACAGGTGTCCCATCCTTGAGATGAACATCAACACCCGTTTTGGTTTTCTGGTAAATCACTTCTGCCCCGGCAAACCGTCCATTCTCGCCAAACATCGCAATCATGTCCCTCAAGGCTGGCTCCAGGGTGGCCGGGTCTACAAGCTGGGTGGCTTTCTCAATTTGCTCCCAAGCCTTCGCGCCGATTTCTTTACCCTTCACCGCTGCTTGGTGGCCAATTTGTTTGGCAGTCTTGACGGCTGCTGCTTTGACGACTGGCGCTTGGTCTTTCGCCCAACCCTTCAGCTTCGCACTGTGCTCAGCGGCAACCGTTTGCACTTTCTCTTTGAGAATCGGCATCTGGTCAGCCGCCCATGCCTTGAACCCACGATGCTTCACTTTCTTACTGAAGATGGCTAGGTTCTGCTGCGCTAGTTCTAAGTTCTCCCTAGCTGATGTCGCAGTCGTCTGGAGTGTTGTTGTGCCCAGGGCGATCGCATACTTCAGGCTTTGGGCCGGGTCGAGCGTTTGGGCCGCTTTTGGATAGTCAAATTCCCTTGCGTGTGGGGTGTTGTCTATCGCTTCATCCTGAACGTAGAGCTTATAATCCCCCGATAGTTCCACGAGGTATGCCCTCGCTTTTGGCAATGACCCAGTAATTAGTTCAGTGTTGATGTAAGGACTGCCCTGACCCAACACCCGATCCATTTCCTCGCGTGGCCTTTCCCGCAATGCTCCCATCTCCATCACCTGGCGATCGCTTAACCGTTGCTCTTTAGCCGTGAGTCCCATCAGCTCCTTATGGGTGATGTCTTTTGACCCCTTGAACTCTGGGTGGGATGTCAGTAGGTTTAGGTAAGTCTGGCGAGCAATGTCATTCTCGCTCTTGGGTAATTCCTTGAGCGTTTCAGCAACTGGGGTTGCTGGCTTCTCAGCTTCTTGCATTTGCATTGCTGGCTCCTGTTTTATCTGAGCATCTAAAGGTGTGTTAACGACCCCTTTGGACACCCAATACAGCGTCTTCTCTGCTGCTGTGATTTTGACGGTGCCCTGTACCGCCTCTGGGTTGCTGAGGGCCGATTTCAGCATCTCTACCGCCTTTGGCGATACCGTTAACCCTTCGCGTAATGGATAAATCCGCTCTCGCCCCACTTGGATCCGGGCATTCTCTAGGCCGTACTCTTTAACAATGCTTTCTACTTCTGGTGACATGGCTTATATCTCAAAAACTTCTAGGAATTCATTGCCAATCCGATTCAGCAATACCCGCTCATTGATTTGCACATAGCCACACTCGTCATTAGCAAACACCGTCAGCACTTTGGGTTCATCATTTGCGGGGTGGGCCATAACTGCATCTTTTGTGAAGCTCAAGGCCGGAATCAGATGATCATCGAAATAGATGTCCAGGGATTGAATCTGGCCAGGGATTGACTGTTTACCCAATGCTTCTAACAAGTTGTCGAAGACCAGGGGGTATTCCTGCATCATTGGATGGAGTGAAGGATGTACCTTCGACATCTCATCAGCCGTGAACTGTACTTTTGTCTTTGTCATAGAACACCTTTCAATTACCTCTGAATCAATATCGTGAGTTCTGAGGAGAACCGAACAAATCCATCAAAATAGCTGTTTGAGCATTTCGTGTTGCTGTTCGCGCTGCACGATCTCATCGGCTTCTTTTTGCGCTTGGGTCTTGGGTGGGGGAAGCAGCACCTCTGCTGTCTCACGAGTTGTTCGCAGCAACGAGCTATCTGGTGGCAACTGGGGTGAGTATTTTGTGAGCTGGCTTTGGGTATGTGGCCACTGCTTCCCGGCCCACTTCATCATGCTCACGTAGGTCGGTTCTGGCTGCGTCTTCACTTTCCACGGAATATATTCCTCGGTCTTGGAGGATATTCCCCGGTTTTGTAGCACCATCACCCCCTGCGGCAGCTTCAGAATCTGAGCAACTGTCAGCATCTTGCGCTCGCGTACTTGCCGCGACCGTGATGTACTGCCCTTGCCGCCCGATGAACCCGTGGTCGTATTCGTCTCTCGATATTTCTGACTGCCGAGTGCCGTCTCCAAATACTGGGCTGTCACGTTCGAGCGCGTGTTAAACCATGCCTTGGTCCCAGCACCCGTCAGAAGTGATTCAGTATCGTTCTCTCCAAGTTGAGAACGCATCTGGCTCAGGGTCTGGGCAGCCAAGTTGAAGAACACTCCGTATTTTCGGATCTCGTTGATATCCGTGATTAAGCGCGGGTAGTTCACCAGTGGCAATTCATCAATCGCAATCTGCAACGGGGTTTTTCGTCCAGGATGTGCATTGATCTCAACCACCTGGCTCAGCAATGCCATCAGTAACGGCGAGACGGTCTTTCGCAGACGGGGTGTTGCTCCAATGATCAGCAGCTTCTTCCCTTCCATGTGCAACGGGAATGAGGTCTTGCCCACCAGCGACGGCACAATCTCTTCATCACAGAACTGCCCAAACAAGTTCTGGGCCGTCCCTGCAATCGATGAAGCCGTTTCATCACTCTTGGAGCTGGCTAGATACTGGTCAAATCGCGCAAACGCCCAAGGGTCAATCTCTTCTAATTTGTCCCTTTGCTCTCTGAGCCTTGTCGGTAGGTCATCAAAGTTCAGCAGCGCTCGACATCCCAGCACGTTATCCATGCCGGGGATATGTCGCGCCATACTCAACACCGCCCCAATCAGCTGACGACCTGCTGGTGTGAAGAAGTCATCTGCCTTCGCATCCTTGCTCGAAAAGTTCGCCTGGAGCATCGACGCCATCTCTAGTGCTTTGGAACCCACAGCCGATTCACAAATATTCCAGATGCCTGACTCTTTCTCCCCCGGCACAAATAGGTTGATGTCAGACGCCTTGTACCCCAGTTCCTGGGCGATCGCCACAAACAATGAGGTCTGCACCGGAAACTGAAGGTCTACGATCACTTGGGGATAGCCCTTCTTCAGATGGGCATAGATACCCTGATTCAAGATGCCGTAGCTTTTCCCGGATTTGGGTGCCCCAAACGTCAGTATCGACGTGATTACGTCGTACAGCGGGATATTTCCAAGCTGATAGCTCAAGTCCGTTGGGTCGGTGCTAGCCTCATGCTTCTTGATCAGTTCCTTCGCACGTCTAAGATGTTCTGGCTTGGCCCAGTAGGATGAACCCTTGATCGGGGTCTCGCCCTTGAAGAATTCTTTCCAACACCAGTAGGCACCCCCTGCCAAGAGGAGTCCCGCTACAAGTCCATATTCCCCCGTCGCAATATCGGGGATCGCTTGGATTAATGTCTCGGGTCGATTGGGGTCAACATTCTCAAACCCGGTATGGCTTGTCTTACTCATGACGCACTTCCCCGGCTCAAAGTCTTGGCCTTGGGCTGCGATTGAGTCTGGGTAGTCGTCTTATTGAGCTGGCTTTGCTGCGGAACATGCGTTTGTTTGGCAACCGCTACCAGGTTCTTCAACTTATCCAGGTCTTGAGCTATGCCTTACCCACAAGTCGTGGAAGCCTTTTCATAGTGGGCTTTCAATC
>CAZXWR010000330.1:0-4662 GCA_964644325.1 uncultured bacterium
TTTGGGCTAGAGGGATCCTTTTCTATCTTACATTTAATTGCGCCTACCTACTTATCTATTCTGTTCATGACCTGTCAACTCTCAACAGGTAGATTTCTAAGATCGAATGGTACGCTTAAGCAGACATCAAGCTATTGTTCTTGATATGTTTGATATCTAGAACAACTAGGATGAACGTGGCGGTCAGATGGGTACCTTTGGCTTGTATGACTTAAGTGATTTGATTCTAGTTTGAGCACGCCTGAAGAAAACATGATGCACTCTGACAATGAAGCTTTAGCTCTGCATGGTGTCAAGGACTATGAGGCCTCGGAATACCTGGGCTTAGAGGGAGAGAGTACCTCAGCTAGCACCAAGCGTGGACTTAACTTTAATCCACTCCGACGGCTGGTTCAACGGAATTTACTGCTGATCCTACTGCCGACTTTAACGGCGGCAGGTGTAACCGCTGCGATTGTCAAACTGAGTCCGCAGTCCTATACAGGTTCTTTTCAAGTCTTGGTGGAACCCATGACCTCAGAAGGGCTGCTGACTCAGCCATCGGCATTGACGTCTGAGAGCAGCCCCAGTGCAATTGGAGTCGACTATTCAACGCTAATCCGAGTGCTGACAAGCCCCAGTGTGCTAAACGATATTATCGAAAAGGTTAAAGATCAGTATCCGAGCGCTGATTACAACCGATTTATTAAAGCGCTTGAGGTTTCACGGGTTGAAACAAATCCGGCCGAGAAGACGAAAATCATCGATGTGAGTTACGAGGATGCTGACCCCCAGCAAATTTTATTCACGCTGAATGAGCTGGCTTCTGGCTACTTAAAGTTTGGGTTAGAAGACCGCAAGAAAGAAATTGGGGGTGGCGTCACTTTCATTGAACAGCAGTTGCCCAGCTTGCAGAAGCGAGTAGATACCCTGGAGCGCCAAACCCAGGCGCTACTCCAGCAGCATAACATCAGTGATTTTGAGAGCGAGGGTGCTGAGCTGGCAACCCAGGCCCGTGAGATTGAATCCCAGAAGCAGGAAGCTGAGCGTAACCTGGCAGCGCAAAAGAATCTCTACAATAACTTGCAAAGTCAGCTCGGCCAGACCCCTCAGGAGGTATTACGCGTTTCTTCTTTGAGTGAGAATCCTCGCTATCAAGCATTGCTGAGTCAGCTGAAGGAACTAGAAGCCAGAATTGCCATTGAATCGGCACAGTTTCAGCCTGAGTTTCCGGCGCTGCAAGATTTGCAGGAACAGCGGCTGAATTTAATGGCGTTACTGAAGCAAGAATCCCAGCAGCTGGTGGGCAGTTCATCGGTGCCCCAGTTTCAGAATTCAATTCAAAAGTCTCTGAGTCAGCAGATGATTGACACCCTGAATGAGACTCAGGTTCTGGAAACGCGGAGCGCTGCTCTGACTCAGGCAGCGGCTGAGATTGCTCAAAAAACGCAGCAGTTCCCAGCTATTCGGCGTCAGTACAATGATTTGCAGGCTCAGCTTGAGGTGGCGCGAAATACGCTGAAGCAGCTTCAGCTCAGGCGTGAAAGTTTGCGGGTTGAGTCTGCCCAGAAGGAAGTACCCTGGCGCTTACTGTCTAAGCCACAGCTGCTCAAGGATGAAGATGGCAATCTGATCACGTCTTCCCGGAAGGGGTTGCAAAAATTGATCTTGGGAACGCTGGGGGGGTTCTTGTTTGGGGTTGGCTGTGCCATTCTCCGCGAAAAGCGTAAGGATGTCTTTTTCTCGCCAGAGGATTTACAGGAGGATGTCAAGGTTCCGGTGTTAGGGGTGTTTCCGTTTGTGGAGGGGGGAGAACAGCAAAGGCCGCCTGCTCTACTGGGTCTCCCTGAAACACCAGAGATGCTCGCGAGGACACTCCCGATGGCACCGTTGACGATGGCAGCTGAAGGCCTATACACCAATCTTCGATTTTTGCCGCTTGAACCCACTGTGCGATCGCTGGTGATTGCTTCTTTGGGGGCCAAGGACGGGAAAACAACGGTGGTGACGGAGCTGGCGAAGGCAGCAGCGAGTATGGGGCAACGGGTGTTAGTGGTAGACACCAACATGGTGATGCCGCAGCTTCACTCGCGGCTGGAGGTGCCCAATTTTGAGGGACTGATTGAGGTGATGACCAAGGGGTTAGATCCGAATCAATACATTCAGCGATCGCCCTATCATCACAATCTCTTTGTGTTGACGGCGGGTCAGGTGACCACTGGTTCTCATAAGCTGGTGGCTTCGCAGCAAATGCAGCATTTAATGGAGCAGCTCCATACGATGTATGATCTGGTGCTGTACGATACGCCACAAATACAGAGTTATTCAGATGCTAATTTTTTGGCGCTGCATGTTGACGGGCTGCTGATGGTCGTGAGTGTCGGGAAAACCCTGCGATCGCGGTTCTTAAAGGTCATGAAGTCGATGCAAAATGGTCGCTTACCCTTGCTGGGGCTGGTGGCCAATCGCGCCAACGTGAAAGACAGTGCGCCCAGCGACCCAACCCCAGAGGCAAATAGCTTAGAACGCGCCGATGAGGATGAGTTTGATATTTTCAAGGTGCCTGCATCTTAGGGGCATCCTAGCAGCAGTCCTGTCGCCAGGTTAATCGGGTACAGGTTCCATCGAAACAGAGGCCGGACTGCAAATGAGCGCATTCGTGAGCGCATTGTTGCCAACTTATCTGAAAGGGATGCTGGGGCTGTTCCATAGCATTCTCAGTTTGCAGGGCCTGCTATTTCTGATCGAAGTGCTGGGCGCAGTCGGGAAGGGCGCAGGCGTTGCCCCCACCGGGGATGTCGCTGATGAACGGGCGGTTGCCCCCACCGGGGATGTCGCTGATGAACGGGCGGTTGCCCCCAGGATCGCCATTTTGGTTCCAGCCCATAATGAAGCAGCCGAAATTCAGCGTACCCTGACAGGGCTGATGCCTCAGCTGAGAGAAGCGGATCAACTGGTGGTGATCGCCCACAACTGTAGCGATCGCACGGCAGAGCTGGCCCGCCAGGTGGGGGCAACGGTGCTAGAGAATAAAGATCTGAACCGGAGAGGCAAGGGCTATGCCCTGGACTACGGCTATCAGTTTTTGGCCGCTGCCCCCCCGGAACAGCAACCAGAGATTGTCATTGTGGTGGATGCTGATTGTGAGGTGGAACCGGGCAGTATTTTGGCCCTGGCTCGGCGAGCCCAGGCCACCCAGCGCCCCGTACAAGGAACCTATCTTCTGAAGTTGCCGACTGCAACCACCCTACGCGATCGCCTGTCGCTGTTTGCCTTCACCGTCAAAAATAAGGTACGTCCCCTGGGTCTGGCGCGGTTTGGATTGCCCTGTGTGCTCACCGGATCGGGGATGGCCTTTCCCTGGTCGGTGCTGCGGGACGTTTCCTTGGCAGGGGAGCAAAACGTCGAAGATATGCAGCTGACCGTTGACCTGGCCTTGGCAGGTTTCCCACCCCTGTATGAACCGAAGGCGCAGATCTGGGGGCGGATTTTGCAGTCTGAGGCAGCGACCGGGCAACGCACCCGATGGGAGCATGGTCACCTCCAGATCATTCGGCAGCAGGTACCCCGCCTGTTGGGGACTGGGTGCAAACGGGCCGACCCTAAAATGCTGGCCCTAGCCCTAGATTTAGCGATTCCGCCCCTATCGCTATTTGTAGTGTTGTGGCTCGGGCTATTGCTGGCAGAGGGCACTGCGATCCTCACTGGATGGCTAAGCAGCCAACTGCTATGGGGGATTGGGCTGCCGGGACTGTTTCTGATGCTGGCGTTGGTTCTCGCCTGGTTTCGCTTTGGGCAAACCCTGCTTCCCTGGCAGGAATGGGCTGGAATTCCACGCTACTTGCTGTGGAAGCTGCCCATTTATCTTCAGTTCGTCCTGCAACCAAAGCTGCGCTGGTCAGATACTGAACGGCCTCCGGCAGAGGCCAAGCCGGAAGCCGACCCGCTCCAGCCGCGACCCAATTCCCACGGGACAGATTAGTTGAGTGGCGTTAGTTGGGTGGGGCTACTGCTTCTGTGGCCTCTGGCCTGAGTTTGATGCCAATGACCTGGGTGTGGGTACCCCGAGCCTGGGTGACCCCAATGGTACGGTCAGCCGCTTCAATCATGGGGCGGCGGTGGCTGACGACAATAAACTGGGCTCTGTCGGCCTGTTGGCGGATGGTCTTGGCCAGCCGCTCCACGTTGATGCCATCGAGGAAGCTATCCACTTCGTCAAAGGCATAGAACGGCGACGGACGGTAGCGCTGGAGCGCAAAGATAAAGCTGAGGGCCGTGAGGGATTTTTCACCCCCGGACATGGAGGCCAGTCGCTGCACCTGTTTCCCTTTGGGATGGGCCACTAAGTTCAAGCCGGCGCGGAAGGGGTCTTCGGGGTCTTCGAGTTCGAGGTAGCCATCCCCGTCGGAGAGGTCGGCAAAGGTAGACTTAAAGTTTTCATTGACGGCATCGAAGGCCTCGCGGAAGGCATTCTGGCGCAGGGTCGTAAAATTCTCGATGCGCAGCAGCAGCTCGGTGCGCTCTTCTTCTAGGGTGGAGAGCTTGGCCATGAGGTCGCTGAGTCGAGCCTGGGTGCGCTCGTATTCTTCGATGGCCAGCATGTTGACGGGTTCCATGGCCTCAATGCGGCGCTGGAGCGATCGCAGGGCATCCCGAAGGGTGTCGAGGGTCAGGTCAGCGGGT
>CAZXWR010000331.1:0-4662 GCA_964644325.1 uncultured bacterium
TTGGTACGTCTACTCCATTATCATTTTTCTTTTCTCAGCGGATGATGTGCTCCCGGCTTAACGCGTTACAGGATCTCTATCATTTCATCCTGTGTAAAACGAACTTTTGCATATTGGGCATAGGGATCGGCCAAGTCGCGGTAGCCCACTGGACACACCACTGCTGCCGAGTATCCTTTCTCGGGTAACCCGAGAACCTCGTCATATTTAGTCGGGTTAAATCCTTCCATCGGACAAGTATCAATGCCCAGATGTGCAGCACTGGTCATTAACTGGCCCAGGGCAATATAGACCTGGAGTTTAGCCCAAGCCTTAAGCTCTTCTGGCGTCATGCGGGCCAAGAAATCTTTAATGACCTTGGCAAAGGGTGCTAATTTTTCGACGGGCATCTGACGTATCTCGGCAGTGCGTTCGATGTAGTAATCGACGTAGGCATCATCTACGTTGACCTTGATCGCGAGTACCACCAGATGCGAGGCATCAACAACTTGGGTTTGTCCCCAGGAAAATTCCACCAGCTGCTGCCGAATTTCTGGCGTGTTCACAATAAAAAATTTCCAGGGCTGTAGTCCAAAGGAAGAAGGCGACAGGATTAAACTTTGCTCTAGCGCATGCCAGTCTGCCGAGGCAACTTTACGGGTAGGATCAAACTTTTTGACAGCATAACGCCACTGTAAATGAGCCAGTAACTGTTCAGTCGATAAAAACTCAGGCTGATACTCAGACATGGATGATGCTCCGACAATGGGTGGGTTGGCTTGCTGAGATTATAGTCAACTCCTCAAAATGATTATGTGTTCTCTAGGATCTAGGCCAGTGAACTCGTGACACATTGCGTCACTGAACAGGAGCGTACCGCTGGGAGTAATCCGTAACCTTGGACAGATCCGTAATCCGCCTAAATTCGGATATAGGTGCATTATTGGCAAAAAAATCACTGAGGAAATCACAATATGCAACGTTTGCGGGATCAGGTGGCTTTGGTAACGGGAGCAAGTTCAGGGATTGGGTCTGGCGTTGCCCACTGTCTTGCAGCAGCAGGCGCTAAGGTCGTCGTCAACTATGCCAGCAGTGAAGCGGATGCTCAACAGGTAGTGGCAGAGATTCAGGCCGCAGGCGGAGAGGCGATCGCCATTCAAGCTGATGTCAGTCAAGAAGACCAGGTTCTGAACCTGTTTGCCCAAACCTTCGCCACCTTCGGCACGATTGATATCTTGGTAAACAATGCAGGTGTACAGGTCGATCAGCCCTTCACAGAAATGACCCTAGAGGCCTGGAACAAAGTCATCAGCATTAACCTGACCGGACAGTTTCTCTGTGCCCGGGAAGCCGCCAAGGAATTTATAAAGCGGGGCGTGGTTCCGGAGCGCTCTTGCTCAGCGGGTAAAATCATCTGCATGAGTTCAGTCCATGAGGTGATTCCTTGGGCCGGACACTGTAACTATGCCGCCTCGAAAGGCGGCATTCGACTCCTGATGAAAAGCATGGCCCAGGAACTAGCCCCCCATAAAATCCGGGTGAACAGCATTGGCCCTGGTGCCATTCAAACGCCCATTAACCGCAGTGCCTGGGAAACTCCAGAGGCCAAGGAGCGGCTGCTTAACTTAATCCCCTACGACCGCATTGGCCAACCTGACGACATTGGCAAGGCTGCGGTTTGGCTAGCCTCAGATGAATCAGAGTACGTCCACGGTGTCACACTGTTTGTAGATGGTGGTATGACGCTCTATCCCGGATTTGCTACGGGCGGCTAGACCCGATACCAGCCTGTTCCCTGATCGCAAGGAGTGGTGACCCTGTGGGTATTCAATTTGGCCGGGAGGTTTGTGGAGATCTGGCGGCGGCGACGGCCAAAGAATGGCTCGTCACCAACGGGATAGGGGGCTATGGGGCTGGAACAGTGGCTGGCCTTGTGACGCGGCGCTACCACGGGCTGCTGATTGCTGCCCTTGCTCCCCCCCTCCAGCGCACGCTGATGCTCACAAAGCTCGATGAAACCGTGCAGTATCATGACGTTACCTATGAACTGGCAACCAACCGTTGGGCTGATGGCACCGTGTCGCCCCAAGGGTATCGGCACATTGAACAATTTCAGCTGGAGGGCAGTATCCCACGCTGGCAGTATGCCTGTGGGGATGCGCTGCTCGAAAAACGGGTCTGGATGCAGCCCGGCGCCAATACCACCTACATTCGCTATACCCTGATCCGAGCGATCGCCCCCCTGACCCTCTCCCTCAAAGCCCTCGTCAACTATCGCGATCACCACAGCGAAACCCAGGGTCGAGGTTGGCGCATGCAGGTCATGAAGGTGGCCCACGGAATTTGCGTGTCGCCTTTTCCGACAGCAGCCTCTCTCTATTTATTGGCGGATCAAGGGGTGATGCAGCCCAAACATATCTGGTATCACGGGTTTGACCTGGCCCTAGAGCGGTATCGGGGGCTCAACGACCGCGATGACAACCTCCATGCCGCTACGTTGACCGTGACGCTGCTGCCAGGGGCAACCCTGACCCTGGTGGCCAGTACAGACCCTCAGCCCAATCTAGACGGTAAAACTGCCATTTTGGAGCGTCGCGCCTACGAACAGCAGCTCTTGGAACAGTGGCAGGCTGTTGCCCCGGCAGAGAAGACGCCGGACTGGGTACAGCAGCTGGTACTGGCTGCGGATCAGTTTGTTGTGGATCGGCCCCTTCCTGAAGCCCCGGAGGGCAAAACCATCATTGCCGGGTATCCCTGGTTTGGGGACTGGGGCCGGGATACGATGATTAGCCTGCCTGGTCTCACCCTGACGACGGGACGCAGGGCGATCGCCTGTACCCTCATTCGCACCTTTGCACGTTACTTAGACCGGGGGATGTTGCCCAATGCCTTCCCAGAAATGGGTCAGTCCCCAGGCTATAACACCGTCGATGCCATCCTTTGGTACTTTGAGGCCATTCGGCTTTACCATGCCGCCACCCAGGATGATGATTTGATGCGGCAGATTTTCCCGGCCCTGGTGGAGGTCATTGACTGGCATTGCCGGGGGACGCGCTACGGCATTCACCTCGATGAAGATGGGTTGCTCTGGGCCGGAGAGGCCGGGTTACAGCTCACCTGGATGGATGCCAAGGTTGAGGACTGGGTGGTAACCCCTCGCATCGGCAAGCCCGTGGAAATTAACGCCCTCTGGTATAGCGCCCTGGGGATGATGACGCAGATGGCCCGGCGACTGGGGCAGCCTGACGAGTCATTTCAGAGGCTGGCGGCTCGAACCCGACAGGGGGTTCAGCGGTTCTGGTCAGAGGCCCACGGCTATTGTTTTGATGTCCTGGATGGCCCAGAGGGACATGATGCGGCCCTGCGACCGAATCAAATCTTTGCAGTGTCCCTGCCCTTGGCGGCGGGGCAACCCGATGCACCTGGGCTCCTGTCGGCAGAGCAGCAGCAGGCGGTCGTCATGGCCTGTGGGCGATCGCTCCTCACGTCGTCAGGGTTGCGCTCCCTAGACCCCCAACACCCTGACTATCAAGGGCACTACGGGGGCAACCAGCGTCAGCGGGATGGTGGCTATCACCAGGGCACGGTCTGGGGCTGGCTGTTAGGCCCCTATGTTCAGGCTCACCTGCGGGTATACCAGGATATTGAACAGGCGCGATCGCTCTTAGCTCCCCTGGCGACTCACCTGACAGCCCACGGCGTTGGCAGCATGAGTGAGATCTTTGATGGGGATGCCCCGTTTTACCCCAGAGGCTGTTTCGCTCAGGCTTGGTCGGTGGCGGAGGTCTTGCGGGCTTGGGTCGCTGTAGAAAAGCAGAGCCAGGGGCAGTCGCGTTTTTAGGCTGGCATTGCTAAGCAGGATCGAGCAGCAGGCAAAAGTCCTGAAGGGTACACAGGATAGAAAGGATGTCTGGGTTCAGAGATGCTTGGGCGATCGCCGGGGGAGTAGGCTATGGTGAACAGTGCCAGCGCTACCCACTATTTTTACTGTTATGGCCTACGAAACTGAAAAACAGCTTGCCATTCAAGCCGCGATCGCTGCTGCTCAACTGTGCGAGAAAGTGCGCCGCGATATTGTCCCAGAAGCGATTGAAAAAAAAGACCGCAGTCCAGTCACCATCGCCGATTACGGCGCCCAGGCCTTAATCTGCCGAGCCTTAGCTGCATCCTTCCCGAATGATCCGGTGGTGGGGGAAGAAGACGCCGCTGAACTGCGTCAGCCTGCCCTGGCCGGAACCCTTGCCAAAGTGACCGAGTATGTCCAGGCGGTAGCGCCAGATGCCACGCCGGAACAAGTCACCCAGTGGATTGACCATGGTAATGGAGACGTTGGCCCCCGCTACTGGACGCTAGACCCCATTGACGGCACAAAGGGTTTTCTGCGCGGCGATCAGTATGCTGTCGCTCTTGCCCTGGTGGTAGAGGGTGAAGTTAAGGTTGGGGTGCTGGCTTGTCCAGCACTCTCACTGCATACGGGCCAAGAAGGGCTCTTATTTGTGGCGGTACGTGGGGCGGGTGCCACTCTGTCTGCTTTGGCTGGCGGTAATCCACAGCCCATCCGAGTCGTGGGGGCGGACGATGCTCAGAATCTTCGGTTTGTGGAAAGTGTCGAAGCGGGACATGGCAACCAAGCGCAACAGGCAGCGGTGGCCCAAGCCGCTGGCATTGCTCAAGATTCCCTGC
>CAZXWR010000332.1:0-4657 GCA_964644325.1 uncultured bacterium
CTAGAGAGAAGCCCGCGCCATACCGCGTTAGCGGTTGTTGTCGGGAGTATGTCACAAGTCAGTGCATTCCGGCTGTCAGCTCCGGCTGCTTGGCAAGCCGACCATCTTCCATGTAGATAATCCGATCGGCAATATCCAGGATGCGGTTGTCGTGGGTGACCAGCAGAATGGTGCAGCCTTGCTCCTTGGCCAGGTTGTGCATGATATCCACCACATCCCGGCCCGATTTTTTGTCGAGGGCAGCGGTGGGTTCATCTGCCAGAACAATTTTGGGCCGACTCACCAAAGCTCGGGCGATCGCCACCCGCTGTTTTTGGCCCCCCGATAGGTCAGAGGGGTAGTAGTGAACGCGATCGGCCAAACCCACTTCCGCCAAAATGGCAGTGGCCTGACGATGACGCTCAGGCTTACGCAATACACCCTGCACTTCCAAGCCCATCTGCACGTTTTCCAGGGCGGTGAGGCTGCCATGTAGATTATGGGCCTGGAAGATATAGCCGTTGTGTCGCCTAGCCTCAACTAAAGCATCAGAGCTGGCCTGACATAGCTCCTGGCCTAAAATTTTCAGACTGCCGCACTGGGCCGAACGTAGCCCTCCCATTAGCGTGAGTAGCGTGGTCTTGCCAGACCCCGATGGCCCGGTCATGATCACGATTTCACCTGCAAAAATATCGAGATTGATACCGAACAGCACCTGTTTACGCAGGGCTCCGGCACCAAAATGGTGGTCAAGCTGGTGAACTGAAATGACAGGTTGCTGAATCATGGCGCTTCACAATCTCGCGTTAGGAAAAGATATCGGCGGGGTCTGCGGCCTGGAGACGGCGCGTGGCGATCGCCCCCGACGCATTGCACATCACCAGGGTCAGCACAAACACAAGGATGGTGCGGCTCACGGGCATTGCAATCGGCAAGGCCGTGGCAACTGCCGTGAGCTGGTAGGCACCGATGGCGATCGCCAAACTCGGGAAAAACCCCAAAACAGATAGAATCAACGCCTCCTCAAACACCACCCCCAGCAGATAGCGATTGCGAAACCCCATGGCCTTGAAAGTGGCGTATTCGGCCAGGTGGCTATTGACATCCGTGGACAGCACCTGGTAGACAATCACCACGCCAACAATAAAGCCCATGGCCGTGCCCAACCCAAATACAAAGCCAATGGGCGATCGCGCTTTAATATCATCCAGTTCAAACTCGACGTAGCCGTCATGGGTAAACACCTGCACATCATCGGGCAGGTGGGCCGCTAGCTCCTGCCGCACGCGCTCCGCATCAGCACCCGCCTCAAGCTGAATCAACCCCAAACTGACCGTACCTGCATCGCGTTTCGGAAAAAACCGCAGAAAGTTTTGATCGCTGGTAATTAAGGCCCCATCGTCAGCGAAGGACGCCCCCACCGTAAAGAGTCCGGCAATGGTCACGGTTTGCAGGCCGATCTCAGTGGTGGCCCGCTCACCCTGCTGCACCTGGGCAATCATCTCCTGATAGTCTCCCCGAGCCGCCTGGTCAAACAGAACGTGATTGGGCAGACGCAAGGCCGCTAGCTGCTGGTTAATTTCCGGGAGATCAAAGGCGGGCTGACTCGGGTTCTGGCCGATAATTGTCATGGACTTTTTTTCGCGGGTTTGGGGGTTGCGCCATTCCATTGAGGCCAGGTACAGCGCATCCACCGTTGCCACACCGGGGACATCCTGGGCCTGGTATAGACGACGGCGCGGGAAAGTGCGCAAGCGGCCAAAGTTCTGGGCCTGGGTGCTGATCACAACCAGGTCACCTTGCAGCAGCCGAGGGTACTGGGTATTGGTTTTGTAGAGGGCATCTGAAAACCCGAGCTGCATAAATATCAGCACATCGGCAAAGGTAATCCCCGCGATCGCCGTCAACAGCCGCATGGGGTCATGCTTCAGCTGGAGTAGCCCAAGGGGGGTGCGCTGTCGCAATGTCGCCCACAGTTGACTGGGGTTAAGAAAACCAAGCATGGCCGCTATTCCTCTCTATCGGCTTGGATGGTGGTGGTGACCTGGAGGTTGGTGAGTCCCGCAACGGTTTGGCTGGAGGCTGGATCGAGCCGGATGTGAACCTCAACCACCCGCGCATCAATATTCGCGGTGGGGTCTTCATTCACGACCTGTTGCTGGCCCACCTGCAACCCAATGCGAACGACTTGCCCCCGCAGGGTCTCCGGGATGGCGGGAGAGGTCACCTGGGCCTGCTGCCCAACCTGGATCTGGGCGATGTCGTCCTGATAGACCTCGGCGATCGCCATCATCTGCTGGGTTTGGCCCAGGGTCGCGATACCCGCCTCGGCAATCTTTTCACCGGGATAGGTGTGCAGCTGGATGATTTGCCCCGATCTAGGAGACTGCACATAGAGCTGATCCAGATTGGCCTTCGCTTCAGCGACAGCCGCGATCGCTGACTGAACCTGAGCGGTGGCGGCTTCGATATCCACGGGTCGCACCTCCGAGAGCTGCGTCAGGGACGCCTGGGCCTGCTGAATTTGCTGCTGACTGGTGGTTTCGATCCGTGCAATTTGGGCCTCGGCTTCCTGGAGCTGGCGCTGCGCGGTGGTGTAGGTGAGGCGCTTGGTATCTCGCTGCGAGGCCGAAATCGCGCCCTGTTGATAGAGCGATGCGTAGCGCTCATATTCAACCCGTGCATTCTCAACTTCCGCTGCCAGTCGCGCTGCCGTGGCCCGCTGCGCCTGCAAGTTACCGACCCGCTCCGCCTGTAGGCGCGCAATTTCGGCCCGTTGCGCCTGGAATTCGCTATTCTTGGCCCCTGCCTTGACCTGAGCGAGGTTTACCTCGGCAATCCGCACCTGCTCCTCAGCCCTTTTCAACGTAGCGCGCAGGCGATCGCGCCCATCCAAAATAGCAATCACCTGACCCGCCTTTACCCTGTCTCCCTCCTGCACCAACAGCTGCGCCACCCGACTTTCCTGCACAGCCGTTGGCGCCGTCAGGTTAACCGTTTCTCCTTCCGGCTCCAGCCGCCCCAAGGCGGTCACCGTCCGCATACCAGTAGCCAAGGAAGCTGACACAGGTGCGTCCCGCTGCGGCGTAGACTGCAACCGCCATACCCCCCAGACCGCCACCCCAGACAACAGGAGTACCGCCGCGCCAGCCAGCCACCGCCTCCGAAACAGCCTTGCGCCGATCGTCTGATGCTCAAACAACCCTAAATTCATGCCCGTTGCTCCAAACAAAGAAGCTCTATACTCTAACTTTACTACACGGTTTAGTAATGTCAACACCGTGATTCGGTACACTAGGGTTAGGAGGCAAGCGATGCCTGCCTGAACCTCAGTCCCTATCGAGCCGCCTTTGTGAATCGTTCTACTTCTGCACAGTCTGCTAAACCTCTGCTCCGAGACAAATCAGATAAAGCCAGTGCGATCTTGACGGGAGCCTTACAGGTCTTTACGACTCAGGGATACGCCGCAGCCAGTATGGATCGCATTGCTACGGCGGCGGGTGTTTCTAAGCCCACCCTATATCGTTATTTTCAAGATAAAGAAGCCTTGTTTTTGGCTCTGGTGCAAAAGCTCACCGAAACCAACTGTCACCAGATGATTTCCGGTTTGCAGGCCAATTTAGATTTACAGTCCCCGCCAGCCGTGGTGTTGCGGCAAATCGCCACCTCTGTTTTGAGCGAATTCTCCAGCAATCATCCCCTGATGACTCTGATGCGATTGATCATTGGGGAGTCGGAGCGTTTTCCAGAATTGGCCCGCACCTTTGTCCGCGACATTGAGAAACCTTTATTTGAGCGACTATCGTTCTACCTCGGCGCTCAACCCCAGCTCAAGCTCCCGGATTCTATGGTGGCCGCGCGCATCTTTGCCGGATCCCTGGTGCATTATTTAATCGTGCAGCACGTCCTACATGGCGACGATATTTTGCCCCTGGAGCGCGATCGCATGATCGATGGGCTCATTCACCTGCTGACCGCTCCAGCCACTGCTGAGTGAACGGTGCAGCGATATGGATGGGCGGGACGCTGGCCCCACAAAACTGTGCCCCACAAAACTGCGCTTCACAAAACTGCGATCGCCTGCATTTTGAACCCAGGCGATCGCATTCTCAAGCCTTAGCCAGACTGGAATTTAAGCCTTAGCCTTACGCTAGCTTCTCAAACGGCCCCCAAATGGCAAAGGTATAGCCTGGGTTTTGAATATTCACGAACAGGGTGTTGTTGGCAAAGGTGACCCCAGCGAATTCATTTTCATTCATAGCATTCCGGGCAATATTGTAGATTTTGCCCTCGGGCGTAATTCCCCGCACGAACTGTTCCCCCGCGCCATCCTCGCAGAACACCAGGTGGCCCCAGGGGGTTACTGTGATATTGTCGGGCGCATCCATTAGATTGGCATCATTCGGTTCCACCCAGAGGGTCAACATGCCTTCCTGTGGTTGTCGCCCTGGCTCATAGCGCCAGATTTGCCCCTTGCCGATGCGCCCCCCATTGGTGCAGGCAAAGAAAATCTCAACGCGGTCACCCCGTCGCGCAACCGCAATCCCTTCGCCCCGAGTGAACTGCGCGGCCCCTTTGCTAAAAGCCTCATAGCGAATACCCAGCTGCTGATCGGCGTTATCTTCGGCAGGATCCACGTCGTCAATTTTGACCCATTCAACCGCCATGGGCCGTTGCA
>CAZXWR010000333.1:0-4625 GCA_964644325.1 uncultured bacterium
GTTTCGACTGCAATATCGCAAGGCGGGTCACCAAACCTTAGATTCATTCTGAGGGTTCATAACCCGACTGGCAGCCTATCTGCTCAACCAATACCCTACGACAGATATCTGCGGTAGAACAGGGCGATCGCCCTTGATCCAGCCATAGCCAGCTCCCGTTGCCCGTGCTTTCTTGGCCCAGAAACGCCACCGAGGCAGGACTGGGATATCAGATAACATAAAGCAGCTGGCCCTAAAGCGATGTGCTCTGATGCCCTCCCTGCCATAGATCGCGGTTGGACTAGGACATGCACCCAAACTATTCTATGATGGGTTCTTGATCAATAGGTTTATTTCTATTCATAGATTGAGATCTATTGGTTCGGTTTGTTCTCTGCGAGTGGTTTCAGGGTTGATCTAGGTCATGCTGGCGCCAGGTATTGGCTTTTTGTCTATTGGTTTGATCATGCTGCTGCATCCGATTTATGCCCTTACCTCTTTGAGCCCATCTGCTCTTTTTTTGTCAGAAGCCTGCATCTTTGCGACGGTGCTGTGCGGTTTTTTTGGCATTATTTTCAAGCAGAACTTGATGATGAAGATTCTGGCGATGGACGTTATGAGTACCGGGGTGATTGCTTTCTACGTCCTAATTGCCGCGCGCGGCGGGCTATTGACCCCGATTGCCAGTCAATCAGACCCTATCGCCTATGCGGATCCAGTTCCCCAGGCCGTCATCTTAACTGCGATCGTCATTGGGTTCTCCATTCAGGCTTTGATGCTGGTTGGGGTCATGAAGCTATCCCGCGAACATCCCACCCTAGAAAGCCGCGAGATCGAGAAGAGTAATACGCCATGACTGCAATGACCCTGGCCTGGATTGCTTTACCGTTTTTGATCGGGTTTAGCATCTATCTCATCCCAAAGCTTGATCGCTATCTGGCCTTGGCGGTAGCGATCAGCTCCACGGTTTACGCCCTGCTGCACCTGTTTGACCCCACGCCGCTAACCCTCCAGCTGCTGGATCGGTTTGGGGTCACGCTGGTTGTGGATAGTCTCAGCGGCTTTTTTATTCTGACCAATGCCCTGGTCACAGCAGCGGTGATTTTGTACTGCTGGCACAGTGATAAGTCGGCTTTTTTCTACACGCAGGCCATCATTTTGCACGGCAGTGCGAATGCCGCTTTTATCTGTGCCGACTTTATCAGCCTGTATGTGGCCCTGGAAGTCATTGGGGTGGCTGGATTTCTCTTGATTGCCTATCCGCGCACCGATCGTTCCATTTGGGTGGGGTTGCGATACCTGTTTGTGAGTAATACGGCGATGTTGTTTTACCTGATCGGGGCGGCACTGCTGTATCAGGCAACTCAGTCTTTCGCCTTTGCGGGACTCTCCCAGGCCCCTACCGAAGCGATCGCCCTGATTTTTCTGGGCTTGTTGACGAAAGGGGGCATCTTTGTCTCCGGGCTCTGGCTGCCCCTCACCCACTCCGAATCAGAGTCTCCGGTTTCCGCGTTGCTGTCGGGGGCTGTCGTCAAAACCGGGATCTTTCCCCTGGTGCGCTGCGCCCTGATGTTTGAGGAGATTGACCCCATCGTGCGGCTGTTTGGCGTGGGTACCGCCCTGCTAGGGGTGGGCTACGCGGTTTTTGAGAAAGATACCAAGCGCATGCTGGCGTTCCATACCGTGTCCCAGATGGGCTTCGTGCTGGCGGCACCGGAGGTGGGCGGCTTCTATGCCCTCACCCACGGATTGGTGAAGGCAGCCCTGTTTCTCTGTGCTGGACGCTTACCCAGCCGCAACTTCAAAGAACTCCAGCAGCAGCCCATGCCAAACGCCCTGTGGGTGGCCCTGGCGATCGCCAGCTTCTCAATTTCTGGCTTTCCCTTGCTGTCTGGCTTTGGGGCAAAAGTCTTGACCATGAAAAACCTACTGCAATGGCAGGTTGTAGGCATGAATCTGGCAGCCTTGGGCACCGCGATTTCCTTTGCTAAATTTATCTTCCTGCCCCATCGAGGTGAGGGGAAAGCTCAGCCTGGCTTTTGGCCTGCCCTGGTAATTTTACTAGGAGGATTGGTGGTGGCCAATGTCATCTACTACGAAGCCTATACCCTGGCCAACATTGGCAAACCATTGCTCACCATCGGGTTGGGTTGGCTCGCTTACCTGTTGATTTTCCGGCGCCTCTCGATCAAGTTATCTCGCGTTGTGGAACAGTTTGACCACCTGATCGGCGTGATGAGCCTGATGTTAACGCTACTGTTTTGGATGGTACTAGCATGATTGGCTATCTCGACCTCAGTCTCCGCTTAGCCATCTGGTTTTTGCTCACGGCGGATGGCAGCTGGGCCAATATTCTGATTGGCGTGACCGTCTCCCTGTTGCTGCCGCGGCGCTACACTTCGCCTGCGGTCTGGAAAGATGGGCTGCGAGTCCTTTGGGAAATTATGATTGCGATCCCAGTTGCCTATGCCGAAGCCATCGAAATGATGGTGCGCCCCCACAATGCAGAAGAAGTTGTGCTGGAGCAGGTCAAGCCCAACCGCTCTCCAGGACTCATTTTCCTCGATATTTTCTTGATTACCTTCACCCCCAAAACGATTGTCTTGAAGTACCGGGAAGCGGGGGGGTATGAGGTGCATCGCGTGCGTCGGAGGCCAAAGTCATGATCGGTATCCTATACATCATGTTTCTGCTGCTGCTGATACCGCTCTATGCTGCCTGCCGGGGCGATGACATCTGGGAAAAAATGCTCGCTTTTGCCAGCATTGCCACCAAAACCTCCCTCATGATTTTAGTGGTCTCAGTTCTGCGGGATGACTGGATGATTGGTGTGGTGGGGGTTCTCATTTTAAGCGTGGGGAACGCAGCGCTGATGCTGCTCGCACATGTTCTCAGACGGATGAACGAATTATGATCAACGCGTTGAGCTATTTCTTGATATCAGTCGGCCTCATTTTTTGGTTCTGGGGCACCTGGCCCCTCCTGGGCCGACGCTCTGTGTTGTTTAAGCTGCATAGTCTGTCCGTGTCCGATACCCTGGGCTCCATGAGCATGATTTTAGGACTGCTCCTGAAAATTCCCCGAGAATGGCCGCTGCTTGTATTGGCCCTGCTGTCTCTCGCGATCTGGAATACGGTACTGGGCTATGTGATTGCCTACTGTTCCACCAGTGGAGGCGATCATGCTTGAGGATGGCTATATTGTGGCGATCGCAGTTTTGCTGCCCCTAACGGCTTCGATGGTGGTGTTCCAGGTTAACCCCTACCATGCCTTAGTCATGCGCGGAGTTTTAGGTGCCGTTGCGGCCCTGGTGTATGCCCTGTTTGGGGCCGCGGATGTTGCCCTGACTGAAGCCTTGGTAGGCACCATGCTATCCATTACCCTCTACGCCGTAGCAGTGCGATCATCCCTGAAAATGCGGCTGGGTGTTCTAGAACAGGATGGGAAAGCCCCGCACCCAACGGCGAAAGCTGCCGCAGATGAACTCCATATTACCCCCTTACTATCGGCGCTTCGCCAAGCCTTGAGCCCTTATCATCTGCATTTAGAACCTGTCAGCTATCCGGATATTACAGCGTTGAAAGCTGCCTTGCAGGCCAAGGAAATTCATACGGCACTCCTGTTCAGTGACGGGTTCTCAACACCTTCAGCACCCGCCTATCATTTGCACACCCGAGTGCAGCGACTGCACGACATTTTACAGGCAGACCTACCGCCAGACCTCGCCGCCCTCAGCTTCAGCGGAACGGCCAGCCTGCCGGATGACCCTGCCGGATCAGAACAACAGGAGCCGCAATCATGAAGTGGATTTATCTGGCCGCAGGGGTCGCACTGTACATTAAGATGCTGGTTTTTCCCAACTTTGCCAGTGAGACACCCGATCTTTCGATTGTGGCTGCCATCGTGCAGGATAGTGGCGTACCCAATGCGGTCTCTGGCATTATCTTCCGCAACCGGCTCTACGACACTATTTTCGAGGTGGTCGTGTTTACCATTGCCATCATGGGAGCGCGATATTTACTGGCCAATGAACAGCCCTCCGTGACGGTTCATCAGTTGACCGATGATGCTTCCATTGTGCTGGCCCGCTTGGGAGCAACCATCTCGGCCCTGGTGAGTATCGAACTCGCAATCCGGGGACACCTCAGTCCCGGTGGTGGCTTTGCCGCCGGGGTTGCTGGGGGCACTGCCATCGGGTTAATTGCCATCACCACTTCGCCACAGTTGATGGAAGCCATCTATGAGCGCTGGCATGCCGCCACCTGGGAAAAAATTTCGGTGCTCATTTTTGTGGGGCTGGCAGTTTTGACGCTGGTGGGTATCGAACTGCCCCAGGGGGAGCTGGGTTCATTGGTGAGTGGGGGCTGGATCCCTTTCTTGAACTTACTGGTTGCGATCAAGGTTGCTTTAGGATCTTGGGCGGCTATTTTGATTTTTATTCGTTACCGGGGTCTCCTGTAGTACTTGGTACTGTAGGCAGTTCAAATCAGCGCAGAGAAGCCTGAACCAGAAGATAATCCGCTTGAAAATGAACGGCTCTCCTCTGGGTCAGTCGGTGAGGCGGGTTTGTTTCAAGAAAGCAGCCCCTGAACACCTAAGTAGGTAGGCGCAATTAAATGTAAGATAGAAAAGGATCCCTCTAGCCC
>CAZXWR010000334.1:0-4539 GCA_964644325.1 uncultured bacterium
AAATACGGGACAGGCGCACGGCACTGATAGATTCTTCCACCTGAGCCCGTTCAATCGCGTAGACAATCCGGTCAATGCCAAAGCCAAAGCTAATCAGGGATAGACAGGTGCGTATCCAAGCCATTAAGGTGCGTTCAGCCGCTGCTCGGGTGCGCTCTCGGGCCAGTTCTGTCGCAATATTGGGTGGCGGCGAAGGGCTTTTCATGTTCGATTCATTCTAGAACGCTGAAACCATTCTTCCAGCCTGAAGATAGCACTATCCCGGCACTGTTCCCATCCAGCAAAAAGGCGATCGCCTACATTAGCTGCGATCGCCTTTTTGAACTCGCTAAACCCTCACCCACCGAGCGATTGGCGGCTAAGCCATCACCTCAGCAGAATCCGCCTCAACATGGGTGTCAATAATTTTGGCTAGACCAGGAACAGCTGCCTCTACATCTCCCTTCACCGAATTACGCACCTTTTTGTAGGTCGCAATCACAATCTTGTTTTTTGCTCGGGCAATTTTGGCGTCCGTTACACCCAGCAGCACCTCAGCGGTATTTTCACGATTTTGGCTCAGGTGCGCCACCGGATCTCCGGTTTCTAGCCCTTCCCGCCAGAGGGGATCAATGGCCACAAACGCTTGGGGGAGAAGCCCTTCAATGGCTCTAGGCACATAGCCTGCACCAATGCCCTTCAGCGCCCCGTAGGCTGCCTTCATCGCCAACCCCGAAATGCCGCTTTTCGCCGAAACCTGTTCGTCCATTAACTTGGCACAGTCTGCGGCAATCTTTGCCTTGAGCGCCTGGTCATCAACTTTATTGCTCAGCACCATATCGATTCACGACTCAATCTATTGAACTACACGATAATCTGAAAATTAAGATTTGTCTTACTCTATATTGTTCCCGTCAACTTAATTGACGGCGAAACCAAACGACCCGCCTGTGAGCTGACCACCGGAGGGCTCAGGTTTGTCCAAGCAGTCCCCGACTCAGCTTTTGGATGGCGTTGCTCGCGACATCGCCATAGCGCAGCCGACCACAGAGAATTTGGCCAATTCGCTGGGTTCCACTGGACTGTTTAATGCCGAGCTGATAGCCCACCGCAGGCACCCGATAAAAGACCCCGGCTAGACGTTGCGCCCAAAGCATATCTGCGCCCCATTCCTCAGCCATACGATCGGTGTACTGTGCCAAGGCGTTGATGTTTCCCCCAAGCGCTTCATCAATTGCGACCGATGCCTTCAGGCCACTAAACATTGAGGGTCGAATTCCCTCAGCGGTAAAGGGGTCAACAACGCAGGCAGCCTCTCCTGCCAGTAGGGCCTGCTGCGTATGCAGGGTTTGATGCCCCTCCCACAAATTGAGCGGATGGCCATGCTGCTGGATCGCCTTAAAATCAACGCCAAAGAGGGTTGAGTACTCACTGACAATCTGCCGGAGATTTTGGGCAACTCCGCCCCGAAAAGTGCCAATGCCAATGGAGTAGCCATCCGCTTTTGGGAAATTCCAGATATAGCCGTTCTTGACCATGCCAAACTCAAAGTGGGCAATGTGGCTATTTTCAATAGCTGTCATCGCCTCTCCCTCTAAAGCCGCCCCCAAACGCCGCTTGCGCTCCTTAAAGCCCAGCCACTTGGCCATCGGCCCCTTGGCCCCGTCTGCTGCAATGATGTAACGGCCCTCGACCCAATCTGTAGGAGTCTGGACTCGCCAGCGATCGCCCACAAACTCAATCCCCAATACCTCGGTCTGATCCCGGAGTTCAGCCCCTTGCTTCTGGGCCTGCTGCACTAAAAAATGATCGAACACATCCCGCCGTACCATCCAGATGGGTTCTGGCGTTTTTAATTCGGCTTCCACCACATCTCCCATCTTCCAGGTGTAGCGGATGGTATCAACCTTCAAAGAAATAGCCGGGGAAAAATCAAAGTCAAACCACTCAGCCACAATGGGGGAGACGCCCCCGCCGCAGGGCTTATAGCGAGGTAAGGCTGCCTTCTCAAGCACCAAAACCGATCGCCCTTTCTTGGCGAGGTGATAGGCCGCTGTTCCCCCAGCGGGGCCAGCTCCAACAACAATACAGTCAAACATCGAATCTGAATTACGTGAGCGAAGGCAGAATGTCAGGAACTGATTCGGTTAGCCCCCAAGGGCTGGTGGGCTGGGAATCCGGATCAATGCGTCGAATTAAGTCAAATTAAGTCAAATTAAACGGTTGTAATTTCTTTTTCCTTAATGGCCAGCAGCTCATCAATCTTAGCGGTGTATTTATCGGTGAGCTTTTGAATTTCATCTTGCAGATCTTTTGACTCATCCTCAGAAATTTCGCTATTTTTGGCTTCCTTGCGGGCCGTATCAATGGCATCTCGGCGAATATTCCGAATCGAGACTTTCCCTTCCTCGGCAAGCTTAGAGGCTAGTTTCACAAACTCTTTACGACGCTCTTCTGTAAGAGGGGGAATGTTTAAGCGAATGACTGAACCATCGTTGTTGGGCACCAGTCCAATATCAGACATCGAAATGGCCCGCTCAATGTCTTTCATCGATCCCTTATCGAAAGGCTGAATGGTAATGGTGCTTGCATCAGGGGTCGAAATGGTCGCCAGCGAACGTAGAGCCGTTTCCGCGCCATAATATTCGACCGTAATGCGATCCAGCAATGACGTACTTGCCCGACCTGTCCGGACGGTGTTAAAAGCCCGCTGGGTGGCTTCAACGGCCTTCTCCATATGGACTTCAGTCTCAGCTAACTTCACAAGAACCTCCCACAAGGGTACCAATTGATTCACCGAGCAATGCGCGTCTAATATTGCCTGACTCTGCCAGGTTAAACACCAGGATTGGGATGCTGTTGTCTTTACAGAGGGCGATCGCCGTACTGTCCATCACCCCTAAGTCATGGGCCAGGACATGATTATAGGTGAGGCTGTTGAATCGACGCGCCTCGGGGTTCTGTTTCGGATCAGAGTCATACACCCCATCGACTTTGGTCGCTTTCAAAATCACTTCCGCGTCAATTTCAGCGGCCCGCAGCGCAGCAGTGGTATCGGTGGTAAAGAATGGATTACCTGAGCCAGCGCCGAAAATCACCACGCGGCCTTTTTCCAGGTGACGAATGGCTCGCCGCCGGATGTAGGGTTCGGCCACCTCCTGCATGGCGATCGCCGATTGGACGCGGGTTGGAATCTCCATTTGTTCCAGGGCGTCCTGCAAGGTCATAGCATTCATGACCGTGGCAATCATGCCGATGTAGTCAGCTGTGGCGCGATCCATTCCTGCCGCAGCGCCTTTAACGCCCCGAAAAATGTTGCCGCCACCCACCACAACCGCAACCTGCACCCCTTTCTGGGTAACATGGGCAATTTCTTCAGCGATTCCTTGCACAATTGTGGGGTCAATGCCGTAGGATAAGCTCCCCATCAGAGCCTCACCGCTGAGTTTTAACAAGACCCGCTTATACGTTGTCCCCATGCAGTGCTCTGTTGTATTGATGTCAGTTGCTTCCAACCTAAGATACCAGGTTCAGGCTCCATCGCAAATGGCGGATGAATTTTCCAAACTGGATCCCCAGTATTCTTCAGGCGCTTATCTCTAAAAACGCGCAGTCTCATCAGTCTTGCCTTTGTCCTAAAGTCGCGCAATCTAACGATTGAGATGATCCGTCGCAGATCACCTTTGATGCCCACAGATCACCTTTCGGTGGTCGGCTCCTAACTCCTGCTGAGAGGCTACACCAACGATTGAGTTCTACAATTTCCAGCGGCAAGCCTTCTTAAGCCAGTTCTTGCTGATAGAGGCTGGCAAAGGCGGGATGTTCTACCACTGTCGCTAGGTCATTTGCCTGACCAGGGGGAGTCATACGGCGCAAGCTCCATCCCAGGGTTTGTTCGGGCAAAATATTGGCTTTAGAGCTATGGGGATGCAGGGGCACGATCGTGGTCACATTTCGCACATCCCAGCCTTCTCGCAGCATTAAGCAGAGACAATACAAAAATAGGGACTGGTGTTGCTATCGAGTTCTCGGCTAAGTTTTCGCAGCGCTTTCAGGTCATCGTCACTGATGGCTTCTTCGTCTTCGACAAATTCATACAGCGGGGTCGCCGGATTTTTCGGCCCGGACGCGGTGGGCGTTGGGTTCTTGCCAGGGCGCAAACAGCGGTTCGAGAACGGAGGGATTGAGAGGGGCTGAAGTCATAGGTTAGGCCGCACTTCCTTTCCCGGACAGCAACTCAGCAACTAACGGCTTTGACTTGGCAAGCTGGCTTACTACCAAAATGGAGAAGCCGAGAAGGTTACCCTCTAAATCTATGCCTTACCCACAAGTGGATCAAACGTATAACTAGAGACACTTTCAGCGCTAGGTCAGATGTTCTAATATCCCGTAGATTTGGCCAATTCTGCAGTGTCGTCAACAGCAGAATAGGGATTTGCCCGCTAGCAATGCCCACTTGGCGTTCACTGGGAAGAAAAAACGAGGTAGTAAGCTAGCCTCAAATCTTCTACTAAGTAGCTAGGCGGAATTAAATGTAAAACGCTCTAGGTCATAATCACC
>CAZXWR010000335.1:0-4531 GCA_964644325.1 uncultured bacterium
TCCAGTTTCTCTGAACCTAGCCTATCTGTCAAAAACATTGTGGCAGACTACTAGGATTTGGTATTACACCATATCCGGGTCAATGCCCAGTTCCTTTAACTTATCTGCCAGCCGATCCGCCCGCCGTTTCTCCCGATCCGCCCGCTGTTTTTCCTGTTCGGCCCGCTGTTTTTCCTGCTCGGCCCGCTCATCTCCACTGAGGAGTAGATGGCCATTGCCATCCCACCACCGCAGCCACGGCAAAGTCTGGTTGATGTATTGCCCTTGCCAAATTCCTAACTCAACCCCCATTGGCGCAATGGGGAAATGGCCTCGCTCATTGGGGATACATCGCTGATAGCGATTGGCAATCAGCTCATAGACCTCAACTGCGGCTTTATCCACTTCGTAAATGGCGTAGAAGGGCGCTCGAATCGCTTGCTCATACACCCAGAACTTGCCTGCTTTCGACTGTTCTCCAGTGAAGGGCGAAGTGGCGTCTCGTTCTTCAGAGCCATCGCCAGACACAAACTCAATCACAATCAGAGGCGCGATGATTTCCTGCCACATCACGTAGGATCGCCGTCTTTTGCCGTCGAGCAAGGGGGCTACGTTGGGCACATAAAACCAGTCAGGTGCTTCAGCGCCGCGTTCCGGTGGATCGGTCAGCCGCCAGTAGATGCCGCAGTCCTGCCCAATGGCATAGTGGCCATCGGTATGCAGGGTATCCAAAATGGGACGAATGGAATCGGTAAGCAGCAAGCTCTGAGGATGTTCCTGAAAATTTTTCACAAATGTGCCATCTGTCTGTGGCAACTGGGTATGGTCCGGCAGGGTCAGAGCGGTTTGAGAAGAGGCAATCGTCATGGCAACGCTCCGCGAACGTAATCAACGTTAGCACGTCGTTAAAAACTGGTCGATCGCGCTGTCTTGAGGTCAGCTTGGTTTGATCCTAGCGAATCTTCGCTGTCTTCAGACAGTCCCTGGGACTGATGCCAAACTGCCGCTTAAAGGCCGCTGCAAATTGGGCTGAATTGGCGTAGCCCACTACATTCGCTACCTCCGCTACAGTCTGGTCAGATTGACGCAACAGTCGTTCTGCCTGCTGCATGCGTTGCTGGGTCAGGTAGGCAAAGGGGGTAACACCAAACACTGCTTTGAAGCCTTTTTGGAGGGTGCGATCGCTCATGCCGACCTGTTGGGCCAGAATGGTCTGCTGAGGCGGGTTTTCGAGCTGCGATCGCAAGATCTCCGCCGCGTAGTGAATCCGGGCCATCGTATCAGGCTTCAGTGAACTCGATGTAGCCGTTGTTGACTCATTCAACATACCCTCAAGCTGTAGGGCCATTAGCTCCAGCACCTTGCTCTGCAAATACAGCCGCTTGGTGATGCCAACGAAAGGACAGTCGATCATTTGCTGCACGACCCATCGCATCGCCCCAGTCACCCTAGGTGAAAACACCCGCTGACAATCCTCTCCTCGAACGAGGGGCTGCAGCTCAGGAGGCAGCTCTCCGGTTGGGGTGGCAAAGAATTGGCTCAGCAGGTGCGGCTGTAGGTGAATATTGACCCCCATTTGGAGCTGATTAGCCGGACAAAAATTAGTGACCGCCTGCTGAATACCACTCCCGCCAATGTAGCTCTGAGTAGGATCTTGATACAGAAAGCTGCCGCTGTCTACCACCCCCGACAGATGCACCATAAACTGCACTGGATGAAGATTTTCCACTTCCCGGTAGAGCAAACCATTGGGATAGCTTTCGTGAAAAATCGCTAGCTCTAATCCAGGGCACAGCTCGATTACACGACTATAGCCATCGCCGATCTGCGATGGCAGCCTATGGATCGTCTCTAGACCATCACTGGAAATTACAGGGGGATAATGCTGATTAGCATCTGCCTGAATGGTGTCGAATTCTGAGGCGGACAGTTCCAGGAACATACAGGCGAGAGGGAAGGGCTTTAATAGGAATTATTATCAATAGTTGCGAATGGAGCTTGAAAAGTCAAGATGTCAGCCAGTGTAGACCATTATCTCTGCTCTAGTTACCGCCTGTTACTAAAGGGGGTAGCCCATCCAATTTCCGACTGTACCCGCCACAGTTTTGCATAGATTTCGTTGAGGGACAGGAGATGCTGATGGGTGCCCTGCTCTATAATCTGACCACTATCCATAACATAAATACAACCAGCATTACGAATCGTAGAAAGGCGATGGGCAATCACAATGGTTGTCCGGTTCTGCGTGATCTTAACCAATGATTTCTGAATGGCCGCTTCCGTTTCGTTGTCCACTGCTGAGGTCGCTTCATCTAAAACCAGAATCGGTGGATCTTTGAGGATGGCGCGGGCAATGGCGATTCGCTGTCGCTGTCCGCCGGAGAGCTTCTGTCCGCGTTCGCCCACAATCGTGTCATAGCCTTGCGGCAAGTGCTCAATAAACTCATGGGCTTCGGCTAATTTTGCCGCATGAATGATTTGTTCACGAGTGGCATCAAAACTCCCGTAGCGGATATTTTCAGCCACCGTGCCGTGGAACAAAAACACATCCTGGCTGACCCAGCCAATGCATTGGCGCAGATCGAATAACTTCAGGTCTCGGATATTGATACCATCGATTAAAATCTGGCCTTCCTGGGGTTCATAGAACCGCAACAGCAATTTGGCCAGTGTACTTTTGCCAGACCCTGTAGCCCCGACAATCCCAATGGTCGCACCAGATGGAACCGACAGCGAGAGCTGGCTGAGAACAGGGGAGCGATCGCGATAAGCAAAGGTAATGGCGTTGAACTGCACTTCACCTTGAACGTTGCCGCGTGGTAAAGGGCGATCGCCCTCTGGAATCACCACTGGAGTATCCAGCAACCCCATCACTCGCCGCACTGACGCCATGGCCCGCTGATACTCATCCATAATTTCGCCCAGCTCGGTAAAGGGCCACAGTAGCCGCTGGATAATAAACACTAAAAAACCGTAGGTACCTGCCGACAGGCGACCATTGGCAACGGCCAGCCCCCCCAGAAATAGGGTGGCGGTGAATCCCAGCAGAATAATGATCCGAATGAGAGGCACAAAGGCGGCGCTGAGGGCGATCGCTCTGGCATTACTGCGCCGATAAGCTTCACTGTCATTGGTGACGCGATCGCGTTCATGGGCTTCGGCGGTAAAGCTCTTGATGGTAGCCATCCCCGACAGATTATTGGTAAGGCGACTGCTGATCAGGCCACTTTTTTCGCGTACATCGGCGTAGCGCGGCTCCAGCTTAGATTGAAAGACCATTGACCCCCACAACACAAAGGGAATCGGCAGCATCGCCCACCAAGACACCCCCGGAGCCAAGACAACGAAGGTGCTGCCCACGAACAAAACCGTGGCTCCAAAGTGCAGTAGGTTATGGGCACCAAAGTTGAGAAATCGCTCCAGTTGGTTAATGTCATCGTTGAGGATCGACAGCAGCATCCCAGAGCTGCGGTCTTCAAAGTAGCTCAGCTCAAGCGATTGCAGATGGCTGTAGGCATCGACCCGCAGTTGGTGCTGGAGAGTTTGGGCCAGGTTACGCCACAGGCGGCAGTAGAGATATTCGGTGAGCGATTCCAGGCTCCAGATCAAAAGCGTTAGCAGAGAGAGGAGGGCAAGCTGTCCAGGGATGCGGGTGATGCCAAAGCGAGAGATAAAAGCGTTTTCTTGATGAACGACGATATCAATAGCAATGCCAATCAGATAGGGCGGGGCCAAGTCAAGGACAGTGTTGAGTATAGAATTGGCGATCGCGCTCCAAATTTGAGCCTGATAGGGTTTGCCATAGTGCAATAATCGCCAGAGGGGTTGATTATCAATTGAGAGAACGGTCATCAGCAAGGACAAAATAAATTAGCATGCGTCGAGATTCAATTTTTTATAAGCTCTTTCAACAATCGCCTGGTTTGCTGTTTGAACTGCTGGCAAATCCGCCCGAAAATGCAGCTGCCTATCGATTTGATTCAGTAGCCGTTAAAGAGCCAAAGTTTGAGATTGACGGGGCATTCCTTCCGCCTGAGAAGGACGGTTCCGTCTATTTTTGTGAGGTTCAGTTCCAAAAAGACGAGAGGCTTTATGAAAGAGTCTTTGCAGAATCATCGCTCTATTTTTACCGGAATCGAGACAGCTTTGGTGATTGGCAAGTGGTCATTATTTACCCATCCCGCAGCATCGAGCAAAGTGATATTTATCCCCACCGAAATCACCTCAAGGGGGATCAAGTCCATCGGATCTATTTAGATGAGTTGGGAGAGATTCGCCAATTGCCGGTATGGGTTGCATTGATGATCCTGACAACAATAGAGGATGATGAAGTTGCCTCAGTAGAAGCACAGTATCTGTTGGCAAGAGGTCAGCGGGAAGCCTCTGAGCCTGCTAGGGGCACTATAATTGAGCTAGTGACAACAATTATGGTGTACAAGTTTGAGAACAAAAGCCAACGGGAGGTAGAAGAGATGCTAGGCATTACGCTTAAGGAAACTAGAGTTTATCGAGAAATTAAGGCAGAAGGACGAGAGGAAGGACGAGAGGAAGG
>CAZXWR010000336.1:0-4529 GCA_964644325.1 uncultured bacterium
GTGGTGTTCTCCCGGTGGGCCTTCCGGGAGGGTGAAAATTTCGTCGTAGGTATCGGTGTTAAAGGAGTGGTCTTTAATCCAGTTCGCTTTAGCTGGTGCTCTAGCTGGGTTGGGGGTAAAGGTTTGCGCGTAACGCTGCGCTGCGATCGCCCTAGGGACTGGGTCGTTGTACTGCTCGTTTAAGCTATCCGTAGCCAGACGGCGACCCATCACCTCATGGTTGCCTATTGCGGGGAAGAGGGGTGCGTGCTGAATCAACTGGCCGCCGCGATAGCGCGTTTGGGTACCCTGTTTCTCTAAGTCGTAGGAGGCTCGGCCCTGTAGGCAAGGGAAGAATGCACCACCGCGATTGTCGTCAAACCATTCCGACGCCCGATCCGGAATGTTGATCAGGTCTCCGGCCATAAACACCGCATCCACGCGGCCCACGGTTTCTGCAACTTTTTGCAGGTTAGCTGCCACCATCGGCATCATTTGGTGGTCAGAGGTGAGCAAAATTTTCAGGGGCATTCCGGCTGCGGGGAGCGGAGCTAAGGTAAAAACCTCGCTTTGCACAGGACGTTGCCCCTTGACCTGGCTGCTGACGCGGTAGTTGACCCGGTCACCGGGCTGGAGTCCGGTGACGGTTGCTTCATGCCGCCAGATCGGACGTGGGGTTGGCTGTTGATAGAGCTGACCATCTTCAGTCTGGGAACCGACCCGCGATCGCGCGTCTTCTTGGGTATGGCTGAGCTGGGTGGTTGTGGCCGCCACGGTTTGCTGTAAGCGATCGCCATAGGCTACGGTATGGCGATCGCCTTTAAACTCGGTGAACCAAACCACATGCACCGAGTCAGGGCTGGGCAGCTGCAAAAATGGGTCGGTGAGGAGGGTGACAACAGGTGGCTGGGCCATTCCGCCCATCGTCCAGGTCAGGAACAAAATTAGGACTAGGCTAAGTAAACCCAGTAAGGCATAAGAACGTCCCATGGATTCGGCGTGACTTGCTCGGGCTACAGGTAAACAGCAGATTGGGCATGCACAACGAAGAGCCCATACCTGACTGCGTTGTGAATCGCTACCTTACATCAGGTTTGGTGTAGAGGCAGTCGTCCAGAATACGCTGCATTGCTAACCTGCTGTCAGTTAGAACAAGCCCTAGAATAGAGGCAATTGCTCATCATGGACATCAGTCATTTCAAAGTCATTCCAAGCAGGTTCACGGCTTACGCGCAACACTATGATTGCCTCACCGCAGCCTCTCACCCCCGAGACCTACCTCCAGCTAGAAGCAGACAGTCTCACCAAGCATGAATACATAAATGGTGAAGTATATGCGATGGCTGGCGCTAGTGATACGCATGTCACTCTTGCCCTCAATTTAGCAGCACTCCTCCGTGGTCATGTGCGGGGTACTCCGTGTCGGGTCTACATCTCTGATATGAAGGCCCGTGTTGAAGCTTGCAATTGCTTTTACTATCCTGATGTGATGGTGACCTGCGACCCGCGGGATCAGGAAACTGCGGATTACAAGCGCTTCCCAAAACTCATTGTTGAGGTGCTGTCAGATTCCACGGAGGCTTTTGACCGGGGGGACAAGTTTGCTAATTACCAAACCCTAGACAGTCTGCAAGAGTATGTGTTGATCAATACCCGCCATCTACGGCTGGAGTGTTTTCGCCGGAATGAGGCGGGACTTTGGGTCTTGCGGTCCTACAGCGCTGAAGGGGAGAGGTTTCATCTACAGAGTCTCGACTTCGCCGATACGCTGACGACACTCTACGAAGATGTGGTGCTGCCAGGTATCCCATGATGCGATCGCGGATCTTGGGGAGTGCGATCGCCTGTTGCGGATCCAGATAAGAATTCGGCTAACGGGATGCTGGATGTGATAGGGCTGGCCATGGGCATCACAATCGAACCGTTTACGGAATCGGATGAAACAAAAGTTTTAAAGCTTTCACTGGCTCAAATATAGCCTAGCGACTCGGCACAATCGCTCGGATGCCCGTCCTTGCTAAGCGTATCGAGACACGAGTGGCGGATTAGACAGTTCAGACTGATGACCCCAGTGAAGCGGTGGCAGCTTTGACTGTCACCATGAGCGTCATCGGATCAAGTGGGGAGGCGGTAAAGCCACACTTCTCGTAGAACTGCTTGGCCTCTTGCGAGATGGCATGGACAAGAATTGCCCGTATTCCAGCAATTTCGGCAGCTTGCAGAGTTCGCAGGATGGCATCTCGCAGCAAAGCACGCCCCAGACCTTGACCCTGCCAGTGGCGATCAACTGCAAGTCGTCCAATTACCATCACGGGAATTGGCTCGGGCATGTTACGCCGCACTCGACCCGTTGCCGCGATTTGTGCCACTGCTCCATTTGCCAGACAGTAGTAGCCAACGATAGCCTTATCTGCACATAGCACGTAGGTTCGGGAAGCTCCTGCTACCTCATTTTTCAGGGCGCGGCGTGTGAGCCACGCATTGAGCTGAGGATTCCCGGAGTCAAAATATTCAAGTCGGTGCTGCGAATTTAATTTCTCAGGGGGGTGGAGTTTGGCTGGTTCTTGTTCTAATCCCACGGGGCCTTGGTGTTTAGCAATGCCTGGAGCTTTTCATTCGGCTTCGGTGGTGCATCTAGCAGTGCTACAAATTGCTCAAAGTTAAGTTGATTTAGACCGAAAAAGCTGCGGTCTAAAAGAACATCCTGGGCTTTCTGACAAGCGGACTCCAGCATAAATTCTGAACGGCTTTTACCCTGCACTTCTGCTGCATGGTCGATGAGGTCACGCTGGGTCTGTTTAGCTCGGATATTAATGGTGACGTCACGGGTCTGACCGACCGACTCTTCATGGGTCGCTGGATTCATAACAGTTACTCCTTCAAAGGGAGACTCTTCTAATCTATGGGTTTGTATCTACAATGTCAACACACTGCCCGTTGTGTGGCGATGGTCTAGTTGAGCAAAGTCTGAATGCGGAGTCTTTGGAGATATAGTGCGATCGCTTTATTAACGAGGGGCGATCGCGCGGTGTTGGCGAGCCCCCAATTATGTCGATTGTTTAGACTGATGGTAGAGAGGGGGCGTTACCAATGACCGCCATTTATCTGAATTTGAATCCGGTTGTGCCGTTGACCCCTGAGCAGTTTGACGTCCTCTGTCGGGCGAATCGGGATGTACGTCTGGAAGGTACTGCGACGGGTGAATTAGTGATTATGCCGCCAACGGGCTGGGGTACGGGTAAACGAAATCGCCGGTTGACACAACGACTGGGCAATTGGACGGATGCGGATGGCACGGGGGAGTCGTTTGATGCTTCGACGGGGTTTCGGCTACCGAATGGGGCGAGTCGTTCACCAGATGCTGCTTGGATTTCCCTGGAACGCTTGGCTACTAGCTTCAGCGGATCCGAGTCAGTTTTTACCCGTTGCACCAGATTTTGTGGTGGAGATTCGTTCTGAGCGTGATGCTTTGCCGATCTTGCAGGCCAAGATGCAGGAATATATTGCCAATGGGGTACGCCTGGGCTGGCTGATTAATCCGCAAGATAAACAGGTGGAAGTTTATCGAGCTGGGCAGGCTGTACAAATTCTGAACAGCCCTAAGATTCTTGCAGGTGAGGATTTATTGCCAGATTTTGTGTTGGAACTGAATGGCATTCTGGACTAACGCCATCTGTATCAGCGGACAGCGATGCAGAATAAGCAAGAAGATAGCGTGACGCTCCGTGCCACCTGCACGCAGTTATTAGACAGCTTCGCCACTGATATCCAGCTTTTTCCTCAGAATCTGCTCCATTTCTTTGAGATCTTCATCATTTTGGGGGAATTTATATCTAGGGCTGTTGGGGTTTCGTCGTGCGATTAAAGCTTCAATAGCATCATCATCATCTCGGTGAGCGAGAACATACTCTCTGAGGGCTTGACGGGTCATTTGGGCAAAGTCAGGCTTCGTCATCATTAAAGCTCCATTGACCATCAGGAAAGACCAGGATCTCCAAGGTTTCAGTCGCACCAGCAAGAATAAAAACTGTCTGGGTATTCGGGCTGTACCGGAATACATGAATGGCTTGATATCCATTCGAGAGCATTTGACACACTCTAAGGCAAGCTAAAGCCTGCTCTGTGGTAGGCATGGTTACTTCTACGATAACAAGTGAGCCAATATCGTATCAAGATGCAGTGCCCTTGGTGCCGTTCGCCTTGTTTGCCGAACGCTCTTGCAGTCACCGTTGCCTGTTGCTGATCCAGACTTGCACGAGACGATCGCCCCTCGTCAAGAAAGCGATCGCGGGTTGCTGTATGCGGCGGTTGAGCACGCGCTGAATAAATCGGGTAGAATGGCCATCGCCTTGGGCTTTGACGGGTGAAGGCGATCGCCCTGAATGTTCGATTTGAGGTAGCTCAGTGATGCGAGAGGCAGGGACTGAGCTGTTTTTTTGTTTTGAATGTTTCTAGAGTTGGTGGTGTGATTAGGGGAACTGCTTTTGGTGATGGGAGGGGCAATGGGCTGAGATACTCAATGCTCTATTTCCACCTATTTCTTTGAAGGA
>CAZXWR010000337.1:0-4498 GCA_964644325.1 uncultured bacterium
AAGCAGTTGCTCTCGACTCAGCACCTGACCCGGATGCCGGAAAAACGTCTCTGCAAGGGTAAATTCCCTTGCGGGCAAATCCACCAGACGGCCATGAATACTAATCCGTCTTGTCCGTAAATCAAGCTGAAAGTCCCCGACTTGCAGGAGCAGTGCTTCTGTCGCCGCTTGATTTGACGTTGAACTATCTCGTAACCGCACGCGCACCCTAGCTAACAACTCTTCAAATCGAAATGGTTTTGTAACGTAATCATCGGCCCCACCCTCTAGACCCTTGACCTTATCCTCAATGTCATCTCGGGCAGTCAGAATAATAATGGGCAAGGTTGCGCCCTGACCCCGCAATTCTTCTAAGACCTGCAACCCATCCTTATCTGGCAGCCCTAAGTCCAGAATAAGCAGGTCAAATTCACTCCCTAGGACTAAGTTGAGGGCTTCAGCGGCATTCTGAGCTAGGGAGGTAGTAAATCCATTAGACTTCAAGCCTTTTTGGATAAAAGAGGCAATTAATGGCTCATCTTCAGTAATTAAAATGCGATACATCTTGAACCGTCCAGAGTTGACTGATCATAAATATAAGGAATCCGTATGGCCAATATTTGTTTCCCAGCAGCCCAATGCTCACGATGATTGGGGCAAAATCTCCTCAAATTAGGCGAAATGATGGCTGTTCCTTTATCCCAGATGCTTATGGGTCAATGAGCGGGTTGTTTTACAGTTTGTTAGTATACAGCGGTTTCCTGGTACGGCAGTGATACTAATTTTCCTTCTCAAATTGCCTACAAACATCCGACCTTACTCCCCTGAACTATTGCATGGTACGAATAGTTTTGTGATCAGTGGCAGAGCTGACGTTCCGATGCATCGATACCCTCCAAGCTGAGGTAAGGCTTTAATCGCTTGCAGGCTTTACTGAGCAACGTCTCTAAACTATCAATCGACCAGACTTTAAGCTGCATCTCTGGGGCATTGGCATAGAGTTGAGGTAGCTTTTCTAGGGTGATGATTCTCGTCCAGGCCGCATTTATGGCGGGTTCTTTGAGGCTGCGATATTGGGCAATCTGACGCCCCTGAAGATCCCAGATCCGTGCGGTTTTGTCTGTTTCGCTGTAGGTCAAAATACGTAACCCATCCGGGCTAAATTTGACAGATTCAACCACGCCCTCATGCCCGACAAAATTTGACAGACTCTTGCCTTGAAGATGCCAAAGCTGAAGATCGCCATTTGCATAGCTCGTCAGTAGATGCCCTTGGGGTGTAAACCATGCTTGCGCCCAAACTTTGGAGGCGAGCTGCACTGCAGGAAATTCATCAAGCTGGCTCAGCTTCCACGCATAGAGAGCTTTGCCCAGTTCTGGGTGGCTACTTTCTGCATAAAGTTTCTGGGTTTGTTCGTCGTACCATGCCTTGCTGACCATGCTATTCATGCCGGGTGGCCTAATGGTTGCAATGGGCCGTTGCTGGGCCGCACTCCAAAGTGCAGCGCCACCGCCCTGACGCACCCAAAAATGGAGGTTAGGGGTCGCTTGAAAAGACAGAAGAGCACCTTGGATATTGTAGGTGCGAGTTTTGGACTGTTCAAGAGATATCAAACGCAGAATCTGATTGTTCCAGGTCGCCAGATAACGACCTTGAGGTGTCCAGTCCATTTGCATTTGATCCGCCAGCGTCAAAACCTTGACCTGTTGGCCTTGGGCGTTCCAAACGCGTCCCGTACAGCCTTTGCGAGACGGGCTAGGGGGACTGGGGCATTCTATCGTCGCAAGATGGTTCCCTTGCGGCTGACGCAATAGCCGCATCCTATGATTTGGCGCAGAATGGTGCTGAATGATACGCCCATCTAAATCGCGGAGCTGAAAGAGAGAGGTTTGGGTGGCTGAGTTTTGCTGAACCGTGGCAATGCGATCGCCCCCTTTCAAAAATTCCACGGCTTGAACATTGTCCAAGGGGAATGACCGGAGTTGGCTTCCCTGTCCTAACAGGTTTCGCAGCTGAGGCTCACCAATCAAATCTCCTGATTGACTAAAAGCTAAGTGAGGACTAAAGCCATATTGAGTCCAGTTCGGCTGAGTTTCCTTGACCAACTTGCCGCTCAAATCAAACACTTGAATCTTTTGGTTCTTAAAGTGCCATGCATATTGGCCAGAGGAAGTGAGGTAAAGATCATCCCCTCCCTTTGGTGGTTCCTGCGTGATCTGATCAATTTGAACAGGCAAGTTTGGTTTTATGCCGGACTGAACTCTGGGGGGTGGGTCTGAGGCCAGTGCTTCACCCAAGAACGGGGTTTCGGCAAGTTTCTGTCCTACCCATTTCCCGGAGTCAAAGAGTTGCCAGCGTCTCAAAATCTGTTGTTGATCAAGGGTGATCAGTTCTTTTTGGGTTGGGTTAAACGCAGCCTGAACCCCTGGTACTTTTTCGACCTGGCGATTATTGAGGTCTTTAATACAAATCTTTTGATCGCTCCCACAGCGGATGGCGATCAGGTCAGTTTCCAAATTGGTCGTTCGCGACTGATCAGCGGTGAGATAGAGGGCCAAGGGTCTAGACTCGCCAAACCCATATTCAGCCGCTTCTCCGATAGGGCGACCTTGGTGGTTCCATCGCTGTATGAAGCTGCGGCGGAAGCCGTTGTAACTGTGGAGGGTGGCATAGCGGTTGCCGTCGGTGCTAAACCAGACCTGAGCCAGTTGCAGCAGCGTTAGATCGATGGGAAACGAAGTTGGAATAACGCTGCGGGCAGGCATCTGATTCAGAAAGGTTTGTAGGGCTAACAGAGGGGTTGTGGTTGGATAGTCCAATACCGTTTGCGACTTTTGCACAAAAGGACGGAGTTCTGTCCCTAGCCACACCGCTGCCACTAAGTCTTGCAGGCTGGGGTTTGTGGATCCTCGCACCAGTCTCAGGGCAGACCGTTCTAAGCGATTGCCCACGTCTAATGCCTCACGCTCAGTTTCAGCTAAGGCGATCGCCCTTTGGGCCACCGTTAGGCGTTGGGTGGCACTACCTAACTTAACTGCTGCTTGCTGACCTGCTGCGATCGCAGCGGTAGATTCAGCTTTAGCTTGCTGTGCATCTTGTCGGGCTCGGGTTGCATCTGCTTGAGCTTTTTGAGTATTTTGTCTGGCTTGCTTTGTGGTCAGATGGGCAATTTGGGTCTGGCGATCGGCCTTCACTGCGGCCTGGTGTGCCTGTTCTGCATTCTGTCGCTCATTTGCTGCGGTTGCACGGCTATTTTGGGCTTCAGCAAGGGCTTCTGAAGCCTGTCTTTGGGCGGCTGTCGCTTGTTTTTGGGCTTCAGTTGCCTCAACCCTGGCCGATTGAATCGTCTGCGTGGAGAAGATTAACGAGCCTGTTAGTATGGCACCCGCCAGTCCCAGAATGCCGACGCCAAATTTAATTCTGCGGTTAGACTTACGGTTGGCTGCTTCGAGTACCTGCTTTGCCTGAGCTTCCACGGCCAGGGCCGCTTCGACCTGGGCTTGTTCCGCGTTTTGACAGGCCGCTAGGTAGTGATAGTCCAAGTCACTCAGGCTTTTGCCCTCGGCCCAAGCTTTCGCAGATTGGAGCGCGGCTCCCTGTAACAGGTGCGCTTGGTCTTGCCCTTCAGACTGCATCCAGGCATTCAAGGACTGAGCATAGGGCCGCAAATCAGAGAGGGCTTGGGTCACCCAGGCCCAGTCAAACACGCGCCCATAGATCGGGTTAAATACATGCAGCCGACCTTGTCGCTTGATGGTTAACCCCGTGAGACGCAATGCTTGTTGTTCTGGGCTGTCATCGCTGGGGATGCCATCCTGGGACAAAATTTGCTGGTAGAGCCCCAGTAACCGATTGGTGCGTTCCGGATGACTGTAAAAGCGATCGCGAATGGTTCTGAGATGCTCGGGTTCATCTTGGCTTTCCCAGCTCGTGAGAATATGAGCATCCACAATTGATTCAACCAAAGAGCGTTTGTCCAGGAGTGGCTGGTCTTTACCGTGGCTGACCACCAGTTGACAAAGCCGTTGGGTTAGGAAGGGTTGTCCCCCCGTCCACGCTAAAATTTCGCGCAGGACTTGCTCTGGCTGCTGAATCGCTGCTTGCACGAGCCCAGGCTGGAGGGCACCTTGAGCCTGTTCAAACTCAAAGCCATTGAGTGCAATCGCTCGCCCCAGATTAAACGGCGTTCGTTTTTTATCTGATATGAGGTCGGACGGTGTCGCCACCCCCAATAAACAAAACGTCAGCCTTTGGAAATCAGCATTATCGACTCGATTGTTGTAACAAGAGCGAATCCAACCAAAGAAATCATCGGTAGAAAAATTACAGCTTAAAACACTGTCAATCTCGTCGATAAATATCACAATATTTTCCTGTACAGCCGCTAATAAGACTTCAGAGATCAGTTCATTGAGCTGCTGTACCGACGATAAAAAATCTCGATCTTTCCACCATTGACGCCAGCCAAAAGATTGGGTTGATGGGAAATTCCGCAGCAGGCGATAGGCCACCCCTTTAT
>CAZXWR010000338.1:0-4491 GCA_964644325.1 uncultured bacterium
AAGAATTTTTGTTAAGTCTGCTGCGCGATCGCGTGCCGCCAGGGGTAGACCAGGCTGCCTACGTGAAGGCGGGATTTTTGACGGCGATCGCCAATGGGACGACCACCAGTCCTCTGATTACGCCCCAGGACGCAGTGTTCCTGTTGGGAACCATGATGGGTGGCTACAACGTGCGATCGCTGATTGAGCTGCTCAGTTCGCCCCAAGCTGAATTAGCGGAAACCGCTGCCGCTGCTCTGAAAAAAAATCTGCTGGTCTATGATGCGTTCCATGATGTGCAGGAACTTGCCGCAGGGGGCAATGTCTATGCCCAGAGCGTCATGCAGTCCTGGGCGGATGCGGAATGGTTCACCCAGCGGTCTGAGCTACCAGAAGCAATTACGGTCACGGTCTTTAAGGTGCCTGGAGAAACCAACACCGACGACTTATCCCCCGCCACCCACGCCACCACGCGCCCGGATATTCCCCTGCATGCGCTGGCGATGTTAGAGAGCCGCCAGCCTGGATCTTTAGAAATGATTGTGCAGCTCAAAGAAAAGGGGCACCCCGTCGCCTACGTCGGGGACGTGGTGGGGACAGGATCCTCGCGGAAGTCGGCCATTAACTCGGTACTCTGGCACATTGGCCACGATATTCCCTTTGTGCCCAATAAGCGGGCAGGCGGGTACATCTTGGGCAGCAAAATTGCGCCGATTTTCTTCAATACAGCCGAAGACTCGGGGGCGTTGCCCATTGAATGTGACGTGACCCAGATGGAAACCGGAGATGTGATCACGATTTATCCCTACAAGGGTGAGGTTGTGAACGCTGAGGGTACGGTCATTTCGACCTTTACCCTGAAGCCAGAAACCATCCTAGATGAGGTACGGGCTGGGGGTCGGATTCCCCTGCTGATTGGACGCACCCTCACCGACAAAACCCGCATTGCCCTGGGGTTAGAACCCAGCACCCTGTTTGTGCGGCCTTCCATCCCAGAGGATACGGGTAAGGGCTATACTTTGGCCCAGAAGATGGTAGGCAAAGCCTGTGGACTGCCAGGGGTGCGCCCTGGAATGTCCTGTGAGCCGATTATGACCACGGTGGGTTCCCAAGACACCACGGGGCCGATGACCCGAGATGAGCTGAAGGAATTGGCCTGTCTTGGCTTCAGTGCTGACCTTGTGATGCAGAGCTTTTGCCACACGGCAGCTTACCCGAAGCCAGTTGATATTGAAACCCATCACAACCTGCCAGATTTCATTAACTCTCGTGGCGGCGTCTCCCTAAGACCGGGAGATGGCATCATTCATTCCTGGCTGAACCGCATGCTGTTGCCCGATACGGTGGGCACCGGGGGCGATTCCCACACTCGCTTCCCCCTGGGGATTTCTTTCCCGGCGGGGTCGGGGCTGGTGGCTTTTGCGGCGGCACTGGGGGCTATGCCCCTGGATATGCCGGAGTCGGTGCTGGTGCGCTTTAAGGGCAGTTTGCAGCCCGGTGTCACCCTGCGGGATGTGGTGAACGCGATTCCCTACGTGGCCATTGTGGATGGTCGGCTGACGGTCGCCAAGGAGAACAAGCAAAATGTGTTCTCGGGCAAAATCATTGAAATGGAGGGTCTGCCCGACCTGAAGCTGGAGCAGGCCTTTGAGCTAACGGATGCCACGGCTGAGCGATCGGCGGCGGGCTGTACGATTAAGCTGAGTGAGGAAACGGTGGCGGAGTATCTGCGCTCGAACGTTGCTCTCCTGAAAAATATGGTGGCTCGGGGCTATGGTGATGCCCGCACGATTTTGCGTCGGGTACGCAAGATGGAAGAATGGCTCGCCAACCCAGCTTTGATGTCTGCGGATCCGGATGCGGAGTATGCCGACATTGTGGAGGTGGATCTGGATCAGATCAAGGAACCGTTGGTCGCGGCCCCGAACGATCCAGACAACATTAAGCTGATGTCGGACTGTGCCGGAGACCCGATCCATGAGGTGTTTATTGGCTCCTGTATGACTAACATTGGCCATTATCGAGCGGCGGCGAAGGTGCTGGAGGGAGCTGGCCCGGTGAAGGTGCGCCTGTGGATTGCGCCACCCACCCGCATGGATGAGCAGGAACTCCGAGAGGAAGGGGTATACGGTACATTTGCGGCGGCTGGGGCGCGGACTGAGGTGCCGGGGTGCAGCCTTTGCATGGGGAACCAGGCTCGGGTTGCGGATGGGGTAACGGTGTTTTCGACCTCTACCCGGAACTTCAATAACCGAATGGGTAAGGGGGCGCAGGTTTACCTGGGTTCGGCTGAGCTGGCGGCGGTCTGCGCTCTGCTGGGCAAGATCCCCACGGTTGAGGAGTACATGGAGATTGTTCAAAATAAAATTGACCCGTTTGCGGCTGATTTATACCGATACCTGAACTTTGACCAGATTGCTGGGTTTGAAGATGAGGGTCGGGTGCTGTCGAAGGAGGCGGAGGCAGAACTAATGGCGAATGTCGGTTAGCGTTTGCCAGGTGGCCGGAGGTGGAGATTCTTTGGCCACCGTTGGCGATCGCTGCGTTAGCCGTTGACCACTCTGCGGCTGTTGGCGATCGCTAATGTTGGAATTGGATTTTGCTGCTTTCAAGATTTCTCATGGGGTTGTCAGACGACAGCCATTTTTTTTGACAAAGTTGATACGCAACAGCTTAAAACCGCTTGCATAAAGATCATCCTGTATCTGCGCTAAGCTGCTGGGACTGATTTGGAGCTTCATCGAACTCTACATAATGGATTGGTTTCCGTCCCTGTAGCTCAAAGTCGCTCAAAATTTCTTGAGAATAATAATCAATAAGTGATGAGGTTAAGACCAAGGTAAATCCAAATTAAATATTTAAATTAACCTATACGAGGGGTATGCGCTGTATCTTTATATGAAAATCCTTGCTTCATAGTCAATAAGCTCTGTTTAGGAACCTCATAGTTGAGAATAGATTACAACGTTGAGAGGTTGATTTCATAAGATTCCTGTTGACACCCTTGGGAAGCTTTCTATGGTCAAGCTGTTGTTCAATTCAGTACATGTTTTGACTCACAGGGGTTACAGCCCCGAGGCAAGTAGCTTTGTTCATCGGAGAAAACAACGCTGAAGGTGTCAAGGAGGCAATCACGCATTTTGCGGGAATGTCCAATCTTATGAATCGGATGGTGAACCCAGCGGGATGCCCAAGCAGAGAGGCCGGCAGTGGATGAGAAACGAACCGATTCTTTGACTGGCAGCCAATTGAGCGATCGCGTTGTGGTCAAATTCTAGTTGGCAAAAGCCTGAAATACTGCCTCAAAGGCGTATGTTCCAAGCTCAGTCATCAGTGTCATCGGTAAGCCAGCAAATGGTGCTGTACTGGCTCCCCATTCAAAGACCTCTACGAGCTGCGATCACACAAAATGGAGCCGCATTTAAATGAGAGTCATCACAGGCAGCCCCACCATCCAGATCAGAACAACAGGAGTGAGATGAAAAACACCTCCCACCCAAAACGAACGCTGAAGACGTTAGCCAAGGCTCAAGTGGGCGATCGCGTATGGATTGCTGGCTATGAAAGTAAGGAAGGCATCAGTCGATTGGTCGGCATGGGGTTGGCACCGGGCATGGCTATTAAGGTGGTGCAAAATCTAGCGGGCAACCTTTTGATTGCGGTGGGTGAAAGCCGAATTGGTATTGATGGCAGCATGGCCCAGCGCATTTTGGTCTCAAATCAACCCTTTGATTATTTAGTTGAAGTGCAAGAGGTCACACAAGATATGGAAGCGGGTACAACGATGCTGAAAGATTTACAGGTGAATCAGACTGGAAAAGTCTCCCATTACCGAACCACAGAGCATCCGGCCCAAACCGCTTACAAAAAAAAGTTGTTAGCGATGGGGCTGACACCGGGAACAGAATTTAAGGTGACTCGCGTTGCGCCCCTAGGGGATCCGGTCGAAATTTTAGTCCGAGGGTTTAAGTTGAGTTTGCGTAAAGACGAAGCTGCCGTCCTTGCTGTTGAAGCATTAGATTAAGCGGGGTGCAAGACAATGGCAAAACGGACAATTGCCTTGATTGGCAACCCAAACTGCGGAAAAACCACTCTTTTTAACGACTTAACTGGTGCGAATCAAAGAACTGGCAACTGGCCTGGAGTGACGGTTGATCGGAAGGAAGGTCAGTATCGCTATGACGGTATGGAATTCACCGTTGTTGATTTGCCCGGTGTTTATGCTCTAGATGCCGAAGATGAAGGGACGGGGCTGGATGAATTGATTGCTCGGGACTACCTGCTCTCCGGTGAAGCGGATTTAGTGATCAACATTGTTGATGCATCCAACTTAGAGCGGAATCTCTATCTCACCACACAAATTATGGAGATGCGTGTGCCGATGGTGACAGCCCTCAACATGATTGATGTTGCCAGGGAGCGGGCCTTAGCCATTGATACCCATGTTCTATCGCAACGGCTATGCCTTACCCACAAGTCGTGGAAGCCTTTTCATAGTGGGCTTTCAATCAT
>CAZXWR010000339.1:0-4486 GCA_964644325.1 uncultured bacterium
TCATGACAGCAACAGCACCGTCTCTGAAGTATGACGTTAAAGATTTGGGTCTTGCGCTGCAAGGTAAGCAACGGATCGAGTGGGCGGGGCGCGAGATGCCAGTTCTGCGCCAAATTCGCGATCGCTTTGCGCAAGAGCAACCCTTCGCTGGCGTGAAAATTTCGGCCTGTTGCCATGTCACAACCGAAACGGCTAACCTGGCGATTGCCCTGAAGGCGGGTGGGGCTGATGCCGTGCTGATTGCCAGCAACCCCCTGTCGACCCAAGACGACGTGGCGGCCTGTCTGGTTCAAGAGCACGGGATTTCGGTCTTTGCCATTCGGGGTGAAGACAACGCCACTTACCATAAGCATGTGCAGGTCGCCCTGGATCATCGCCCCAACATCATCATTGATGATGGTTCTGATGTGGTGGCAACCTTGATTAAAGAGCGCCCTGAACAAATTGCTGATTTGTTGGGAACCACTGAAGAAACTACGACTGGCGTTGTGCGGCTCAATGCCATGCTCAAGGATGGGGTGCTGTCTTTCCCAGCCATTAATGTAAACGACGCCGAGACGAAGCATTTCTTTGACAATCGCTATGGGACGGGCCAGTCAACGCTAGATGGCATCATCCGGGCGACCAATATTTTGCTGGCGGGTAAGACAATTGTGGTCGCGGGCTATGGCTGGTGTGGTAAGGGTTCGGCCATGCGGGCACGGGGTATGGGTGCCAACGTGATCGTGACTGAAATTAACCCCGTGGCGGCGATTGAAGCAGTGATGGATGGTTTCCGGGTGATGCCGATGTCGGCAGCGGCTCCGCTCGGCGATATCTTCATTACCGTGACGGGCAATAAGCACGTCATTCGGGGTGAACATTTCGACCAGATGAAAGACGGGGCGATGGTCTGTAATTCTGGGCACTTCGATATCGAAATTGACCTGGTTGCCCTGAAAGAGCGGTCTCAGGATGTGAAGGTAGTGCGTCCCTTTACCGAGGAATATCGGCTGGCCAGCGGTAAGTCGGTGGTGGTGATCGGGGAAGGTCGCCTGGTAAACCTAGCGGCAGCTGAAGGTCACCCCAGCGCAGTCATGGATATGAGCTTTGCGAATCAGGCGCTCTCGGCAGAGTATCTGGTGAAAAATAAAGGCAAGCTGGCTCCGGGCGTTTATTCGGTGCCCGAAGACTTAGATCGGGAGATTGCTCGGCTGAAGCTGGAGGCCATGGGGTTTGCGTTGGATACGTTGACCCCAGCCCAAGTGGAATACATGAACTCCTGGACCTCTGGTACCTAACTGGTCCCTAAACTGATTGTTGGGTCGGCTGGATAACTTGGGTCGGCTGGAGAACAATGGGCAAAAGAGGAGACTGCGATCGCAGTCTCCTCTTTTCAGTGAAAGGGGCTGTTGGATGGCAATGTCTGTCGGAACCCGATTCCGGTCAGTCAATGTTTGCATGATGGGGGATGGTCAGATTCCAGTCCTGGCATGAGAGTGCTGGGAGGCGGGCGATCGCCTGATCTCAGTGCCAGATGCCATGAGCTGGGATGTTGAACCTCTGGAACTTGAAGGTGTTTCCCCTCGACATCATAGTCAAGTGCGTTCAGTCGTCGAGAGCTGCGGGTCGCCTCTTGGGAGGGTATTGTGCGGGCTATGCGGCTTGACAATTGTTTGGGTTGGAAAAATGTCTGGAGCAATACCTGCGTTTTGCTAGGTTTCTGGCCCACACTGCACTATTCTATTTACGACTTTCGTCATGGTGAATGCTGCCTAGTGCTGCACGGTGTCGGCTGGCTTGATCTGCATCGCAGCAAGATCCATCGACGATCTGATTGACCTTCCATTCACTAACCTTCAAGAAACAAAAAATGATGCGCGCCTTCAATCGTTCTGTTCGGAATGCAGCTGTTCTTGGGACTGCATTGATGACCTTTGCTGTGACTTCACGCCCTGCGGCTGCGGCTACGTTTGGTCAAGAAGAGGTGAACCAGAGCCAATTTATTGCGATCGCCTCCCCAGTGGGAGAAACCTCTCACCAACTGCTGATCGTGGAGCAAAAGTCTGATAAGCGAGAGTGTTGGAGTGAAAGCGGCAGCAGTCCTGTTGTCGTCGATCCACTGCTGGTCACCTTTGACTTTACGGGCATTTGTGGGCGCAGCACCGATAGCAACGGCTACTCGATTCGCGTGGATGGCCAGGATTTGGGGTTAAAGTACAGTTTGCGCATGCGCTATCGCAATAACGATATTGTGCTGGTGGGTGTCCCCGATGATTCTTCGCTGCCTGAGCTGGAAATTGGCCGTGCGGGCGGCATGAGCCGAGATTTTGTCAAAATTAATCTGGATCCTGGCTGGCGTTTCACCAAACGGACCTTTGGTGAAAAAGTATTGGGTCACATTTACCTCACCAAGGAAACAGGGGCGATCTTCCCCGATATTGCGGGTGATATCTACGAAGCAGAAATTCAGCAGGCGGTGGCTCTGAAGTTTATCGCGGGCTTTGAAAACAACACCTTCCGGCCCCAGGAGTCCCTGACCCGTGAGCAGCTGGTGTCGATGATTCTAGAAGCGCTCAAAACAATCCCTGGGGTGTCCATTTCCATCCCGCCGACCCTGACCGCCAAACCCTATCCAGATGTTGAAACATCGCGCTGGAGTGCGGCCAAGATTGCCTTTGCGCGGGATAAAAAGATCGTGAGCGGCTATGAAGATGGTTCCTTTAAGCCAGCTCGCCCCGTGAGTCGGGCGGAGCTAATGGCCATTATTCGGCGGGCGGAAGAGTATGCCCAAAGTGTGCAGGGGCAGACCAGCGGCATCCCAGCACCGTCAACCCCTCTAGCCTTCAGCGATATTGAGGGACATTGGGCCGCTGACTTAATCACCCAGCTTTCCCAGTACTGTAAGGTGGCATCGCCCTACAATGAAACGGGCACTCGGTTCTTGCCCAATGAAACTGCGATGCGGAACTATGCAGCGGCTGCCACACTGCGCATGCTGAACTGTGTGACCGGCAAAGATCCCGATTCTCCGGTTGCCCCTGCGGCATCCCCCACACCAACCCCGGCTCCAACGCCGGCTCCAACGCCAGCGCCGACTCAACCCTAGGTTTACTGAATTTATCCCGCGTCCAGACCGTTGGGCGCGGGATGTTTGTGGGTGCCCAGCGACTTAACGGGCGACCTGGGAAGCCCTTAGCTGACCGCAGGCCGCGTCTTGATCTAGCCCGCGCGATCGCCGAACGCTGGCGGCAATATGGTGCTTTTTCAGGATGTCCAGGAATTGCTGGAGCTGGGCATCGGTGGGGCGCTGGTAGTCTACCTCTGAGATAGGGTTGTAGGGAATTAAGTTGACGTGGCTTTGGAAGCCGCGCAGAGAACGGGCCAGTTCAGCAGCATGTTCCGGGTGGTCGTTGACCCCGGCCAACACGATGTACTCAAAAGAAATGCGCCGGCCTGTGGTGGCGACATACTGGCGGCAGTCTGCCAGGAGTGCCTGGAGAGGATAGTGCTTCGCACTGGGCACCAGCTGTTCGCGCACCTGCTGGTTGGAGGCGTGCAGGCTCACGGCTAAGGTGACTTGGAGCTGATACTCAGCCATCTGGCTAATCTTATGGGGAATGCCCACCGTGGAGACTGTAATGGATCGCTGGCCAATCCCGACATCTTCATTCAGCGATCGCACCGCTGCCATAACGTTGGGCAAATTCAGGAGCGGCTCACCCATGCCCATAAAGACAATGTTGCTCACGCGCTGCTGAAAATCCTCCTGCACGGTCAGCACCTGATCCACAATTTCGTGACAGGCCAAGTGCCGGAGAAAGCCCCCCTTCCCCGTGGCGCAAAAGTCGCAGCCCATGGCGCAGCCCACCTGGGAGGATACACAGACCGTCAGCCGCCGTGCGCTGGGGATGCCCACGGTTTCAATAATCTGGCCATCGGCGAGCTGCAACAAATACTTCACCGTGCCATCCCTTGCCGCTGACCGCAGGTGTAAAGTCGAACGCCCCACAGGGACTTGGGCGATCGCCTCTCGCCACTGCTTTGGAAAAACCGTCACGTCCGCCAGGGAACGAATGCCCCGCTGATACAGCCACTGGTAAAGCTGCTGACCACGATAGGCAGGCTGATTTTGGCCCTGCACCCAGGCAGCTAGCTGAGATTTAGAAGCCCCCAGTAACGGGGGCACTTGGGAGGCAACAAACTGACTGAGGGCCACGGGAGCCGTTGGGCGCTGGGCCGTAGACTTTGGACGAAAGCTGGGTTTAGGCATCGTTGAAATTAGGCTCAGATTGAGCAGCGAATCTATTCTATCGAGGTTAGGGAGTGAAAAATTAAGATACCCCAGGGAGGGATTTGCGATAGGATCGGTTTGACTGCGCGTTGCCATTCAGGTGCAACAATCAAGGGGCTGAATTGGATTCATAGCGGCCTCAGTCACCCATCGATCATCCATTACAGAGACTATGCTGAAATCAATTCTCCAAATCATCACGCGTTATTCTCC
>CAZXWR010000340.1:0-4481 GCA_964644325.1 uncultured bacterium
CAGTTGAAAGTCAATCGTTGCAATACTTCCAGGACTTATGGGTAAGGCATAGATCATACAATAAACTACCCACATCCTACTGAGAAAAATACCTGCAAGGAGTAATTAAGAGTATTGTCAAAACTTGTATCAACTGGTACCAGGCTTGCCGATTCCATTTTCAGGGCTCATAACGAGTGAAATCAGTGCTAACAAAACATTGCACCAGACAAGCCGGTGAATGCGGTGTTAGACATCACTTTGCGATTTACTCCCTGATTTCTTGAAGATAGAACTGGCGCACCATGCAGCATCTTCAACTTCCGGTGGGTGATTGACAACTTCCGTTGGATTCTTGAGACCGTCTTACTCCCCCAAGATGCTCAAGGCTTTGTCCTGTTGCCGCAGCAGTGGGTAGTGGAACCCCCGTTGTAGCGACTGGTGAACCCCGAGGGTGTCGTCGGCTGAATGTGGATTACGAACATCTGCCAGCTTCCTCTGAGGCACTGGTCTATGTCGCGATGATTCGGATCATGCTACGTCGGCTGGCCTGACACTACATCTGGGAGTTTCCATGTCCTCTAAGCCGCGATCGCCTTGGGTACCGCCGCTGTCAGCACCTCATTGCCCGCAGCAGTAACCAGTACATCATCCTCGATGCGGATGCCAATACCGCGCCAGCGTTCCGGCACAGGGGGCTGATCTTCAGCCAGTTCAATCGTGGGGCTAATGTATAGTCCCGGTTCAACGGTGACAATATTTCCAGGCTGGAGCGTCTGCCAGGTCTCCTTGCCAATTTTGTAAGGCCCCACGTCATGGACATCTAACCCCAGCCAGTGTCCCGTGCGGTGCATGTAAAAAGGCTTGTACTTTTCTTCTTGAATCAAAGTCTCAACATCCCCCTGGAGTAGACCCAAATCCACCAGCCCCGCCGTTAAAACCCGCACGGCTACATCGTGGAAGTCGTTGTAGGGTTTACCGGGCTGCACCTGGGCGATCGCCTGTACCTGGGATTCCAGCACCAGTTCGTAGAGCGCTTTCTGTTCACCGCTCAGGGGTGCCCCCACCGGGAACGTGCGGGTGATATCGGCGTTGTAGTAACGGTAGCTGCACCCCGCATCAATCAGCAGCAGGTCGCCTGCTGCCATTTGGCGTTCGTTAGTGGTGTAGTGCAGAATGCAGGCATTCGGGCCGGAGGCCACAATCGATGGGTAGGCTGGCCCCAGACCACCCCGCTGTCGGAAAATGCGCTCCATTTCGGCCTGGATTTCATACTCGTATCGTCCCGGCTGGGCCATCTCTCGGGCGACGTTATGGGCCTCCACTGAAATGGCGATCGCCTCGCGGATATCGGCCAGTTCGCTGTCTTCTTTAACCAGCCGCAGATTGTGCAGGATAAAGCCGGGGTCTTCGATGGCGACGGGGCCAGTCCCGCGCCGACCGTAGGTGGCAATCAGACGCTGGTAGTGACCCAGGATCGTTTCGTTGAACTCGCGATCGCGACCAAAGTGATAGTACAGGCGATCGGCACCTTCCAAATACTGAGGGAGATGCTCGGCCAGTTCAGAAATGGGGTAAGCAGCATCAGCGCCATACTGTTCCTTGGCGGCCTCCACACCCACCCGATAGCCGTGCCAGGTCTCCTGGAGCGGATCTTTGGGCTGGACAAACAAAATAAACTGGTGTTCCGCGTGATGGGGCGCGAGAACAGCAACGGCATTGGTTTCATCAAATCCCGTCAGGTAAAAGAAATTACTGTCCTGCCGGAAGTTGTATTCGACATCGTTGTGCATCACCGCTAAGGGCGCACTGCGGAAGATGGCGGTTCCCGCGCCAATCTTCGCCATCAGGGTCTGTCGCCGTTGCCGATAGTCTGCCTGCATCACCATTATTTTTTAGAGAGCTGTATTGTGCTCCCTCTATTGTGCAGCAAGGGCGATCGCCCTTGCCAGACGCGCAGCCGTGGGTCAATCGCTGCCGACTCCCCCACCGATGACCAAGCGCGAGCTTGACTGGGGGCAAAGGGGAGCAGCTCTGGGTTCACAGAAGCGAATCTCCCTTGCTTGAAAAGACAAAGCGGCTCTATTAGCAGAGCCGCCTTGTCTTTTAGCGGTGGAACTTTTAGCGGTGGAACTTTTAGCGGTGGAACTTGCGAGTGGGACTCAAATTAGTCTTTGCCCATCCAGCTAAACATCGCCCGCAGATCTTTCCCGACCTCTTCGATGGGGTGCTCTGCTTCGCGGCGGCGCATGGCATTGAAGCCTGCCTTGCCAGACATGTTCTCCAACACAAACTCACGGGCAAACTGTCCCGTCTGGATTTCCTGGAGCACTTTGCGCATCTCGTTTTTGGTTTCTTCGTTAACGATGCGCGGCCCCCGCGTAAAGTCGCCATACTCAGCGGTGTTGGAAATACTGTCGCGCATCTTGGCGAGACCACCTTCGACCACCAGATCCACGATCAGCTTTACTTCATGGAGACATTCAAAGTAGGCCAGTTCCGGCTGGTAGCCAGCCTCGACTAAGGTTTCAAATCCGGCTTTAATCAGAGCGCTGAGGCCACCGCAGAGGACAGCCTGCTCCCCAAACAAGTCGGTTTCAGTCTCTTCTCGGAAGCTGGTTTCGAGCACGCCAGCCCTTGTGCCACCAATGCCTTTGGCATAGGCCATCGCGCGATCGCGGGCTTGACCTGAGGCATCTTGGTAAACGGCAAACAGGGCAGGGACGCCTTGACCTTGGGTGTAGGTGCGGCGCACGAGATGGCCGGGGCCTTTAGGGGCAACCATCACAACATCTACATCCGCAGGCGGCACAATCTGGGCGAAATGGATATTGAAACCGTGGGCAAAGGCTAATACCTTTCCGGCACTGAGATGGGGGGCAATTTGTTCGGTGTAGATGGTCTTCTGTACCTCATCCGGCAGCAGAATCATGATGAAGTCAGCAGCGGCGGCGGCATCTGCCACATGCTTCACTGCGAGGCCAGCGTCCGTGGCAAGCTGGGTGGATTTGCTACCTTCGTACAGCCCGACAATGACGTTCATGCCGCTGTCTTTTAGGTTCAGGGCATGGGCGTGGCCCTGGGAACCATAGCCAATAATGGCGATTGTTTTGTTGGCCAATAGGTCTAGGTTGGCGTCAGCATCGTAGTACATGCGGGCCATAGGTGCTCTCTCTCCTTCCGGCAAGCGTTGAGGTCTCTGCAAACTTTTAATTTTACCCTGAAAGGGGGGCATCAAGTTTTAGATGTTCTTCTTGCTTCTTGTCAGTCATGTAGTAGGTGGCCCATTCGTCTCAAATCGTCCTCTGTGTCCATGTATGAAAATCTATTTATTGGATAAATATATTTGAGATAAATCTATGGTAAAAGTAAACTATGATTTAGAGCAACCGTTATTGCTCAGACTTAAATCATTGCTGAGCCCTAAATCTTCGGAGTGGAGATGTTATTGCCCTCAGGAGATAGTTTTAGGCAACGAACAAAAAGTTTGCGGATTAAGGGTAGGTGCAGCAGCTGTAGACAGAAAGTTCATCAGTTCATCCTAGTCGAATTTCGCAATAAATATTCTGCTGAACTATAGCGATGGTTATGTCTTTGCTCAGCAGTCTCGTCGCATTCTAAGGATGTTTTTCGATGCTGAGAATGCGGGATGTTCTGGTACTGGATGCATTTACAAACGTTTTTCTGGAAAATTCGTGATGCATCTGTTGCAGCCTGAGTCGTTGCCTTGATTTAAGAAAAAAACACATACAGTTTGCTTCACATGTATTCCCATGAGCTATGGTTTTTTGACTGAATTAAATTATGAAATGATTTCCTAGTCTATTTCAGGGTGATAAAATCAGCCATATTACTTGCCGCAAAAAATATTTTGCCGAAGTTATTTCTTGATCTTAATGGTGGCCGAAAATAATTGCTTTATTATGAAGAATAATTTGAAATTTCATAATCTTTAATAGAACCTCAAATCTTAAAACTTATTTCAAGTAAAAACACCTCAAATGCCTTTCGCGATTCAAGGCGAATTGTTGTATTTCGAGCGCAGATTGGTAATATAAACAGCATCTTATGGAATTTACTCTCATTTGGATTGCTCTTCCTTTTCTAAGCGGATTTACTATTTATTTACTCCCTAAGCTTGCGCGTCCCCTTGCCTTTGCAGTGGCATGTATCTCGTTAGGCTATGGATTGCAAGTAATTCTTAATTCATTTTCCCTAAATGTTCAGCTCTTAGATAATTTCGGTGTTTCCCTGCTTGTCGATACCCTGAGCGGCTACTTTATCTTGACGAATGCCCTAGTCACAGTGGCGGTCATTCTCTATTGTTGGCAAGGCAATAAATCAGCGTTCTTTTATACGCAGCTTATTATCCTGCATGGCAGCGTTAATGCGGTGTTTATTTGTGCAGACTTTATTAGCCTCTACGTTGCCTTGGAGGTTATTGGTATTGCAGCGTTTCTCTTGATTGCCTACCCCCGCACAGAGCGGTCGATTTGGGTGGG
>CAZXWR010000341.1:0-4480 GCA_964644325.1 uncultured bacterium
GCCACAATCGGGTCTAGCTCCAGACCAAGCGCTAGCCCAGCCCCAACTGCTGCCAGGAAGTTTTCGACATTAAACTGACCCACGAGGGGGAGTTCAAAGGCCGCTGCCCCCACGGGGGTTTGGATTTGACCAGAAACCCCCGTAGATCCATAGGCTAGCTGCGAAGTCCAGAGATCGGCGGCCTGCGATTGAGTGCTGTAGGTCCAAACCTGATCCTGTGGCAGACGTTCGATTAACTTCCGGGCATAGGGATCATCCAGATTTAAAATCGCTTTACCCTTCAAATAACCGGGCTGGAACAATAGCGCCTTAGCTTCAAAGTAGTCGTCTAGATCCTTGTGGTAGTCCAGGTGATCCTGGGTCAGATTAGTAAACAGGGCCACGGCGAACTGACAGCCTAGAATCCGTTTTTGGGCTAGGGCATGGGAGCTGACCTCCATAACACCATACTGGCACCCTGCTGTCACAGCTTGGGCAAGCTGATCCTGAAGATCAATGGCGAAGGGTGTGGTGTGGGTGGCGGTGCTTTGATGGCCCGGCCAGCGCGCATAAAGGGTTCCCAACAGCGCCGTGGGCTGCTGCGCCTGGGTCAGCACATACTCAACGAGATGGGTGGTCGTGGTTTTACCATTGGTGCCGGTCACGCCCACTAACGGCATCTTTTGGCTGGGATGGTCATAAAAGGCAGCAGCCAGGAGCGCACAGGCTGTGGTCATATCAGTGATTGGCAGCACCAGTGCCTCTGAGTTCGTTGGCAGCTCAACCTGGGGTGAAACGAGGGCTGCCACAGCCCCTGCGTCTAAGGCACTTGACCAAAAATCACCGCCGTCTACCCGAGTTCCAGGCATCCCTAAAAACAAGTTACCTGGCTTACAGGCCCAGGAGTTAGTGGATAACCCACTGATGTTCTGGTCAAGGGCCGGGTGGGAAAGCGATCGCCATGCCGGATCAACCCATAGCTCTGAAGGCAACAACGTCAGTAATTCTCGCAGACTCACCATAATTTCTTGCGTCCCTGCCTCAACATTGCCGTTTATTCTAAGCTGCACACTGCTGAATTTCTAGGGCTGGCAGCATTCTCTTGGGCGTTGGCTTAACAGATTGGGTCATGCCGAGAGAAAGGGCTGTAAAAATTTAGCCAGCTGCGCCCCCGACAACCGAGGGGAAGGACGCGGCAAAGGCTGGTCGGGTTGCCCCGCCAAACTTGATTTACGGTGTAATACCGGCACTTCTAACTGATAGGCTTGCAGCCAATCTGCATTGGTCGTGATATCACGAACTTCTAGGGCAAAGGGGACGGTGTCTAAGGCTTCTAACTTTTGCTGAAGTCCCTCACAGAGATGACAACCCGGCTTGCTGTAGAGAATTAAAGTAACCATATTGATGTTTGAACCAGCACTATGCTGCACCTGAGTGCAGAGCATTCAGTCTCTGGCACCGATCAATGAGTGACCACTGCCCTTTGAATTATGGCACTGGGTTGGCGCGCAACATCCCTAAACTCGCCAACGGAGATTATTACCGCCTGACCGCAGCACTTTTTCACCTGGCCCTGTTCCCTCTCAGTAGAGTGCTGCACCCCTCCCTTGCTAGATTAGAGAGAGACGACCGCAGTCGAGGACACCCACTTTGTTTGACGAAAAAGCAAAACGCACGTTGCTCCGGTATTTGCCCCACCCCATTAATATCTGTGGGGTTAAGGACGGGGACGAAGTCAATGGCTTCACCCTGAGCTGGATGACCCAGGCTTCCTTTAAGCCCCCCATGGTGGCCATTGGCGTCAACCAAGAATCTCGATCCCATGCCATGATCCAGGCCAGTCAGGTTTTTGCTGTGAGTTTCCTGAGCGTTGATCAAACAGCGATCGCGGAAACGTTTTTTAAGCCTCAGCGCCTCATCAATGATAAATTTGGCGACTGGGAGTCTGCTTTCGGTGAGGTAACGGGTTGTCCCATCTTAAAAGACGCCCTGGGGTACATCGAATGTCAGGTAAAAGGGAGTGTCGCAGGCGGAGATCACTCGATCTTTGTGGCAGAGGTAGTTGGTGCTGAACTGTATCGTGAGGGTCAACCGCTGTGGTTAAAAGATACAAATTGGCAGTACGGCGGGTAGCCTAAGCAAAGAGTTATTTTTAGCGACGGGTCTCGCTCTTCCCGACGGGTCTCGTGGTGAGAATAGAGTTCCTTTTTGTATTGCAACTATCGAGTGATCTGATGTCCTATCAAAAGCCGACACTGAATTTGATGCGTTTTTGGCAGTCCTCTTGGAAATTGATGTTGGGCTCTCTGCTCATCTCAGCGGGTATGAGTATTCCCCAGGTCGGTCAAGCCCAGTCTCCAGGAGATGTGATTCAGATTGGGGATTCACCTTCTGATTGGTCTTACTACCAAGGCTACTGGCAACAGCTCGTGAACCTGGGCGGGGCTACAGCTCCCCCAACCACCAGTTCCCCTGCTGCAGGTGATGCTGCTGCAACAGCCACAGATCCAGCGGTTCTCGAGAAGCAACTGCTGCGTAATATTCGCATTTCCAATGTGCGCCTCACGCCAATCATTCGGCTGAACGGCTCCTCTCAGCTAATTGGCAGCATTACCAATCGCAATAGCAAACCGGTCACTGTCTCTAGCATCAACTTGGAGATTGTGCGGGGCGGTCAAATGATTCAAACTGTCAGTGCAGTCCCTGAGCCTGCCACCATTGCACCAGGGGCCACGGTGACTTTCCAGCGGATGTTGAATACCATTCCACCCGATGGCGGTTACCAGGCTCGGTTGGCCAGAACCAGCCCAGTGATGCTTCAGGGCGGCATCTAGTTTTTTCCAAAACCTGAGTCCATCGCCCATACTTAGCCCATATCTGGCCCATATCTGGCCCATATCTGGCCCATATCTGGCCCATATCTGTTAGTTGCGATCGCACAGGCAGGGGAGCGATGCTCTCCCTGTCTATTTTGTGTTGCCAGAAAAGATCGTGATGACGTGATTATCAGAGGTTAGAAACACCAGCGGCTAACGTCGGAGTCTTTGCGCTTTAGGCTTTTACTGTGCCTTTGATGGTGGGTCTAGACTCCAGGATCAGCGGTTCAATCTGGGCAAAGTTCAGCATCTTTGGCATGATGGTAGCTGTGGATTCATCGGGGCATTGCCTCATCAGCATCACTATGTCCACTCCCAATCCATTTTCGGTGCAGCCGCCATCCTGGACTGAGTCGGCACTGCATGCTTCAGCATTTTGCTGTCCTCGTTGCCAATCATCCTGTCTGGAGGCGGAAAGTGTTTGGGTGAATCGTCGTTCTCCGGTTTATACCCCCGATCATCGTCGGAAATGGCAAGAATTTTATGCCTGTATTTGTGGACAGGCTTGGTGGGCCTGGAGTAGCGATCGCCCACCTAATCCAGACTTACAAGCGTCGCAAGATATCCCGTCATGAGTTGGCAGTCCCTCGCAGAGAACTGGGTGCTGTTACCCCCAAGGCCGATCGCGCTGATTCATTTTTTGGGTGGCGCTTTTGTGGGCACGGCCCCCCACCTGACCTATGGACGCCTGCTGGAGGCACTGGTTGCAGCAGGCTACGGGGTGATCGCAACCCCTTTTTTGAACACCCTGGATCATGAGGCGATCGCGACCGATGTGCTGAAGCGGTTTGATACGGCCCTAGATCTGCTCGAATTTCGCCGCATACTGCATCCAGCCCTGCCAATTTATGGCTTAGGCCACAGCATGGGCTGTAAGCTACACTTGCTGATCGGCAGCCTGTTTGAAGTGGAGCGGGCCGGGAATCTGCTCATGTCTTTCAATAATTTTGATGCCGATCGCGCCATTCCGTTAGCCGAATGGGTGAGTCGTTCCGTTACCGTTAAGTTCAAGCCTTCCCCAGAGGAAACCTGCCATTTAGTAAGCCGCCACTACGCCATCCCCCGCAACTTACTGGTTTCGTTTCAGACCGATGATTTAGACCAGACCCGCCAGATTTCGGCAATTTTAGGCGATCGCTTTCCGAGTAAAACCGCAGTGGTGCGCCTACGGGGCAACCACCTCACGCCCTTGGGTCAGGATATTCGTTGGCAGGCTCCCCAAACCTTCTCGCCTTTGGATGCCCTAGGACAATGGGTGCGGCAGGAAGTGTACCGCGACCTGAGTCAGCTCGAAGCAACCCTGATTGACTGGCTTGACCCTCGAGTGCAACCGCTTCGGATGGGTTAGGTGCGAAACACCCATAAAACATTACAGATGCTGATCGGAAAAAATATAAGCATTTGTGCTGATTAGGTTGGCTGTTGAGATAGGGCTTACAAGCTCCTGGTTGATGCTCATAATTTGCTGCATTTCATGATTCTCAATACGTCAAGAGGTAGTGTTTAGCTGTTTGAAAACCTGTCTCAGAAATGTGGAATATGATTGATCAAGTCAGCTGATAATGGCCTGTTCAGATAGATCGGGAAATGGTGTCTAGCATAATTTAAGCTTGAAAATCCTATAC
>CAZXWR010000342.1:0-4471 GCA_964644325.1 uncultured bacterium
CTCCACCAACTACGAAGACGGCGACGAGCGCTTCTTTAAGGTACTGGAACTGGCTAAAACCTACGGCGCTGGCGTCGTGATTGGCACCATCGATGAGGAGGGCATGGCCCGCACCGCCGCGAAAAAATTTGCCATCGCCCAGCGCGCCTATCGCGACGCCCTGGAATTTGGCTTACCGCCCCACGAACTATTTTTTGATACCCTGGCACTGCCCATTTCCACGGGGATTGAAGAAGACCGGGAAAATGCCAAAGCCACCATTGAAGCGATCCGCAATATCCGGGAGCATTTACCGGGCTGCCACTTCATGCTGGGGGTTTCCAATATTTCCTTTGGGTTAAGTCCGGCCACCCGCATCACCCTGAACTCCATGTTCCTCCACGAAGCCACCCAGGTGGGGATGGATGGCGCGATTGTGTCAGCTGCCAAAATTTTGCCCCTCGCTAAGATTGAGCCGGAGCATCAAGCGGTGTGCCTCGATCTAATTTACGATCGACGGCGCTTTGACGAAAACGGCATCTGCACCTACGACCCCCTCACTAAACTCACGGAACTCTTCGCGGGGGTGAGCGCGAAGGATGCTCGCGCCAGTGGTTCCCTGGCGGATCTGCCCATTGAGGAACGTCTGAAGCAGCACATTATTGACGGTGAGCGCATCGGGCTAGAAGACGCCCTCAAAATAGCCCTGGAACAGTACCCGCCCTTAGACATCGTCAATACGTTCTTACTGGACGGGATGAAGGTGGTTGGCGAACTGTTTGGCTCAGGCCAGATGCAGCTGCCGTTTGTGCTGCAATCTGCTGAAACCATGAAGTCAGCGGTGGCGTTCCTAGAACCCTTCATGGAGAAGGTTGAAGGTCAGGACGAGTCGGCAGGCAAAGGGAAATTTTTGATTGCCACGGTCAAGGGGGATGTCCATGACATTGGCAAAAATTTGGTGGATATCATCCTAACCAATAATGGCTACAAGGTGATTAACCTGGGCATTAAGCAGCCCGTGGATGCCATCATTGATGCCTACCACGAGCATCAGCCTGACTGCATTGCCATGAGCGGCTTACTCGTAAAATCCACCGCTTTCATGAAGGAGAACCTGGCGGTTTTCAATGAAAAGGGGATTTCTGTACCCGTGATTCTAGGCGGTGCGGCCCTGACGCCCAAGTTTGTCTATGAGGACTGCCAGAATGTCTACAAGGGCCAGGTCATTTACGGCAAAGATGCGTTTGCTGACCTGACGTTTATGGATCGGTTCATGCCTGCTAAGACCGCGCAGCACTGGTCGGATACTGACGGCTTTTTAGGGGAGCTGGCCCACTTTAACCAGAAAGGTCGCAAGGCGATCGAGCAGGCTGAGCAAGAACTCAATGGCGGTACGCCCGAGCAGAAACACCCCCCAGCCGAACCAGCGGTGATTGATCAGCGGCGCTCGGAGGCAGTGGACCTAGATATTCCGCGGCCAACGCCACCCTTCTGGGGGACAAAAATTCTCAACCCTGAGGATCTGCCCTTCGCGGAACTCTTCTGGCACCTGGATTTGCAGGCTCTGATTGCCGGACAGTGGCAGTTCCGAAAGCCGAAGGATCAGTCCCGTGCGGACTATGATGCATTCCTAGCTGAGAAGGTCTACCCGATCCTCGAAAACTGGAAACAGCGCATTGTCTCGGAGAAGCTGCTGCATCCGCAGCTGATCTATGGCTACTTTCCCTGTGCGGCGGCGGGAAATACGGTGCATCTCTATGACCCAGAGGCGATCGCCCAGGGGTTAACGCCCCAAACCGCCACGCCGCTGGTGACCTGGACGTTTCCGCGCCAGAAATCGCTGCGGCGGCTGTGTATTGCCGACTTCTTCCGCCCCCTTGCGGAAAACCAGTTTGATGTGCTGCCCATGCAGGCGGTGACCGTGGGGCACATTGCAACGGAGTTTGCCCAGCAGCTGTTCGCGGAAAATTCCTACACGGACTATCTGTACTTCCACGGCATGGCGGTACAGGTGGCAGAGGCGATCGCGGAATGGTGCCATGCCCGCATTCGGTGCGAGTTGGGCTACGGTGATCAAGAACCCGACAACATTCGCGACATGCTGGCCCAGCGCTACCAGGGGTCACGCTACAGCTTCGGCTACCCAGCCTGCCCTAACGTAGCAGACCAGTTTCAGCAGCTAGAGCTGTTGGGGACAGAGCGCATTGGCATGTCGATGGATGAAAGCGAGCAGCTTTATCCGGAGCAATCTACCACTGCGTTTGTAACCTATCACCCAGCATCGAAGTATTTCAGTGCTTAAAGATAATATTTCTTGAATAAGATAGCGTTATGCCCAGAAAGATCCGGGACTTTAAAGCAGAACTCATCAATCTGGGCTTTACCCTTCGCCAAGGAAAAGGTAGCCACCAAAACTGGAAACACCCCAAAATACGCTTGGTAATTACAATTGCCTTCAAAGATGGAGCAGATGTTCCGATGTATTTAGAACAACAATTGCGAAAAATTAGACGACAGTTAGAGGAAAACGAATGAGCCAAGAATATCACTATAGCGTTTTGATTCAGTGGTCTGAAGCAGATCGACTTTTTCTTGTAACTCTACCTGAGTTTTCAGAAATTGCAATGCAGCCTTGCTCTTTTGGGAAGACTTATGAAGAAGCTGTTAAAAATGCTCAGGAAGCCATTGATAGTCTTCTTGAATATTGCATATCAGAGCAGATTGAACAGCCCAAGTTAATTTATCTACAAATGACTTAAGCTAATTAATACTGGACTGACAGCCATAAAATCATGGGCCAAACAAAAAACAAACATCAAGCATGAATCAATCTAGCGCATTGAAACAACTAGAGGTAATACTTGAAGCCGCTCTCAAGAATGGAGATCCAAGCAAGGCAACTGGCCCAACTTGTAACTGTCCCTGGCATCTGACGAAGATTGGTTGTTTCAGCCATTTCAGGTCTAAAGACCGCTCAAAGTAGAAGCTGAAACCCTATTAAACTCGTTGAACACTAAGCTCAATATGAGTTCCAGGGACGGTTACCCAACTTTAATGGTAGCCATGAATCTCGAAAATAAACCAAGTAATTTTGTTCTCTTCTATTCCCTTTTGAACAAAGCAGTTGAAGAAATAGGAAGTCTTTCAGAAATCAAATCAGAACGGCACGTTCAGGCGATTGAAAAACTTGAAGAAAAACTCATTCTTGAGAATGCATGGGGGAAAGAGTGGAAAATATTGTAACTGTCCCTGGCATCTGACGAAGATTGGTTGTTTCAGCCATTTCAGGTCTAAAGACCGCTCAAAGTAGAAGCTGAAACCCTATTAAACTCGTTGAACACTAAGCTCAATATGAGTTCCAGGGACGGTTACAAAATATTCTCGAGTTATGTAGAAGATAAAAACGTATTATCGGTACTTGACTCTTTAGCAAATGCATATCATTCTCAAAATCAAAGACCCTTATTAGAAGAAGAATTATTGATTGATCTAGAATCGGATTTTTCTTCACTTTTATCTGAAGTTTTACAGTCTAGTATTTCCAAAGACATTAAGCCTATTCTTATTAGCAAGTTAGAAGATATACTCAGCTCCATTCGCAGTTATTTTGTGAATGGAACGGAAGGCATAGAAAAAGCTGCTCAGTCTTTATTGATCGATTTAGAAATTAAAAAACGTGACTTCAGCTCAGAGGATAAGCAAAATTTAATTATCAAAAAAATAAAAAGAAATGTACTTGTCCTTGTACTGTTCCTTAAACCTAGTTTTTGGGATATTGCTGGCTTGATTCCCGACATTAATAGTTATTGGATGCCTACATTTAATGAGATGGTCGAATATCGTCAGAAAATAGACCAATGTGTCAAAGTAGAATCGGATATTGGATCTATTTGTCAGGAAATTTCTCAGTCACTTGAGAAGAAGCGTCTAGAAGGAAGTTCTCCCAAGAGCCTTCCACCTAGCAAAGAAGATTAAACTTGGCCGCGAAAGAGGGCGATCGCCATGCAGCTAGAAGACTACTTTGACTTCCTCTCTCCCACCGACATCCGGATCAAAAATCATCGGATCGGGATTGATACTGTCCTTGCCTATTATTTGGAGGGCTACAGCGCTGAGGAAATCTTGGCAACCTTGCCGACCTTAAGCCTGGAAGAAATTCATGCGACGATTACCTACTACCTGCATAATCGCCCTACAGTTGATGCCTATTTAGCTGAGTTGGCGCGATGGCGAGAGCAGCACTATCAAGAAAACTGCCATAATCTTTCACCCATCGGCCAACAAATGAGAACAATCAGAGCATCTCAAGCGAGGACTGTTCCTTAAATCGCAATATCCAGACAAACCCAATGCCACAGTAGAACCCTAATCTAAGCCATCGGGTTTATGGGGCGATCGCCTTGCGGATAGGTATGTTAGGGTACAAAAACACAGATTTTGCATCAAATCAGTACTGAATCACACCACAAGGAGCAGTGCATGACCGCCATTC
>CAZXWR010000343.1:0-4465 GCA_964644325.1 uncultured bacterium
ACGCATCAAGGATGGCAGCATCACCGGGTACATCTACGATCCCAATGCCGCGAAGTTGGTTAGGGCATAGGGCAGCCCAATGCATGAATAACCCTGGCCGCCGGCCAGTTTGAACGCCAGGAGAAAGCCGCATGACGAAGCCGCATCAGGAAGACCAGACCGAGCCGTTCTTCATCACCGAAGGCGGCCCGTCCGACGACCTGCCGATACCCCCGCACCGAACCCAAAACCTGCCGCAAATCTTGGCGGGACTCACCGATGACGAGTTGGCCCGGCGACCTGGCCGACGCCGAGCGAGGGAGGCGGCACAAGGCCGCAGTCTGAACGTCAGGAAGGAAAGGCAACGGCTGGCTTTGCCGACAAGCTAGCCAGCCCGGATTATCGCGTTTCAATAGTGTAGTAAGCCTCGATTTCGCATGGCATCGAACCTATCCGCCGAACTTAATCAAATGGAATAATCGCTGGTGATGCTCGACCAAATGTTCACTGCGGAGAACTTCCGTCGCATCTATGATGCCGAGAACCGCAAGGGTGTCGACTTGGCAACCCGCTATTTCCCGACGCTCGAACCGTTCACGCTCGCTGTACGCGACAAGGTGAAGGGCATTCGTGATCTACGGAAAGTCGAAGCCACACTGAAGGCTGACGATTTCGAGGCGCAGTTGCTTGCGTTGAAGGCTGAACTAGTTGCTTTGAAAGCAGCTAAGTCATCCGCCATTGATGACCTGATGGATGACATCAGCCAGAAGGTCCTCAAACCGAGCTTCAAGATCGGCCTTTCCCAAAAGACCGGGCCAAAGGGAAAGCCGGTTTTCTGCATCGACGCTGAGCCTGAGACCTTTTTCGTCATCAAGCAGCTCCAACGTAACATCCATAGCATCTACGGTGTCAAACAGGCTAACCGTCACGACTTGGTCTGCCAGCTTCGCGATATGCTCGGCAGCAAATTTCCTTTCGAGCTGGTCCGCACCGACATCTCGTCATTTTATGAGAGCATCGACCGCAAGCGCTTGGTCGAAAAGCTGGATCGCGACCAGTTATTGAGCCCCGCGTCAAAGAAGTACATCAAGCAGGTACTGGACTCATACGGCGAGATTGCCAGTACCACGACCGGCGTTCCCCGAGGCGTTGGCATTAGCGCATATCTGGCCGAGCTGTATCTGAGGCCGGTGGACAAAGCGATCCGGGCGATCCCCGGCTTGGTCCTATATTGCCGGTTTGTCGATGACATCGTGGCCGTGTTTGCACGACCGCCGGCAGGCAAAAACCTTGGCTCGTTCAAGGACCTGATCATCGCGATCTTCGGCGACAAAGGGCTTACACACAACGCGGTCAAAACCTCGGAATTCAAGCTGGCCGACACCGATACTAAGAAGTTCGAGTATCTGGGTTATCGTTTCCTCCTCAGACCGGGGAAGTTTGAAATCAGCCCGAGCGCAGCGAAGGTGGCGAAATATCGTGCGCGGATGAATGCCGCGTTTGCGGACTACTGGCGGGAGAAGCCGGTCAACCCGAAGAGTGCATTCAGAAAGCTGGTCGGGCGCGTAAAATTCCTGACGGGCAATACCCGCCTTTCCAACAGCAAGTCATGCGCGGCCACAGGCATTTACTTCAATAATTCGATCGCGACCGACTTGTCGAGCTTCAAGCTGCTCGATAAGCGGCTCAAGATTCGCATCGCAGAGCTCAAGCGGACCAGCCTGCAAAAGCGGTTGAAAAATCTCAAATTCACCACGGGCTTTGAGCAACGCCGGTATCATAATTTCAGTACGAGAGAGCTGCAGATGATCGTGAGGGCCTGGAAACATGGCTAAGCGGCGCGTCTCGCTCACTCACAGGAAGCAAAGGTCTGTGCTGACGGACATGCTGCCGTTCGAGGTACCTCCGACATTCTCCAATCGGGGCTATTATCGCTTCTTAAGAACCAACAGCATCGAGATCGAAAAGGGCCAGTTGCGCTGGATTTGCGAGACGACCGATCTCGACCAGACAATGCGGCTACTGTTCGGAATCGGCCCCAATGCCGTGATCGCGACTGAAGTTGTGACTGAATGGGGCAAGCAGAAAACGCGTCGCTCCGTGCCCATCAGCAAATGCCAGATGGCGACTATCCCTTTCAATTTCCGTGTTGCTCATAATCTTGATGGACGCACGCTGAGCGTCGTGCATCCGCGCAATCAGGTTGCCGTGGCGAGCTTCTACGCAACGCACAGCGCACTGATCATATACCACACGTCTGTCAGCGAGTTTTCGATACGCCGTCCGGTGTCGGTGTCTCGCTACGCTTACTTCAAGGACAAACTCCATGAAGAGCGCTTGGACGCTGTTGCCGGGGTGGAGGAGGAAGACCGGGAGTACGAGCAGCTCGGCTCCTATTTTGTGTACCAAAAATACCGGAATATCCATCGCTTTTTTGAATCGCACGAATACCACCGCAGCGAGAAGAAATATGATGCGATGGTGCAGATCGATGTGAGCAAGTGCTTCGATAGCATCTACACTCACTCGCTGCCTTGGGCCGTTCTGGGAAAGGATCAGACAAAATTCAGTCTGGATGAATCGAAGGCTACCTTCGGGGGGCAGTTTGATGCCCTCATGCAATATCTGAATCATAAAGAGACCAACGGCATCGTCATTGGCCCGGAGTTTTCTCGGATTTTCGCCGAGATCATTTTGCAGTCGGTCGATGCGGAACTGATCAAGAAATTGGCCGATGGAGAAAATCTGACCCACAAGGTCGATTATCAAATTTTCCGGTACGTGGATGACTTCTTCGTTTTCTACAACGAGGAGTCCACGCAGTTAAAGATATTCGAGACGCTCCAGGAGATTCTCAAGTCCAAAAAGCTGAGCATCAATACGGCGAAGATTAAGCACTATCAAAAGCCGATCATCACCGAAATTACGATCGCCAAAGAGCGTATCTCGACCTTTCTCAATGACGAGATCAATCCGGTGTGTGAGGAGGAATCGATGGCCGATCCCTCCACGCCGCCCAAGCAGAACCTAGTCTGCGCCATAAACGCGAACCGTCTTATCATCCGATACAAGTCCGCCATCAAGGAGGCAGGTGTCACCTATGGTGATCTGCTGAATTACACCTTCGCCATAGCTGAGAATAAGATCGAGAAGCTTTTCAAAGCCTATGTCGCGTGCGACAAGTCAGATCGCGATCGTAAGCGCCTCTCCAATGCCCTGCTCGCGATCATTGAGTTTGCTTTTTTCGCGTACTCGGCGAGCCCGAAGGTAAATCACACAATCCGCCTCTGCCGGATGATTGCGACCTCCGTGGACTTTCTGCATGCACAGCGCCTGCCATACGAGCTGAAACACCTGCTATTTAAGTACGTCCACGACAACGTGATGCAGCAGCTCGAAAAGAACACGATGAGCGTTCATCGCGAGGTGGAGAGCCTCTATCTGCTCATTTCCCTGTCGCAGATCGGTCGGGAATATTGGCTGCCGGTTTCCGTCCTTCTCCGGCATTTCCTGATCAAGGAGGAAGACGGCACAGGGGTTTATGTTCGCCCGGCTGGCTTCATGAGCCACTTTTCGATCACGATCCTGCTGTCCTACATAAAAGACAAGGTTCGCTATACGAAGTTGAAGGCCTTCGTGGAGGCACATATCATCGACAAACTCGAATATATGAAGGCCCATTGCCCCGATGACGCCGAGACGCTGATCATGCTCCTCGATCTCGTGGTCTGTCCTTACATCAGCTCCGCCACAAAGGATGCCGTCGGACAGATTTTCGGCCTGGATGCGGCAGGCTTCGCGTCGGTTCAGTCGGCCAATGATCACTGGTTTACCGCCTGGGGCGATAAATTCGATCTTGGGAAGGAGTTGGAGGCGAAGCGCAGTCGTGAGGTATACTAGTCTCGGTGCTCCGCTTTACCCTTAATGGCTGTTGGCAGCCCACACACAAGCGCCAACTCTTCTCCTATATCAATTGGGGGGAGGGTAGTGAGACGGCAGGAGCGGGCCGTCTCACCCACCTCTCGTTACCGCGTCCGACAGAGTCGGCACTTTCTCCTCTTTCGGTCCATCGATTCCCATCGGCATCTTTGATGCAGCGCCAGCCTGTCGCAAGCTAGTTTGCAGGCGTTTTGTCCCGTGATTGTCAGGTATTAGGCATCCGGCTAACCTGCTTGTCGATGAGGTGGGTTGTGTGGGCTGACCGTGTAATTTCTTCCTGTAAATTTTCCAGTGATCCCTTCATCCGTAACCACAACTTGTGGTGTTGACCTCATCTGAGCCTACTACGGGAAGCGACCACCTCGCTCTATCACTGGAAAATTTACAGGAGGCATTCATTCGTACCCCATCTTGAGCGCCTGGCCTTGCTCGGCCAGGGCATCAAGGGCCTTGCTGCGTTCCACATCGATGCGCTCCTTGTATGCAATCACATCCTGGTAGCGGACACGACGGTGCGTGCCGATCTTGTGGAACGGGATCTCGCCAC
>CAZXWR010000344.1:0-4462 GCA_964644325.1 uncultured bacterium
CTAGCATCGTTTAGTGGGACTTTCTTGAGCAAAACTTAGTTGCACATCGCGTTACTTAATAAATTTAGAGGCAATAAATGAGTAGGTCTCAATGGTACTGATTTGAGAGTATATTTGGAAACTACTGGATGTGGAGTCAAGCCCACCGACCCAGCATGATCTGAATCTCTTGCACAGGCAAGATTCTCCAGGGTTCCGCAGTCAACGATCTAGAATCCTTAGGCTAATCATAGATACAGCAGCGTTTACTACGCTAACTCACTGATATGAGCTGAACCTCTGCGAACGGAAATAATCCCCGACGATGCGTGCGCATGCCATCCACGATGCGGACGGCGACCCAACCGTCCCAGGTCATATCCACGACCGCCCAAAGCTGTCCTTTATCTTGAATCATCATTGATTCATCTTAGCGTGAAAGCCTATCCTCAAAGTGAGGAAAAGATGAGAGAAAAGCGATCGCGATGTTTCACTGGTGGTTCGCAACCCCAACATAAGGGCGGTTACCAATTTTGAAACCGTTGGCTTGAAAGCAAAACCTAAAGGTTACGCTCAGATTAAGAGTATCAAGCCCACGCCAACGAAAGGACTCAAACCATGTGCAAATTCAAGCTGATTGCAAGTTTGCTCTTGCCATTAGGGTCATTTATTGTCTTGTGGCGCTTAATACCGCCAACCAACTCGTTGCCATTCCCAGTAACTGTGGCCTCAACGAATTCTTTCAACCCAATTGAGTCCGGGAAAGGAACGCAAACAAGAACTGACTTGGATAGCAAAGGGTCCAGCACCCCTGAAAGCCTGAGTCGTTACCAGCAAGTCATCGATCAAACCGTGGCAATGGTATCGGATCAGAAAGCCCAACGCCTTGCCCAGAAATACGGATTGAATGTTCTCGACATCACCTGGGAGGATACGGGGCGCTATAAAAATTCAGCGGTAGGCCCCAATATCAGCGATATGACCATTCAAGTGCAGCAGTTCCGGAAGGATACCCAGAACTATGCGCTGCGGCTGATGCCCGTGATCCGCCATCCCAATTTTGCCGATCATTCTGCTGATATCCCCCTTGATCGCTTTTATGTTCATGTTGGCAACGAAAAAGGGACGGCCTTACGTCGTGTCGCCCTACGTGAGGTGTTGGGGAATCTCCGTCAGTACCTCTCCCGACCAAACTCCTGGAAAGGTCGTCAGACTTCCCTTTTGGCCCCGCGCGATCGCCATATTTTAGTGAGCGCCCAGGCTTGCTTTTTACCGATACCCAAAGGGGGCGTCGCCCAGTTCAATCCTGTCCTGTTTAATTACCAGTCCAGCTCCAAAAATCCCGCTGTCCTCACTATTCTCGCAACCCGTGAAGGAACCAGTGCCACCATCATTGACAATACTCGCGATGGCTTCGCGGCCGGACAAACTTGGGGACAACGCCTATTCTTCAACCAAAACGGGGAACGGGCAAGCCTGACAGGTCAACGGATCAGTGATTTTACGCTCAACGATGGCGATCGCCCGAGCAATCCTTCCTCCCAGGAAGCCAATGGCCTGAACATGGTGCTCTTGATTCAGGTGCCCCTCAAACAAAAAGTGCTGCAACGTTCCTTTGAAATGGAAGACAGCGCTTTGATGGCCCCCCAAGCAAGTATGAAACAAGGCAGCAGTGATGTAGAAGCAGCGGTCATTGGTCATGGTGAGGTAGAAGGCCCCTTCACTGAAATTGATAACTTGGCAATTGCACGGGATCCTCGTTATCCCATCCGAGCCACCGTCCAGTTTTATAAAGGAACCAGCAATGGAATCGTCAGTGAGTCCGACATGCGAGAGATCCACCAGCAAATCTCTCGGGTTTACGCTGATGCTGACTATGTGGGCAGTCTAGTGGTCAATGGCGCTACCGGTCGCCCAACTGAACATGACGGCCCTCAGCAAACACCACCCAACTGGTGGCAGGCATTTTGGCAGCGATATGAGGCAAATACGGGACAAACCCGTGAAGAAGCTCTCACCCTGCTGCGTCGGTTGAGAGGGCAACACTGGCTACCCGATTCAGAAGAAGATCTGCGGCGATCGCTAGACAGCATTCAATAGCCAGCAGGCTGGGACTTGTGATCAGAGCGGACGGGTTTCCACGCATGGGGGGTCGTCCAACATCCTGACGACATCAGGTCATACTGTTGCAGCAGGATCGCGGCCGCTGTAAGCCTCTTGTTTACACAGACCAGTAATTTTCTTGAACCCAGGACTGCAGCTCGGCTTGGGAAGATGAAGCGAACACCTGTCCTGTTTTAGGGTAGTAAGCTTGCCAGACTGTTTGCCCTTGACTATCAACAGACTCCAGGATCTGAAGCTGGTATAGGCCAGGAATCGTGTCAGCGAAATGGCTCCATATCCCATGCCACCAGGCGGCGATCGCCCCGAGTGGCTTATCGCGATGATTAGCCTGCGATCGCTCAGTCTGATGAGCCCTCACTAACTGCTGATATTCTCGTTCCAGCAAAGAAACCAGAGAATCGTTATGGTAGGCCTTGGCAACTTCTAAGCGGTGCGCTAGCAAATTAGCCAGACTAGAGAAGTGCTTTTCACGAAGCTGGAGATCTGAATGCGCAATGGTTGTGACTGTCATATCTTGATTCCCGAGTTAAATGTGAAGCAGACTCCACGAGGGATGGGCCTCAGCAACCTCTGTTTTTCCCTCCCTTATTAATTTATCGCTCTACCTTGCATTAAAAATAATTACTGTACAATTCGATACAAAATTAAGCGAATTGTTCCCGCTGCTTGCAAGCAATCCGTTTGCCGCATCTCCGCCTCCCATAACTGCAAAGGGTCGCACGAGTGTCAAGATTGCGCAGGGTAGACTGTGGCGACAGTCTGACGAAACCGGGTCATACGCCCCCAGCTCCTGACCCAGGCGGGAAGAGAGGTCAGAGGCCGAGCATTTTGCGATGAATTTGATCTCAGAGTTTCAGGGTAAGCCTAAAGCTTGTTCATTTAGGCGTTTAAGCCTGATTCACAGAAGAAGCGAGTTCCTCCAGCTGCTGCTGCTGATCCTGGGCAATACAGGTTTGAATCACAGTTTCAATATCCCCCTCTAAAATGCGATCGAGGGAAAAGTTTTGGTTGAGACGATGGTCAGTGGCCCGATTATCCTTGTAGTTATAGGTGCGGATTTTCTCTGAACGCGCCCCAGTCCCCACCTGCGATCGCCGTCTTGAGCTCACCTCCGCTTGCTGCTCTTGGAGCTTCATTTCGTAAAGCTTTGCCCGCAAAATCTGGAAGGCCCGCTCCTTGTTCTGCAACTGCGATCGCTCCTCCGTGCAAAAAATTCGGATTCCCGTCGGCTTGTGGATTAAATCAACCGCCGTTTCAACCTTATTGACGTTTTGACCTCCCGCTCCCCCAGAGCGAGCCGTTGAGACATCTACATCCTTAGGATCAATATGAATTTCAACATCATCCACTTCAGGCATCACCGCCACCGTTGCCGTAGACGTGTGAATCCGTCCAGAAGCTTCTGTTGCAGGCACCCGCTGAACCCGATGGACACCCGCTTCATACTTGAGTTTACTGTAGACCTGCTCGCCTTGAATTTCGAGCACCGCTTCTTTAAATCCCCCCATTTCCCCCAGAGACTCACTCAGAAGCTTAACGCGCCAGTTTAGGCTCTCAGCATACTTGGAGTACATTCGTACCAGATCACCCGCCCAAATACTCGCCTCATCGCCCCCAGTCCCCGCGCGAATTTCCAACATGATGTTCTTGTCATCGTTGGGATCCTTCGGCAGCAGCAACACCTTAAGTTTTTGCTCCAGCGCACTGAGGCGTTCCGTCAACTCAGCCACCTCTAGCTCAGCCATCTCCTTAAGTTCCGGGTCTCCAGATGCGTCTTTATAGATTTGCTGGGCCCCTTTCAACTCAGATTGGGTCTGTTTCCAGTCTTCAAAGGTGTTGACTGTCTCCTCCAGTGAGGCTCGTGCCGTCGCCACCCGTTGAATTTCAGCTGCATCAGTCACCACCTCTGGATCACCCAGTCGTCGCGTCAGTTCATGGAAAGTTTGTTCAACAGACTGTAATTTTTCGAGTAGATACGTTTCAGCCATAGCCCATAACCACAATACTTAGAAATAAACCCAAAATAAAGCTGAATCAGACCATCAATTTAAGGCACGAGTCACCGCCTCAGCTAGCAGTTGCAGCCAAACCCACTGCAGTAAAATAGGAATTCTCAAGCAGCCACCACCTCTGACAGTACTGAGGATTGTGGAGTATGGCCTGCTTTTCTATCACTTTAGATAAAGCAAGCATCTCCTTTCTCAGTGTACTGGAAAGCCCTTAGCTCAAGCTTAATTCAACTCCGATTGACGCGGTCTGAACCCAGACAACGTTAAAAAAATCTCGTAAAGCAAAGAGGTGCTTCGATATAGCGGTTGTCAGTTGGGTGAAGTACAGTAACAGCGAAAGGTGAACCAGT
>CAZXWR010000345.1:0-4441 GCA_964644325.1 uncultured bacterium
GTATAGGATTTTCAAGCTTAAATTATGCTAGACACCATTTCCCGATCTATCTGGTTCTTAATATCGTTGAGTCTTCTTACTCTAGTCTTTTAACTTGCTGAATGTGGCAGGTATCTCGCTTGTCTGGATGCAGCTTTTAGAGCATTGATGATCGTTTATCGATCGCAATAGTTCCTGCATTTCTTTTGTGAGCAATTATTCACTTCAATCCATATATCTTTTCTAACCAGAGTAGTGATAGCACTGCCCTAATTGTCCTGCATTTTTTTGAATCTTTAGGTTAAGACCGATGACAATCACTCTTCAACAACGAGGGATTTCTACCCTCTGGGAGTCATTCTGTAATTGGATTACAAGTACCGAGAACCGACTATACATTGGCTGGTTCGGTGTCTTAATGATTCCGCTGTTAGCAGTTTCTGCCACTGTGTTTACGATCGCCTTTATCGCTGCGCCTCCCGTGGATATTGATGGCATTCGAGAACCCGTTTGTGGCTCTCTTCTCTGCGGGAACAACATCATCACCGGAGCAGTGATTCCCAGCTCAAATGCCATTGGCCTACACATCTATCCACTTTGGGAAGCCGCCAGTATGGATGAATGGCTATACAATGGCGGCCCCTATCAAATGATTGGGGCGCACTACATCCCCGCACTTGCCTGCTACATGGGTCGCGAATGGGAGCTTAGCTATCGTCTAGGGATGCGCCCTTGGATTGCCGTAGCCTATTCTGCTCCCCTAGCCGCCACCACATCAGTATTCTGGATTTATCCAATTGGCCAGGGGAGCTTTTCTGACGGTCTGCCAATGGGTATTAGCGGCACCTTCAACTTCATGTTTGTGTTTCAAGCAGAACACAATATCCTCATGCATCCCCTTCATATGCTGGGAGTGATCGGCGTATTTGGTGGGGCGTTGTTCTGTGCGATGCATGGCAGCTTAGTGACCTCTAGCTTGGTGCGAGAAACAACTGAAAATGAGTCCCAAAACCTCGGCTATAAGTTTGGTCAAGATGGCGAAACTTACAATATCGTGGCTGCTCACGGCTACTTTGGTCGGCTCATCTTTCAATATGCCAGTTTCAACAATAGCCGTTCTCTGCATTTCTTTTTAGCCGCTTTTCCTGTGGTTTGTATTTGGTGTACGGCCCTGGGTATCTGCATCATGGGGTTCAACCTAAATGGATTCAACTTTAACCACTCGGTGCTGGATTCTAAGGGTAATGTCATTAATACCTGGGCAGATATGTTGAACCGGGCCAATCTAGGTTTTGAAGTTATGCATGAACGGAATGCTCATAACTTTCCCCTGGATCTAGCGGGTGGAGAATCTAAGCCGATTGCCATGCAGGCTCCAATCATTACAGGCTAGAGGATTTGAGCTTGCCTCAACCGCTTTTTCAATGGCGACCCAGTCTTGCCAATCAAAATGCTTGCATTCCAGGTTCACCTCGGGCACTGTAGCGTTCCTACAGATTAAGCTCTAGTGCTGGCCTTGGATCAGGTTTAATGCTTTCAAGTCAGGAGAAACACATGAGTATCGTGACGGAATTAATTCTGAATGCAGACAGTGAGGCCCGCTATCCAGCACCCAAAGAACTGCGGGTCTTCCAAGATTTCCTAAATTCTGGAGACCAGCGTATCCGAATTGCTTCGGTGCTCGCAGAAAACGAAACCAATATTGTGCAGACAGCCTGCGCCAAGTTTTGGGAGCAGTGCCCGGTGACCCCGAGTAATAGTGGCAACCCTCGCAAGACGGCTTCCTGTCAGCGCGACCAAGGCTGGTATATCCGTCTAGTGGCCTACTGCATTTTGGCAGGGAGTGAAAAACCCCTCGAAGAGATTGGCACCATTGGCATTAAAGAGATGTACAACTCTCTAGAAATTCCGCTAAAAAACTGGACTGTGGCGCTGCGCTGCATCAAGGCTGAGGCGATCGCGCTCATGAGTCCTGAAGATGCCACTGAAGTCGGACCATACTTTGACCTCATAATCAAAGCTCTGGACTAAAAGACGGAATTAAGACTGATTGGGAAGCGGAAACATGCCCTCATCTCGATCTCATCATTCAAGGAACTAGGTCAGAAAATTTGTTTTCTGTTTGTTATTGAAAACGAGAAAGATTATGGGTGAGGGCTTTCTTTACTATTTATTGAGAGGACATAACAATGCAAGATGCAATCACAGTTTTAATAAATTCTTCTGATGTGCAAGGACAGTTTTTAGATGCTACAGAATTGGAACAACTGAGAGGCTATTACAAAAGTGGTGAACTTCGATCCAGAGCTGCTACCGCCATTAGTGGCAATGCTTCTGCGATTATCACTAAAGCCGTGGCAAAGTCTTTAATGTACACCGACATCACAGCACCCGGTGGCAACATGTACACCTGTCGTCGCTATGCAGCCTGCATTCGCGATCTGGAATACTTTTTACGCTATGCCACTTACGCCATGCTGGCAGGTGATCCATCCATATTGGATGAGCGCATTCTAAATGGATTGCGCGAAACCTATAACGCTCTGGGTGTCCCAATTGGCGGCACAATTCGAGCTGTACAGGCGATGAAAGAAGTGACGGCAGACTTGGTAGGTGCGGATGCTGCCAAAGAGATGGGTGTTTACTTTGACTACATTTGTTCGGGTCTCAGCTAAGGCTTAACATTTGTTTTTTTGACAACAGGGTGGTGATAGATCATAGATCGATAGATCGATCTATGGGGGCTGCGGAAGCAGCTTCGCACACAAGCCACCCGACCAATGTTCAGATGTGATCAACCCCCTGATCCTAAGTCATTTCAATTGATAACAAACTATGAGCATTATCACTCGATCCATTGAGATCGCAGATCGTGAGGCGCGCTATTTGAGCGTTGGAGAACTTAGCGCTATTCGCAATTTTTTAGAGTCGGGACAGCATCGAATCGGTATTGCAACAACGCTGATGGCTAATGTTGAAAGCATTGTGTTTAAAAGTACTCAAAAATTCTGGGAGCGATGTCCCGTTACGCCTAGCAATAGCGGTAACCCAGTGTTTCAGGAATCCTGCATGCGTGACCAGAGCTGGTATTTACGGTTAGTGACTTACGCAATTATTGCTGATGATACTGAGCCCATTGAATTATTTGGCCTCAAGGGCGCGCAAAAAATGTACAACTCCTTGGGGGTGCCACTCCATAACTTAGTGGAGTGTATGCAATGTCTAAAGGAGGCTGCATTAGACCTGCTGCCCATAGACGATGCCGCTGAGGTGTCTCCATATTTTGACTACATCGTTCAGGGGCTTAAGCCTTAGTAAAAACTCTAAGTGCTGGGTTTCCTTCAGAACGAATGAGTCCATAACCGTAATTTTCAAGGGAGTAAATGAAATTCGATGAATTCCCACGCTAACGGTGGCAGTCCTGTTGTTCACCCGCAACAGTACAGTACGGTTCCTGTTGCTGTGATATCGACTGCCGAGCAGCAGGATCGCAATCTAAAGCAAAGTGAGCTAAAAATCCTTACCCACTTCTTTCGTTCCGGTGCAACGCGACTCAAAATTGCCGAAGTGCTCACGCAGCATTCAGAAGTCATTGTTTCTGCAGCTGCCCACCGCATTTTCTTTGGAGGGGCACCGATGAGCTATCTTGAGCCGCCTGCGAATCGGGAAAATTTACCGGGGTACAACAAACCACCCAGACCGGTGACGGGAAAACTACAGGAGGTGCTGAGGCTACAAAGTCCGCAATATAGCTTCCTGCAAAATTGGGTTGAATTTTGGCGCACACAGCTCACTGCAGACAGAGAACCCGTGCCGGACGGATTCCGCATGATTAATATTGCTCGCTACGGCCCAACACGGATGAAGCGCTCGCTGCGAGATTTGAGTTGGTTTTTGCGGTACGTCACCTATGCCATCGTGGCAGGCGACTCCAGTATTTTGGTGGTCAATACCCAGGGCTTGCGGGGGGTCATTCCGGAAGATGTGACGGAGGCGACAGTGGTTGCCCTGAAGGAAATGCGCTGGCGATCGCTAGGCTATTTCCAGAAAGATCCAGAGGCAGCTGCTATTATCCAACAGCAATTTGATGCCTTGATTACGGCCTATACCGTTGAGAAACCGCCTGTGATGGTTCGACCAGGGTTCTCTCGCGATCAGCAAGGGCTGCAACTGCCTGAAAGCTATGGACTTTCGGCTGTTTCAAGGGGCAAATTTGTCATGAAGTGGGGGCTATCCGTCACAGAACAAAACAGCGTTATCCAAGCAGCCTATCGGCAGGTGTTTGAACGTGACATCACCCGTGAGTATGGCGTAGCTCTACCGGATCTTGAATCTAAGTTTAGGGGCGGTGAAATCTCAACGAAAGAATTTATCCGTTGCCTAGGGAAATCACGCCTCTACCGCACAACGTTTTACGAACCCTTTACGATTAGCCGGGTCATTGAGTTCGCCGTGCGGCACT
>CAZXWR010000346.1:0-4434 GCA_964644325.1 uncultured bacterium
CTGGTTCACCTTTCGCTGTTACTGTACTTCACCCAACTGACAACCGCTATAAACGCGCCCAAGAAGCGCTGGATGTAGAAGTTGTTTGGACAGGGCCAGAAGTTTCTCGGATCCCTGTCCGCCGTACAGAGCAAGTTCTGTTACAGCTCATTCGTGCCGCATCAGAAGATCTGATGATGGCAAGTTTCGCACTCTACAAGGTTCCTACACTCACTCAATCCCTAATTGCTGCGTTAGATCGAGGTGTTCGGGTTCGGATTATTGCGGAAACACCTGAAGGCGATACCTTCGCTCCCTTTGGTGTCAAAGCAGGCCTTGGCCAAGAAATTGCTGTCCGAGCAGAGGTATACGAATGGGATAAAGCGAAAAGGCCCAAAGATGAGACTGGGCGACAGGGTTCTTTGCACATGAAAGTTGCGATTGCCGATCGGCAACACTTGTTTGTCACTAGCGCCAATCTTACGGGCTATGCCCTCACACTCAATATGGAAATGGGACTGTTAACCCATAGTGCAATTCTGGCCCGCCAGATTATAGAACATCTAGAGGAACTGATATATCAAGAAATTTTGGTTCGAGTCAATAACCACCGCTAGCTCTCAGAACATAGCTTATTTCGTAATTTATCCTTCTCAAGGACTTTGAACTCATCCATGGGTTACCGCTACCCTGGATAGGGTCAACATTGGAACTTGAGATGATTATTCTGCTGGGCAATATGCTGTTTCCCGATCACAGTGGCTTGCCCCTCCAGCAAATGCCCATTTTCATGGCAGAAGATGCCGGATTCTGCCGGCGCTATCGCTACCACAAACACAAGCTCATCCTGGTGCTAGCCGCCATGCGCCACCATCGCGATCGCCTGATCGCCCAAGGCCATGCCGTCGAATACTGGCCGCTAACCGCCGAAACAGCAGCCTTATCCTACGAAGAGAAACTGGCGCGATCGCTTCAAAAATACAGCGCCACGGCCCTGCATACCTACGCGATCGAAGACCACGACACCCGCGATCGCCTAGAGCAGTTTTGTCAGGCACAGTCTCTGAAGCTGCATACCTACGACAGCCCCTTGTTCCTGACCAGCCACCGTGAATTTGCCGACTACCGCCAGCGCTACAAACGGCTATTCATGGCCGACTTTTACAAAATACAGCGCCGCCGCCTCAACATCTTGCTGGATGAGGACGGCGAACCCCTGGGCGATCGCTGGAGCTATGACGACCAGAACCGGGAAGCCCTGCCACCGTCCGTGTCCGTGCCAGACGTTGCGCTGCCAGAGCCCACCCACCATGTGCAGGCCGTCGGCACCCTCATTGACGCACAGTTCCCCGACAATCCCGGCAACAGTGCCCAGTTCTGGCTCCCCGTCACCCGCGATGCCGCCCTTGACTGGCTACACAACTTCTTGCGCGATCGCTTCAGTGGCTTTGGCCCCTATGAAGATGCCCTCACCAGCCGCAGCCCATTTGTGTTCCATAGCGTGCTCTCGCCCATGCTAAACCTGGGCCTGCTGACACCCCGAGAAGTGATTGATGCTGCCTTAGACTATGCTGCTGCGCATGGTGAAGTCCCCCTGAACTCCCTAGAGGGATTTGTGCGCCAGATCATTGGCTGGCGAGAATATATTCGCGGCGTGTATCACACCCTGGGTCGCGAGCAGCGGCGATCCAATCATTGGCAGCATACCCGTCAGCTCACCGCCGACTGGTATCAGGGCACCACCGGACTGGTACCCGTAGATCAGGTGATCGAGCGGGTGAATGCCCAGGGCTATGCCCACCACATTGAGCGGCTAATGGTCATGAGCAACGCCATGCTCCTGGCTGAAGTGCATCCCGATGCAGTCTTTCGCTGGTTCATGGAGCTGTTTGTCGATAGCGCCGACTGGGTGATGGTGCCGAATGTTTATGGCATGGGCCAGTTTGCAGATGGCGGCAAAATGATGACCAAACCCTACACCTCCGGCTCTAACTACCTGCGAAAAATGGGGGACTACCGGAAAGGGGACTGGTGCGATGTGTGGGATGGACTGTACTGGCGCTTTGTAGACCGGAAGCAAGCACAGCTCCAGAAAAATCCGCGCCTAGCGATGATGGTAAAAACCTTGAATCGGATGAAGCCAGACCGCAAAGCTAAAATTTTTGATGCAGCCGCTCAATTCATTGAGCAGTACACAGTCATCGCGGGGTAAAGGCAGTCAACGGCCCTGGGGGAGCGAAGCTTACCAGCCGTGATTTGACCAGAATCCCATTTGATTCAATGAAGGGTATCCCCCTTGAATTGTGCAGGCTATCATAGGGCTGCCGCCTGCTGTCAGGTGTATTGAGGGCAGTCTTGAACACCCGTCTAGCCCCAGCCAATCATTCAGTTGTACCCTGGCCCAGGATCAAATACTTGCAGCCTCAAGGCAGATGCCGATCAAGCAGAGACAGTCAAAACCCTTCGCTCACGATGATGACTCCCAAACCATTTGATCATCCACCCCGCATCTTATTCCTGTACGGATCCTTACGGGAGCGCTCCTATAGCCGCCTTTTAGCGGAAGAAGCGGCGCGGATCATCACTGAAATGGGCGCGGAGGTACGGTTTTTCAACCCTCGCGGTCTACCCCTCCACGGCGCAGAACCCGATACGCACCCCAAAGTCCAGGAATTGCGGGATTTGGTGCAGTGGTCTGAGGGTCAGGTCTGGTCGAGCCCGGAGCTACATGGCAATATTTCTGGCCTGATGAAAACCCAAATTGACTGGATTCCCCTCACCCTGGGGGCAATTCGCCCTACCCAGGGCAAAACCCTGGCAATCATGCAGGTCTCGGGCGGATCCCAGTCCTTTAACGCGGTCAATACGATGCGCTTACTGGGCCGCTGGATGCGGATGTTCACGATTCCCAACCAGTCTTCAGTCGCCAAGGCTTACCAAGAATTCCATGAAGATGGCACCATGAAAGACTCTGCCTACCGCGATCGCGTGGTGGATGTGATGGAGGAGCTGTTCCGGTTTACCCTGCTGCTTCGGGACAAAATTGATGACCTGACCGATCGCCATAGCGAACGCAAAGCTCAGGCCCAGAAAGAAGCCGAAGCGATCGCCCAGCGTGCGGTGACCTGAATACTCTGGGTCGCCTGATTTCTGTGAGCGGTATGCACGTTGGCAATCAGCAAAAGCGACCCATTGGACTTGAGTCGCTTCACAGCTGGATATCGACATCATTGAATCGCCATCATTGAGATGAAGCGCGGTGAGATACACCGCTCAGATTACAAAGCCCAAGGGCAATCTAAGAGCCTACCTCTGAAGTCACCTGACCAGCAGCAGACCCTAGGTCAGTGCTCGTTGCAGCATCGCCTGCATTGGGTTCAGTGACAAGCTTCTCTAGGCCAGCTAACACTCGGCTCTTATCCGCCTGCTGCTGAAGCACCAGCGTCACCAAGTGTGCCACCGCTAGACCTAGAGCCGTGAGCGGCAAAGCATAGCTATGGATGCTGTAGAGATGCTGCACAGTTGCCGTACTGATGCCAGCGCCCCCCGTCAAAATTTGGGCTAGGGTTTCTCCCACCACCGGAATGCTGGAAATTTGTCCTAACTCAATCTTTAAGCGCCAGTAGCCTTCCTGATTCCAGCGCAGAATCATCGAAGTCCAGCTCAGCCCCATCAAATTGAGCGTCAGGAGCCCACCACTAATCCAGGCCAACACCCAGTACCGGGTGAACTGTCGCCCTAAAAACAAGACCAGTAGCTGCACCATGGCTAGAACAATAATGGCGTTCCCAGCAATGTTGTGCACGCTGTAAAACAAGCCACCATTGTTCAGGGCAGCCACAATACTCTGTAAAGAATAAAAGGCTCCCCCAGCCGTGGGCTCATAGTTAAAGGCCAAGAGCATCCCGGTCAGGCCAGCCAGGGTAAATAAAGTCACAATCGAAACGGCGACGAGGGTTGAAAGCCGCCGCAGTTGAACGTAGGGCGTGAGGTTCATCATAGTTCAGGAGTTTTTTATGAGTTCTATTCATATTAGTTAACATTGTATTCATTTTTCTTTATATGGTCTCCATCGCTGGTCAGAATTTCAAGATGGGTTTGCAGATGTGTCTGGGGGCAAAAGTCGGTAAGATGGGTGCATTCTGTGGGAGGCAGCAGCAACCATGAAAAAGCTCATCAAAGGGATTCGAGAGTTCAAGGCAAACTACGTCTCGACTCACCGTGAGCTGCTGGAGCAGCTTTCCCATGGCCAGAAGCCTCGGGTCCTGTTTATTACCTGTTCCGACTCTCGCATTGATCCAAACTTGATTACCCAGACAGAAATGGGTGAGCTATTTGTGATCCGCAATGCGGGCAATATCATTCCGCCCTATGGTGCAGCCAATGGTGGGGAAGGGGCGGCGGTGGAATACGCCATTCATGCCTTGGACATTGATCAAATTATCGTGTGCGGCC
>CAZXWR010000347.1:0-4397 GCA_964644325.1 uncultured bacterium
TGGCAGCGGTAAACTGGAGCCGATCTAGAGCTTCAGTGGCAATATTGACAGCGGTATCGAATCCGATCGAGCGCTCCGTGACGCCCACATCGTTGTCGATGGTTTTGGGAATCCCCACCAGGTTCCAGCCTCCCTGCTGGGCAAGTCGTCGCAGAATCGCCATACTGCCGTCGCCGCCGATCCCAATAATGGCGTCCAATCCCAGCTGGTGGTAAGCCTGGGTCATTTCTTCAGAGCGATCGCCCACCGTGCCATCCGGCATCGGAAAAGCGAAGGGGTTTCCCTTGTTGGTCGTGCCCAGCATGGTGCCCCCTGCCCGCAGCCAGGGATCTACTGTTTTTATGTCTAGGGGCCACACATTGGCCGGGTTTGCCATCAGTCCCCAGGTCGCCTGCCGGATTCCCAGCACTTCCCAGCCATAGGCACCCACGGCCCGCCGCACCACCGCTCGAATCACGGGGTTTAAACCCGCGCAGTCGCCGCCACTGGTCAATATCCCAATACGTTTGTGATCACCCATAGATTTGGTGCACTCAAAAGCCCTGTATAAGCTACCTTACGGCTAAAGGAAACCCCCATTCTGGAAACTTCGGTCTGGCTTCAAATCTGTTCAAACTTGATCACACTTCCACGTAAAACTTAAAGTCTCAATGTGTATCTGCGTTATTACCTCCCTTTCTTTCCTTAGAGCTGCCAGAAGATGCATAAGCGACCACAAATTATCGTGATTGGGGCTGGCTTCGGGGGCTTGCAAACCGCCGTATCCCTTGGGGGTGCGCCCGCCGATGTTTGGTTGATCGACCGCAATGCCTACCATACCTTTGTGCCCCTGGTGTACCAGGTCGCAACGGCAACGCTCCTGCCGGAACATATTGCCTTCCCGGTGCAAACCCTGTGTCGTCGTCACGCGAATCTCCGATTTCTCCAAGCCGAGGTGCAATCCATTGATCCAAGGCTACGACAGGTGCAAACCGACCGGATTACCCTGGACTATGACTACCTCGTGATTGCCACGGGCAGCAAGTTGCAGTGGCATGATGTTCCAGGGGCAGCGCACCATGCCAAGCCCCTGCGTACCCTAACGGATGCAGTGCAGTTGCGCCAGCACATCCTGGACTGTTTTGGGCAGGCCGCTTGGGAAGCAGATCCAATCCGGCGATCGCAATTACTCACCTTCACCATTGTCGGCGGTGGGGCTACGGGGGTGGAAATGGCCGGAGCCCTGATTGAACTGGTGCGCGGCCCCCTTCGCTGGGACTATCCGCTGCTGGAAACCCAGCCGGTGCGGGTGATATTGCTGCAGGCTGGGCCACAGCTCTTGGCTGAGTTTCCTCAGCGCCTGGGTGCCTATACGGCCCGACGGCTCCGCCAAGTGGGGGTTGAAGTGGAGCTTTCCACCCGCGTGAATCACGTGACGCCCAACCGGATTTACCTTGAGGACGGGCGGGAAATTGAGACATCTACGGTTATTTGGGTGGCTGGGGTTACGGCGGCGGTTCCTGGCAGTTCGCCACCTCTGGGGCAAACACCGCGCCAGAAACTGGAGGTGAGGCCGACGCTTCAGCTCCTAGATTACCCGGAGATTTATGCGATCGGTGATGTCGCGAACCCGTCGTTGCGCGGCACCACACTAGCTGATGTGGCCCCAGCGGCCTTGCAGCAGGGGGTGGCAACCGCCCGGAACCTGCGTCGGCAGCTGGCCCATCTGTCCCCGCGCCCTTTTCGATACTTCAACAAGGGACGGCTCGCGATTATCGGCTGCTATGCCGGGGTGGGCAAAATTGGCCCATTTACCTTTTCTGGGTTTACAGCCTGGTGGCTATGGCTGGCGGTTCACTGGGTGTACTTACCTGGCTATCTGAGTCGGCTACAGGTTTTACTGACCTGGCTGAATGCCTTCATTTTGGGCGATCGCACGGTTCGGCAGCGGTGGGTATTCCCCTGTCGGCCCAAGATGCCGAGCGGGGTTCACGGTGTCCAGGCCGATACCGTTCATTCCTCTGCCGCATCATCCAACGCTGAATAACGTATTGAGGTTTTATTGCTATGAACATGAACATGAATATGATGCAATCCGCCACATTCCGTGACTATGCGCTGTTCTTCCTCAGACTGGTGATTGTGTCCGTTTTTCTGTACCATGGCTTCCCTAAATCTATTGACTGGGCAATGGCCAGTGAAAAGTTTATGGGCTTTGGTCTACCGGGTTTCTTGGGGCCAATTACGGGCATTGCTGAGGTTATTGCCAGTTTGCTGATTTTGGTGGGCATCCAAAATCGCTGGGCCAACCTAGCGCTGCTCTTTATCATCGCTGGGGCGATCGCCACCGTCCAGCTCCCCAAAGCTATTGAGGTGGCCGAATACACAGCAGGACTGGAACGAGACATGATGATTTTGGTCGGAACCCTCATCTCGGCGGCCTTTGGCCCTGGGGCGCTCACGCTATCCAAGCCAATGGACATGCCCAACGACCCAACGACCCAAATCTAGCTAGGCCCATGGGAAACTGTCAGTTGCGATACTGGACTCAAATAGCCCCGAGGGCGATGCTCAGCCCATAAACGATATACAACAGATCATCAATGCCATGCTTTTGGCGCAAGCCTTTGCAATAAGAACAGACGACTGCCAATTTGCAATCAATCGTTCCGTACTGAGGACTGTTAATTTCATAGGCCGTCCAGTCACTGGTTCGTCCCCTGCACAATTGCCTCGTCCCCCCGTCTTGCCACGCATGACCGCTGGCATGATGAATAGAATCTGGAGCGTTTTGAGCCACCGAATCACGGGGACACAGTAAAACCCTCGGTCGAGAACGAGCGATTTGACCTTCACCTTCAACGGTGTCAATTGGGCCAATACTCTCGTGATGGTGGATATGAGCGTTTCGTCCTTTCGCACGGGGTGAATCGCGAGGGTGACGCGATGATGACGGCGAATCAGATAAACACTGGCGTAGGCGAAGAAAGAGGTGGTGTCCGCTTCAGCTTAAGAACGGTAAATAAGGTCTGGAGGCTACACACCCCCTACATGTCAATGGAAATATGGGTTTTGAGGCAATCAACGGTTGCTGCTAAGACTCCCTCGTCCGTTAGGGCTGGTGTCGCAGATAATGAAGCGGGGGTAGATGTCATGGCTAATATAAAACGCTTTCAGCTTGACACTATCCTTCTCCTTGCAGTAGTTCTCTGTCTTTTCGATCTACATGAATATGGAAACACCACAAAAGTTGAGGGAAGTTAAAGCAAAAACTGAAATGAAAACTGAAAGACAAAAACCCTTGACTGAACTCAATGTTCTTTTGCCTGTCATCCTCGACAAAGCCTTTAAGGGTAAGTTATGAGGGAGCTTCACATCATGCGTACCCTTCCCCAGCAAGAATCCCTCACCGTTGAGTTCAAAAGCGATCAGTCTCGCCTCAATGATCGCGACTTGGTCGCCACGGTGGTTTGCCTTGCCAATACCGACGGCGGGGTTCTTTACCTGGGTGTCGAAGATGATGGCACCATTACCGGAACTCATCCCCAGCGGCAAACTTCTGCTGCCCTTTCTGCCCTCATCGCCAACCGCACCAATCCCCCCATCAGTGTCCGCATCAACATCCTTCAGGAAGAAGGGCATACCGTCGCCGCCATTGAGGTGCCCAAATCGCCGCGACTGGTTGCTACATCTGAGGGGTTGCTTCAGCGTCGTCGCCTGCAAGCCGATGGCACTCCCCAGTGTGTCCCCTTCTATCCCCATGAGTTCGTCAGCCGTCAATCTTCCTTGGGTCTGCTCGACCATTCCGCCAACCCCGTTATCGGTGCCACCCTCGATGCCCTCGATCCTTTAGAGCGGCAGCGCTTACGCCAGATGATCGAGCGCTTCAGCGGTGATGCCACCCTGATTGGCCTCACTGAGGATGAGCTAGATGGGGCATTGGGCCTAGTCCGCACCGTAGATGGTCAGCGAGTGCCTACGGTTGCTGGGTTGCTGCTCATCGGCAAAGAAAGTGCTTTGCGAGAACACCTCCCTACCCACGAAGTCGCCTTCCAAGTACTAGACGGTACCGACGTGCGGGTTAACGATTTCTACCGGACTCCTCTGATCAAAACTTTTGAGCGCATCCTGGAGCAGTTCGAAGCCCGCATCGAAGAAGAAGAGATGCAGTGGGGACTGTTTCGGGTCGCCATCCCCACCTATGACCCCAGAGCCTTCCGAGAAGCCCTGGTCAATGCTATTGTTCATCGCGATTATTCCGTCCTGGGGACGGTGTTCGTTCGTTTGCAGGGCGATACCCTCTCCATCAGCAACCCGGGCGGTTTCGTGGAAGGTGTCACCCTAGAAAACCTCTTAGTGGTCGAACCCAAACCCCGCAATCCAGCCCTTGCCGATGCCATCAAACGCATCGGTTTAGC
>CAZXWR010000348.1:0-4393 GCA_964644325.1 uncultured bacterium
TTGCGACAATGGCCCCGGCATCCCGGAAACCAAGCAAGAATCCATCTTTGAGGAGCAATATCGTTTAGAACGAGACGAGCATCAGGATGGCTACGGCATTGGCTTAGCCCTTTGTCAACGCATCATCCGCGGGCACTATGGTCAAATTTGGGTCGACTCAGCGCCGCAGCAAGGCAGTTGCTTCCATTTCACCCTGCCCGTCTATGGCTATTAGCACTTGGGGCAAAATTGAGGCCACAAGGTGGCACCGCCCTATGCCAAACCCCAGCAGCACCCAGGCTTCAGTCACAAAAGTTCATAGATTTTGCAGCCGGAATCCACCGCAGACATAGTAGTCTGAAATCAATTGCATTATCCGCAAGTTCTTTAAGAAGGGGTTAGAATTCATGGTTAAGCGTGGTTCTAAGGTCAAAATTTTGCGACCAGAATCCTACTGGTATCAGGAAGTCGGTACCGTCGCTTCCGTTGACCAGAGCGGTATTAAATATCCGGTTATTGTTCGCTTTGACAAGGTTAACTATACCGGTCTTAGTGGCACCGCCAGTGGCGTTAATACCAACAATTTTGGCCTGCATGAGCTGGAAGAAGTCTAGCCGGAATGCCGCCATTGCCAGCCGAGTTGCGGTTGATTTCATCTTGACCTGCCGCATTTGCTTCTATCGAGATGCAGAAGTGGCCCGTCAGCTTTTCTATTAATGTTGTGAACCTAATATCCTCATGAAGGGCATTGTGATCAAACGATCCGGTGCCCTTTTTCCTGTTCTCCCTTGCAGCGCTCTGTCCCACCTTAACTCCTGTGCCTGAACTCCCTGAAGTAGAAACCGTTCGCCGTGGCTTAAATGAAGTCACCCTTCACCAACCCATTTTGGGTGCCGATATTCTTTTAGACCGCACCATTGGGCCACCCGAAACAGCCGTCACTTTCCCAGGCCAGATTCAGGGCGCCTCCATTCAGGCTTGGCAGCGGCGGGGCAAGTATCTAATCGCGGCACTCTGTGCCCCTCAGGCAGTTCCTCATGCTCAGGAGGCCGAATCCGCTTCTGGGGGCTGGCTCGGCGTCCATCTCAGGATGACTGGTCAGCTCCTTTGGCTGAAGGCATCAGAACCGCTGCATCAGCACACGCGGGTGCGGTTTATCTTCCCAGGCGATCGCGAATTGCGGTTTGTCGATCAGCGCACCTTTGGGCGAATCTGGTGGGTGCCCCCAGGGATGAACCCCAGCCAATCCATTCCGGGATTAGCCCACATGGGGCCAGAACCCTTGTCGGAGGAGTTTACGGTGACCTACCTGCAACAGGTTCTGTGCCACCGCCGTCGTCCCATCAAAACAGCCCTGCTCGACCAAACCTTAGTGGCGGGGCTAGGCAACATTTATGTTGATGAAGCGCTGTTTCTCAGTCAAATTCGGCCCGATAGACTCTGTACAGATCTCACCCCTACCGATTTCCGCAAGCTTCAGCCAGCCATTCAAACCGTGCTGCGACAGTCGTTAGCGGCAGGGGGCACCACCTTTAGTACCTTTCGAGCTGTGACGGGCATCAACGGCAACTATGGGGGTGTAGCCTGGGTTTACGGTCGCAAAGATCAGCCCTGCCGCACTTGCCAAACCCCCATTGAACGCCTGCGTCTGGCAGGGCGTTCCTGCCACTTTTGCCCAACCTGTCAGGGCTGAGGCTCAGGCAGGTTGGGCAAAATCAGATGATGACGGATCACCCCCGCTGCGGGACATCCCGATGCGTAAGCAAGGTGATCCGGCGATCTAGAATAAAAGTATTCACCGCATTTAGGACAATAACGGCACGGCTATGGCAATCAAAAAAGGCGACTTTGTGCGCATTGTTCCCGAAAAGTTTGAAAATAGCGTCGAAGCCCTCGCCAGCGATCGCCGTTTGCCGCCCTATGTGTTCGATGGGTCTGGAGAAGTCGTAGAGCTGAGCGGAGACTATGCTCAGATCCAGTTTCGGGTTCCTACCACTACCGTCTGGCTCGCAGTAGAGCAGCTAGAGGCCGTTTAACCCATCGTTTTCCAGGACAGAAAGCTCCCGTTCTATACCCCGGCGCGATCGCGCCTCTAAACCCAATGTCCACCCCACCTCCCCTCCACTGCCCCAGAGCTGCCCGCGTTTCGATTATTGGGGCGGGGAATGTGGGCAGTACCCTCGGCCAGCGCCTGGTTGAGAAGAATCTAGCGGACGTGGTGCTGCTCGATATCCATCCCGGCAGGCCGAAGGGGCTGGCCCTGGATTTGATGGAAGCCCGCAGCATTGAACGCAACAACCGCACCATCATTGGCACAGCGGACTATGCCGACACCGCAGATTCCGACATTGTGGTAATTACGGCCGGGGTTGCCCGCAAGCCCGGCATGACCCGCGATGATTTACTCAAAACCAACGCCAATATCGTCGTGCAGGTGACCCACCAGGCGATCGCCCATTCGCCCAACGCCATCATCCTCACCGTAACCAATCCCCTAGACGTGATGACCTATCTGGTTTGGCAGGCCAGTGGGCTACCGCCCCAGAAAGTTGTCGGGATGGCTGGGGTTTTAGATGCGGCTCGGTTTGGCACCTTCATTGCCATGGAGCTAAACGTTGCCATCATGGATGTCAATGCCATGGTGCTGGGGGGGCATGGCGACCTGATGGTGCCCCTACCGCGCTACTCCACTGTCAGCGGCATCCCGATCACAGACCTGCTCGACCGGGCTACCATCGATCGGTTGATTGAGCGGACTCGCAACGGCGGTGCGGAAATTGTCAGCCTCATGCAGGCGGGGAGTGCCTACTTTGCCCCGGCATCCTCGGCCTGCTTGATGGTGGAGTCTATCCTGTATGACCAGGCGCGCATTGTCCCAGCCGCCGTCTATCTCCAGGGGGAATATGGCCTCTCCGATATTTTTCTGGGAGTGCCCACCTGTCTGGCCCGACCCGGCGTGACGCGGGTGCTAGAGCTAGATTTACTGGAACCTGAATATGAAGCGCTCCAGACCTCCGCTGCCTCAGTCCGAGAAAACATTCAAGCTGCCCAGTCGCTCATGGCAACCGAGATTCGGTAACCCGACTGTTGCCGACGGCCCCACAACTTTCGCGACAGCGTTAAACTGAATACAGAAAACCTGGAACGTAGCCCCCTGCGGCCTTCCTGTCTTGCAGTGAGCTCTGTAGAGCACCATGAATAACAAACGCTTTTCCATTTTCAAAACTCTCACCCGTAGCGCTGTGGCGCTGGCCCTGGTTGCTTTTCTCGTACTGAGCCAAGCGGGTTCTGCCCTAGCCGCGCGTTCAGGCGGTGGCTTTGGAGGCGGCAGCTTCCGACGAGCCGCTCCCACCCGGATGATGCCTTCGCGGCCTGCACCTGGGCCGGGGTATCGCACCCCCTATGGCGGCGGCTTTGGCTTCCCCTTCATGCTGCCCTTCTTTTTCGGGGGCGGGGGCACCCTGTTCAGCATCTTGATTTTTATTGCGATCGCGAACTTCCTAGTCTCCAACTTCCGCAATGTTGCGAGCTCTGAAGGCGGCGTTCTGGGCAATGGTCAGGCTTCTGCTAACCCGCCCGTCTCCATTAGCACCTTGCAAGTGGGTCTATTGGCCGAAGCGCGATCGCTCCAGACTGAACTCGACAAAATTGCTCTGAATGCCAATACCGAGTCATCGATTGGGTTGACCATTGCGCTGCAGGAAACCACCTTGGCCCTGCTCCGGCACCCGGAATACTGGGTGTATGGCAATACCGAAGGGCAACAAACCCAGCTGCTCTCTGCGGAAGCTGAATTCAATCGGCGCGCCCTCTCAGAACGCAGTAAGTTTGCCGAAGAGACCCTGACCCAGTACGACGGTCAGGTGCGGCAAAAATCAGCGACTGCGACCCTTGCGCCCAGCGCTGGGGGTGACCTGCTCGCCCAGGGGCCTGGCGAGTACATCGTGGTTTCGTTGATTGTGGCGGCCCAGGGCAAACTCAAGTTGCCCACCATCCAATCGACCGAGGATCTTAAGAAAGCCCTCAACCAGATTGGAGCCATTGCCTCAGACGACCTATTAGCCATGCGGGTTCTATGGACTCCCCAAGCTGACGGCGATACGCTGACTGCGGACGACGTTGTTGCGGCCTATCCCCAGCTCCGCCGTCTATAAGCTCTATTGGTCGCGGGTGCGGCATTGCTATATTTCCTAAAACTGTCCTCTTCATCGCGTAAAAGGGCAGTTTTATGGTGTTGAGGCGGCTGCTACACCCCGATCAAAACAGAAGCACCAGCCATTCCCAGTGAATGGGTGACGCTGTGAGTGCGATCGCCTGACGGATTTTGCACGGCCACAGATTGAACTAGCCCCAATCGACCGATGATTTCCAAGATTGCTATTCAGAGGGGGCTAACCCCTTGTAATATCAGTAA
>CAZXWR010000349.1:0-4384 GCA_964644325.1 uncultured bacterium
GTCCTGAATGGAGCAATTTTTGAACTTACAAGGGCTGTTTTTGCGACTGCATGACGGCCTGGACAACTTGATCGAGCCCGACTGAGTGGGATGCTTTGAATAAAAGGCGATCGCCTGCCTGGAGTGAATCCTTTAAGTGGCAGATCAAACTGTGGTGATCGGCGAACTGCTGCGTGGGGACTGTCTGTGTACCTTGAGCAATGGCCGTGCCTTCTGGCCCAGCGTCTAAGATGTACAGCGCATCCATCTGAAGGGTTTCAACCAGCTGACCCACTTCCTGGTGGAGTGATGTGGCGTAGTCTCCGAGTTCTTTCATGGGACCTAAAACAGCAATGTGCCGCTTCCCCGGTGTTTCGGCCAGGAGCTTAAGGGCTGCTGCCATGGACTCTGGCCCAGCATTGTAGGATTCGTCGAGGAGCAGAATATCCTGGGGAAGCTGATGTTGCTGGGCTCGCCCCTCGGGTAAACGGACGGCCAATCCCGTGCGAATGGGGGTGTCATCTAGCCCCAGGGCGCGAAAGAGGGCAATGACGGCTAAGAAGTTCAGGGCATTGTGACGCCCCACCAACGGCAGGGTGTAGTGAATGCCATCCACTTCTAGGGTGCTGTCATTGCGCAGGGTGCCCCGGAGATCCCCGGCCGTGAGGCCATAGGCCAGGGTTTTCCCCGACCAAACCTGTCTGGCGGTGTCTGGCAGCAGGGGATGGTCGGCATTGAGAATGGCCTGACTGGTGGCGGGCATTTCTGCTAACAGCTCACATTTGGCCTGGGCGATCGCCTCTCGAGACCCCAGGCGACCGATATGGGCGGTTCCAACATTGGTGATGACGGCAATGTCGGGGCGGGCAATCTGAGCGAGGGTGGCAATTTCACCGCGACCGCGCATGCCCATTTCAATGACGGCAAAGGCATGGTCTGAGGTGAGGTTGAGCAAGGTTTTGGGTACCCCAATCTCATTGTTGAAATTGGCCTCTGTCTTTAAAACTGGCCCGACTTTTTGCAGGGCGGCGGCGATCAGTTCCTTGGTCGTGGTTTTGCCCACAGACCCCGTAATCGCAATCACGGGAATGGCAAACTGCTCGCGCCACCATCGTCCCAAGGTCTGATAAGCCTGAAGCGTATCCGGCACTAGAATTTGGGGCAGGTTCTGAGGGTGAGGCGTATCCACAATTGCAGCCACGGCCCCCAGGGCGATCGCCTGCTCAATAAACCGATGGCCGTCGAAGTGTTCCCCCCGCAGGGCCAGGAACAGCTGTCCCGGCTGCAGGGCGCGAGTATCCGTGCTGATGCCTGAAGCCAGGGTTGATCCGTCTGGCAGATGCAGCGGTGTGGCTTGCAGCAGTTCAATTAGCTGATTCAGGGGTGCTTGGAAGGTCATTACGGGGGGACATTGTGCAGTGACGGATCGCTAGTTACTCTATCACTGGATGTTCTGTCCGACCACGGCAGCGAGTTAAGTCAGCTGCTCTAGGCTGTCTTGGGGACGTTTCTAGTCGTCAAGGACGGAGGCAGCCGCTTCGGTAAACACCTGGTACTCGATGCGATTTTTACCGCTGTTTTTAATGGTGTACATCAGCCGATCTGCCGCTTCTAACAGACCTTCAACGGCATCTGGCATGGCCAAAAAGGTCGCCACGCCAATACTACAGCTCACGGGAATGTCGGGGTGGTGGATGGCCTGTTCAATTTGGGGGGCGAGTCTATTAAACACCTGTTGGGCCTGCTGGGCATTGGTCTGGGGCAGCAATACTGCAAATTCATCCCCCCCCAAACGCGCCACGACATCATTGGCCCGTAGGGTCTGGGAAATTTCATCAACCAGCCGATAGAGCAGCGCATCGCCTGCCCCGTGGCCCTGCTGATCATTCACCTGCTTGAAGTTGTCTAAATCAAGGTAGGCCAGGGTGAGGGGGAACCGATGGCGTTCCGCTCGCTGGTATTCAATATTCAGCAGCTCTTCAAAAAAACGACGGTTAATGGCCCCCGTCGTTGGATCCAATCGGGTAAGCTGGCGCTGCATCTCAGCCGCAATCTTCAGGTAGTACAGTAACTGGGTGACGATGGCAAAAATGCCCAGCCGTACGAGGGTGTTCCAGACGCTCAATCCCGACAGGGTATAGTGCTTCGCGCTCCATTCAGCCCAGCTCCAAATCCCGGTGCTCAGCAGGGCCATGAGCCACCCCGGTCGCTGTCCTAAGCGCCAGGTGGCGATCGCGATGGGCAACAGATAGAAAATTGAGAACGCTAGATCCCAGGTAATGGCATAGTCAATCAGGCCAATCACGCCCACGAGTGCGATGCACAGCAGAGAAACCTGGAGCGGAGCCAGCGCTTCGAGCTTCTGGATGACCCACTTTGTTGCTTGAAAAGAAACTCGGTTTAACACGCGATTCTGATGTCCCCCATGATGAGATTGAGTAGCGTTTGGCGATGTCTGGTGTGGCTGCTGAAAATTGCAGGGGTTCTGCTTTGCCCAGCCGAAATGGGGCGTCAATAACGGTCGGAGGTGAGCGTCCCAGATGCAGGATCTATTGCGCAAACCCGAGATGGGTTAGGCTGCACCGTCAAAAATGCGTCTGTAGCATACCCACTTTTGAGCCTAAACCTGACTTTACTGCTGAAACAATAGTCTTTCTTAAAGTCGTGAGGATCCAACACTGGGCTAGAGCGGACTGAGCGAGCACTGCTAAGATATCGCTCATTGGGGTCTGATGGGGGCTGTGCTGCCCTTCTCGATCGCAATATATGGAGCAAGAGCCTTGGGGGATCATGGCTCCAATCGAGTTACTGTTCTCCTTCGTTCCTCCCGCCATGGCCGATCCAATTTTACGGGTGCAGAATCTGTCAGTTCAGTTTCAAACTGAAACTGAGATTACCCGAGCTGTTGACGATATCTCGTTTGTCCTAGAACGAGGTCAGGTACTGGCGATTGTCGGGGAGTCAGGTTCTGGCAAGTCCGTCACGTCTTTGGCCCTCATGGGGCTGGTGCCCTGCCCGCCCGGACAAATTACGTCGGGTGCAATTTGGTTTCAGGATGCGACCCACCCGGAGCAACCGCCGATCGACTTACGAACACAGCCGCCCGCAGCGATGCAGCACTACCGGGGCAGCTGTCTGTCGATGATTTTTCAGGAACCCATGAGTTCCCTCAACCCCGTTTTAACCTGCGGCTATCAGCTGGTTGAAGCCATCCGACTGCACCAAAATTTATCGCGACCTGAGTCTGAACGTCGCGCCATTGAACTGCTCCAGGAAGTGGAACTCTTGCCCTCGGAGCCCATCTTGAAGCAGCAAATCTTAGACCAGGCCAGTGCTAGGGGCCAAACCTTGAGCGATCGCCAGGTGCAGCATCAGCTGCAAGAGCTGCAGCAGTCCTGGCTCCGGCGCTACCCCCACGAGCTATCGGGGGGCCAAATTCAGCGGGTCATGATTGCCATGGCTATTTCCTGTAACCCGGCTGTATTGATTGCGGATGAACCCACCACAGCCCTAGATGTAACCGTACAGGCCCGGATTCTTGACCTGCTGCGTGACCTGCAACAGCAGCGGGGGATGTCAATTATTTTTGTGACCCATGACCTGGGTATTGTGGCGGATATTGCTGACCAAGTGGCGGTGATGTACCAGGGCAAAATTGTCGAAGCAGGGCCAGTGGCCTCCTTGTTTTCCAAGCCGCAGCATCCTTACACCCAGGGGTTGCTAGCCTGTCGGCCCCAGCCTGACCAATCATTGCAGTATTTGCCCACCGTGGCCGATTTTATGACCGCTGCTCAAACAACGGGCGATCGCGGAACTGCTAGTGATGAGGTTAACCCCTCAGCAACCCGTAACGAAGTGGCGGTCGAGCAGCAAAATCTGCGGCTCGCGCAGCTTGAAGGGCAGCCGCCCTTGGTCACCGTGCAAAATCTCCAGGTCTTCTTCCCCATTCGGCGTGGGTTTGGCCCCGTGAACCGTTACGTCACTGCCGTCAACGATGTTTCATTCCATATCTACCCTGGCGAGACCCTAGGGCTGGTGGGGGAATCGGGCTGTGGTAAAACCACCCTTGGTCGCACCCTGGTTTGTCTGCAAGGCTCGACTGGCGGGCAGATTTTGTTTGATGGTCGTTCCCTGACCACCCTGAAAGGCAAGGCTCTGCGGCGTACCCGTCAAGATTTGCAGCTGATTTTTCAAGACCCCTATAGTTCGCTGAATCCGCGGATGACGGTGGGGACGCTGATCATGGAACCCCTGCGCATTTTTGCCAAACTCAGCGGGATGCGCTCCGCACAAGCCTGGCGCGATCGCGCCATCTACCTCCTAGAGCGAGTGGGACTGGAGGCCCGAGACTTAAGCCGCTACCCCCATGAATTTTCTGGAGGGCAGCGCCAGCGCATCTGTATTG
>CAZXWR010000350.1:0-4376 GCA_964644325.1 uncultured bacterium
GGGTGGCTCGATAAAGGTGTGTTACTTGCATGGTTCCTGGTTGAGTCTCACGATTAAATCTCGAACTGAATCTCGGAAGGTTGTCCAAGTCCATCGGAATATCGGGTCAGGGAAGTCCCCGTTTCCCAACCGGACTCGATGGGAGCCAACACTCAGGGATTGCCCCTAAAGCATCGACTGGACAAGGATGCCGCTGACCTGGGGGATACATCCCGTAGACAAGGTGCACTGTCTTGGCGGCTTGAGCCCTTCTTCTTCATGACGACCGTTATGACTGTAGAAGTGCCCGGATCACAATCTTAGGCGCTTGCAGCCTTAAATTCAGCATACCCGCTGGTTCTTGACAGGGCTGTGATATCGCGGATCACCCCAGCGTGAGCCAGAATACAGGATATCAGTGTGCCGCATCAGCGACAGGCTCGATCAACCTGTGCTAATCAACCAGCAGCACTAATCATCCTGAAGGGGCAGCGTACAGGCCGGACTATCCTGACCAGGCCGATTCACCTGAGTGCTGACGGGATAGCCGATCAGATCCGCATCTGGGGTCGGTTGCAACATCGATTCCCGTTGCTGGAGACTGAGGGGGTTAGGCGCCAGCCAGTCCTCATACTGGGACAGCGCCAGAATGACAGGCATCCGATGATGCACAGGAGCCAGCACTGCATTGGCCTCTGTTGTCAGAATGGTGCAGGTTGCCAGGTCGTGCCAGGTTTCCCAGAGCCCTGCTAGGGCAAAAATAGCGTGCTGAGGTTGCCGAAAATAAAAGGGCTGCTTGGCCCCTGTCTGGGCAGCCTGCCACTCGTAAAAGCCATCCGCCGGAATTAAGCAGCGCCGCCGCGCAAAGGCGGCTCGAAAGGAGGGCTTGTCGGCGGCGGTCTCGGCACGGGCGTTAATCAGCCGCTGCCCTGGTTTGGGATCTTTAGCCCAGGCTGGAATCAACCCCCACTGCATCAGCCGAAACTGACGCGATCGCCCATGTTCTCCTGCGACAACCACTCCGATGGGCTGAGCGGGCGCAATATTGTAGCGGGGCGGCGGCAACGGTTCGACCATTACCGCAAACGCAGGGGCGATCGCCTCGGGTTGGGTCAGGGTAAATCGACCGCACATGGGGTTTAGGTCGGGCAGGGGACAAACCAACGCAGCCGCTGTAGGGCAATCCGTGCCATGGCCGCGAGGGTAGTTTGATTCTAGCCGACCAAAGCAGGCGCACTTTGAGCTGCTGCATCGGTTGCCGCGAATAGCATGCCGCAATGAATTTCGCAGGAATTATTCGGACTTTCGATGAGCTTCACCCGGTCGAGGGTCGCCCCCAATTCAGCCACCGGATCCTTGAGTAACTGGGCAATGCGAACCGCGATGTTTTCTGCGGTGGGTACCACCGTCTCAAAGTAGGCGATGTCCTTATTGAGGAACGTGTGGTCGAAGGGCTCAACCACCTGCTCATCCAAGACAGACTGGAGGGCCACTAAATCTACAATCATGCCTGTACGGGGGTCGATTTCGCCCGTCACCGTCACCTCCAGGTGATAGTTATGACCGTGACCATTGGGGCGGGCGCACTTGCCATAAATCCGGCTGTTTTCCTCAAAGCTGAGATCCGGGAGAGCCAGCCGATGGGCGGCGCTAAAGTGGGTACCAACCGTGAGTGATGCTTCCATGTTGTTTCCTTTGTAGTCAGCCCAAAGTTTTGGATGTTCAAAAAGTTGAATATTGATCAGCGGTAAATGGGGCGATAGACGCTGCCAAATACAGGCGGCCAGATACTCGGTGGTGGGTAGCGTGGCTTGAAACTCAGGCCAGACATCGTTCAGATAGGAAAAGTCCAGCTGGCTGGTGACTTCTTGCTTGATCACCTGCTTCACATCGGACAGGTTCAGAACCATGCCGTACTCATCCAGCTCACCCAGCATGGAGACATACATCACGTAGTTATGACCGTGGCCCGGAAACCGCGCGCAGGCCCCGAATTTTTCAAAGTTGCCCAGTTCAGAAAGCTCTGGCAACCAGTACCGATGACTGGCAGAGAACTCAGCTCGTCTGTTGATAATGCACTGCATAGATTAGAAGGAAATGATGACACCAGCGTCAGCACAACTATGGAGGCTGCACCTCATAATTGCTAAATATTCCTTAACACTCTAGCGCGGTTGATCCCATTGGTGTAGTAGCACCGACCAATTCAATGCCGCTCACCCTCCCACACTAACGTCTGCTTCACAGAAAATGAACCCTTCTTAAGCATGACTGGCATGGGACCCTCGAAAGCCCGTGGCCGCTGTCGCGGGGAACCTATTCCTTCACGCCTGTCGTGGCAATCCCTTTGACAAACTGCTGCTGGCCCAATAGGCACAGCACTAGGATGGGCAGACTGGCAATCACCACAGCCGCCATCATGAGGGGCCAGTTGTTGGTGAACTGCTCTTGAAAGCCAGCTAGGGAGAGCTGCACCGTCACGAGTTCTGGGCGGGTGGTAAAAACAAGGGGCTTAAATAAATCATTCCATTCCCCAATGAAGGTAAAGAGCGCCAGGGTAACGAGGGCTGGGCGGGCTAGGGGCAATAGAATTTGCCAGAGAATTTGCCAGCGGGTAGCGCCATCTAGCTGGGCCGCTTCTTCCAGTTCAAGGGGCAGGGTGATAAAAAACTGGCGCATTAGCACAATGCCAAAGCCGTTAGCAGCGGTGGGTAGAATGAGGGCGCCGTAGGTGTTCAGGAGGTGGCCCGCCTTGAGCACCATGAAAATGGGAATCACCAGGAGCTGAAACGGAATGATCAGGGTGGCGATCGCCAGCAACAGCACCACCTGCCGCCCCCGAAACTGAAGCCGTGCCAGGGCATAGCCCGCCAGAGCCGAGGTCACAACCTGGAGCAGAGTAACCCCCACAGCCACCAGGGTAGAGTTGGCAAAGGCCCGTAAGAAATGACCCTCAGCCCACGCCAGACGATAGCTCGCAATCGTCCAGTTCCGGACATGCCAAAGTTGGCCATCGAGCATTGAGCCGGGGGGCAAAAAAGAAGCAATCGCCACCAGCATCAGCGGGAGCAGCACCAAAAGGGCCATTCCCCCCACAACCAAGCTAGTAGCGGCACCCTCGGTTAACCGCCAAACTTTAGATTGAAGGTGAAACAAGGCCATAGAGCGTCAGGCTAAGTCAATGTTGAAGATGACACGTCTTACGCTAGATCCTCAAACGGAGCGGAAATCACCAGGGTTTCGCGCTCATGGATAGAGCCAGTCGCCACCTCTTTCTTCCGGGGCGTGCGGACTGGCAGGTCGGGCAGCGGGCTGGGTTCTGGGGATGGCGTTGGACTTGTCAGGGATGATTGGCTAACTTGCTGAGGCAAAATGAGATGCGTCATTAAATACTCAATGGTTTGCTCCTTGAGCCAGCCGCGCGACACGACAATTTCACCAAATCGCATCCCGGTGGCGGATTGATCGGACAGCACCACCTCCACTTGCGCTGAGGACAGTAAGCCAGCCTCAACCAAATAGTTTCCAATGCACTTCGAAGAGGAAGACACCGATACCGCACCGTGGGCATTCTCCCCTGGCACAACGGCCTCGTTTGTTCCTTCAACTTCGGCCTCAGCCTTAATAATCCAGACGGTTCGCGCCGAAGGCTGGACAATAAATTCACTCCCCCAGGTCGCCACTTGCAGCAAACCGTTCTCACATTGAATATCGCGGATGGGATGCCAGGCCCGACGATGCCACAGCAAGATACCCAGGAGGCCCGACCCATCTTGTTTTTGGCGGAACTGCCACCAAGCTTGCAGGAGCACCAGACCATCGGAAAAGTGAATGTTGTACCCCTCCGGGATAGAGGCAGCTTCATAGAGATAGTAGCCACTGAGACTGCTGGGCTGCACTGGGAGAAACTGCTGGTTCAGTAACGCTTCGTGAAGACTCGCCCAATGCTGAGAGACATCTCGTAAAGAGACGGCAATTGGTTCATCGCTCAAGCAAGCACTGGCAATCATCCCCTCGGTCTTGGACAAGAGCTGTAGGGTTTCACCAATCGGCTCCAGCCGAAGTTCTGAATTCGCCAGGAGCACTGGGGTTCCACTCACAACACTTTCAGCAAAGGTATGAATGAGGGTGGCATTATCCATGAATAGGGAACTCTTGTCAGCTAAAAACAACGGACGATAAAAACACCATGCCCAACTGGAAACCGATTGTTTCTCTTCAGAATAAAACTTCAGCTTCAGACCTAGATCAAACAGATTAATCTTTTATTGAAAGACTGGTCTTACCTGGATCTGTATTCAGAGGTGGAAATCGGTGCGCGATGCCATGACTCAGCAAACCCGTTGGATAAGCCTGCCGATGCTGCCACTCTAACACGCACCCCCTGGTGACTCGCC
>CAZXWR010000351.1:0-4307 GCA_964644325.1 uncultured bacterium
TGGGTGGTGTGGGAGGGGGGATTTGTGAAGATTCTCCCTATCCCGATTAGACTTTGACTCACCGATCATCTGTAAAGTGGAATCACAAGGCTTCGATTTTAACAATTCCGCCTTCGACATTATCAACCTGCAATCGGTATCCGTACAGAATCGCCATTCCAAGCAACGGTTCTGTCTCTGATTCTGCGATGTCGATCTCTCGGTATTGCCCATCCCAAATCACGGTTCCGGTGTAGAAATCAAACACGGTTTCGCTGCCATCGCCTAGAGTTGCTGGATTGGAAATCATCCAAGGCAATCCAAGGCGAACGATAATTTCAGAGGGCAAAGATAAAAACCCATCGAATCCAGTATCAATTACAGTATTGATGACTTCTCGTTGTCCATTCGAGCTACTGACCACAACGGGAAGCGTTGCTTCACGACGCAAATTTACAACTCCGTAAATCATGGATTCTGCTTCAGACTCCGCGATCCAAAATGATAAACGGCACGGTGTCCGATCCGAATTCCCCAAGGCTGAGCATCGGGATTGCGTTCAAACAATCGATTGGTTGCGGCTACGACAGTTTCATCGACCTCAAAATTTCCAGTTTCGATGTCGATAGCCACAATCTTGCCATCGTTTCCCGCTTCAATCTGCTGCTGAATGCCAGACGCATAGAGTTCTTGCCCACGCTTGGCCAGTTCTTCTTTGCCATAACGTCGTTGTCGAACTGCCATAAGCTTGTCCTCATTTCAACCGTCTCTCTAATCTTAGCTTCTTTGAAGGCCAACCCTTTACTAGGGTGCTGCGCTCCCAGTAACGCTTCCTTGCCTCAATTCTGCAAGACACTTATCTAGTTCCGGAGTAAGTTCTTCACCCAAGGTCAAAACTGAGGAACGAATTACATCAGGCTCTCCCCAATCCAGGAAATGTGAAACTGTTCTCGCCACACCCACTAAATTTCCTTTTCCGTCAAATATTTCCAACCAACCATCACTACCATCTGAAGTTGCAAGAATTGCGTAAATTTTGTTTTCATCAACGAAAGTCAAATAAATTCTTGCCCAAAGCCAACCATCAGCATTTTGGCTATAAAAACTTCTAGCATTCAGAATCGTTTCTGGAACACCCTCATCAGCTTCTAATCTCCGACCTAAAAACCAATTCCCACTCTCATCGCCCTCACAATCTGGTATGCCAACATCTCCAAGCATACCGCCAATATCTGAAAAGAATTTCTCAAACTCGACTTTTATGATGTTTCTAATACGCTCTGCTTGAAAATTATCCATATCATTGTTGATGTAGTCTAACTAGTATTTATACGACAACCTGTCAGATAACATCCTCTACAAGGGTCTTTAAATCACATAAGTCGCATAACTCCTCAGAGGGGGCGTTATAAGACAGATGTCAGATAACGCCCCTAATTCGTAGGCAATTACGACAAATTGTCGCATAACTGCCCAATACAGTGCGGTTTTACGACAACTCAGTTTATTTTTCTTTGCAATGAATATTATTACTCCCCATTACTCGCCACGGCTGATGGATCAAGTTCGGCAAACTGCTCGCTTAAAGCACTTCAGTCCCAAAACCATTTAGTCTTACCTCTATTACATCCACGACTTCATTCTCTTCCACAATAAGCAGCATCCTAATGAGTTAGGAGCGGCTGAAATTCGTGCCTATCTTTCTCATCTTGCCATTCGTAAAAATGTAGCAGCTTCCACTCAAAATGTAGCGCTTAGCTCGCTATTGTTCCTCTATAAACAGGTGCTCTCAATCGATTTACCCTATATCGACAATATTGAACGCGCCCGTGTCCCTTCCCGGTTGCCTGTCGTGTTTACGGAGGAAGAAGTTGTCAAAATCCTGGCCCAAATGGATGGCGTTCACTACCTCATAGCCAGTCTGCTCTATGGTTAGCGTTGGTCAAAGACCTGCCTATGCCCTTCGGGCAGCAAGCAACGGCGATCGCCCTTCCCTACGCCACACCCCATGCCCGCCAAGACTTCTCGGGCAGCGTCAAACTTAACGCCTCCAGAATCCCCATCTGCGCCTTCCCAGAAAGCGATCGCCACTAATTCAGCCACGATTCCAAACAACAATTGCTCTTGAAGTTCTCATGTCTGAGGATGGCTGGGGTGATGCGCTGGCGTAGCAAAGAGCTGTCGGAGTTTGTCTTGACGCTGCTGGCGCGTTTCCTTCTCAGGCTGCCAGAGAGTTTCATAGAAGAAAAAAGCAACCCCAGCAAACTGGCGATCGCGTACGAGTTCCACCTGCTCCTGGATCCAGTCCACTGAAATTTCCCGGTTTTTCAAGCCCGCCAAGATGCCGATACTGACCGGGATATGTTGACGAGCCTGCACCACTTCGGGGCGCTCAATTTCCATCAAAAAGCGATCGCGTTCTGTGCGGTACACCTGGATCACAACTTCCTCAACATAGCCCCGGCGTTCCCAGGTCACCCAGTCTTGCAGGAAGGTTTCGTAGGCAAATTCGGCGGGATTGGGTGACAAAGACACCAGAGCCGAGGGCTTCACGGCCTTGATGGCCGCAAAAGCGCGGGCCATGACTGCGGTAATTTTATCCGCCCGCCAGCGCGTCCATTCGGGGTCGCTGGCATCGGCAGGTGGACTTTTACCATTGTGCTCAGCCTGATAAAGCTTGACGGTATAGGGGTCGTAGCCAAACTCAGCGGGTAGCCCAAAGTGGTCATCAAACTGAATGCCAGCAACATCGTAGTCCCGCACCAGCTCCGTCACTAGGTCTAAAATAAACTGCTGCACCTCTGGGTGGAACGGGTTCAGCCAAACGCGGGGATGGGTACCCTCCATTTTCTTTGTGGTGCCATCCGCCCGCTGGGTAATCCAGGCCGGGTGGCGGCGGGCTAATTCAGAGTCCGCTGGGGCCATAAAGCCAAATTCAAACCAGGGAATGACGGTCAGCCGCTGCTTTTTGGCAATTTTGATCGCTTCTTGAAGCATGTTGCGATCGCGCTGGGTCGGCTCAAGCGGGGAAGGCTTTCCGGTTTCTGCGAGGTCAGGGTACAGCCGCTGACGTTCGCCAATATATTTTTCAGCAACAGCGCTGGGGTAAAGGGTATAGCCCCAGTTCCAAACCGTGGGATAAACGGTGTTGAACTGTAGTTTGGTCAGCTGCCGTAGCCCTTTACGCAGGCGATCGCGGGAAAACAGCACGTCACTGTCGATGTTGGTGAGCCATACCCCTCGCAGTTCTGAAGTGGCAGGCGCTGCCACGGATCGGGGGAGGAATTGCCAGCCCAACACCAGCAGCAGGGTCAGGCACCCCAAGGTCAGGTAAGTTTTCCAGGATTTCAAAGCAGCGGTACCCATCAACAGCATCAGGAAGCTAGTCGTAAATGGTGAAGCTTCAGTTCCAATAGTGTAGGGGACTGATGTTGACCTGGGGAAAGGTAATCGAGGCGGCCATCGGACTTGCTGCCACAGGGGGAGCTTCTGGGCGAAGATAGGGTGGCGGGCTAGGGTAGCGACGAGGGTCAGCCCGTTACCAGGGCAGCACCTCCCCATTCGCGTGCCAAAAGGTGCCTGTGTTCTCGAGGGTTAGGGCATCCATGCGGGCCAACAGTCCCTTCACGGCTGTTTCGGGCGAAATGCCCCCTGAGGCAAACTGGGTCATCGCCGTCTGTACCAGTCCGGGGTGGAGGATGCCAACTGCGATTCCCCGAGGTTTAAGGTCGATGGACAGAGACTTCCCAGCCATGGAAAGGGCCACTTTGGACATCCGGTAGCCGTAGGAACTGCCGGAGGTATTATCGGCGATCGACCCCATCCGACTGGTCATCAGAATGACCTTTGCGCCCGCTCGGAGATTGGGGAGCAGGGCTTGCGTAACCCGCAGTGCGCCCAGGGCATTCACCTCAAACTGCTGCCGCATACTGTCGAAATCTAAGGCGTCAAGGGTGTTGCGCTTGAGGATGCCAGCATTGTTAATCAAGCCATCTACGGGGGTCTGCTCCAGTCGCTGAGCCAAGTCAGCCACTGCGGCATCGGAGGTAATGTCAACCCCAGCTTCAATCGCAATGCCTAACCCTTGCAGTTCAGGTGAGGGCGTGCGACACACGGCGATCGCCCGATCTCCACGCTCTGTCAATTGACGGCAATATTCCAAGCCAATGCCGCGATTTGCACCTGTAATCAGATAGGTGGCCATGTTCTTGCTCCAATCCCTCTCCGTTCACTGTAGCGGGACTACCAAGACTACCGGGGCGATCGCCCATATAACGTTCCGGCTGAGCGGCTGCAAGTAATCTTTGCAACATCACCAAGATCCTCCA
>CAZXWR010000352.1:0-4300 GCA_964644325.1 uncultured bacterium
GTTCTTGCTGTTCGCGATTCCCTTAAAGTAAATGCCTGTTATTATTAAGATATGTGTATTTTCTTGGTTTGGGTACCGTATTTCTGCGGAGATCTGTGAGATGGGTGCATTTGCACAGTTGGGGAGTTTTTCGGACTGTGTACAGCGGGTACACTGTGTCAGAGGAGAGTTGTGTTGGGGTAGCTGAGCTGGGTCTCATGGTAGGTGGCTGTGCGTTAGGGTTTGAGTGGCAGGTAGCCTCTGTTTTGGTGCTTCCGTTTCAGGATGTATCCTGGCGCTGTTGACAGAGTTGAAAGCACCACGTCACTATGAAGAAGTGTAAAGTTGCTAACAGGCGAGTTTAAATGTCCCTTGAGTTAGTTTCTCTGGAAGCATTGGAAGAGTTTGCCAGTAGCTATGGCTACTGGGCCGTGTTTTTGGGGATCATGCTGGAAAACTTGGGGCTCCCGTTGCCGGGTGAGGCAACTGTGCTGGTGGGCGGCTTCCTGGCAGGGAGAGGCGATTTGTCGCTCTGGGGCGTTCTGGGCTGTGCGATCGCCGGGGCAATTGTCGGTAATAATTTCGGCTACTGGGTTGGCTATTATGGTGGCTGGCCTCTGATTTTGCGGGTGAGTCGTCTGTTCCGGATTCAGGAAGAAAGGCTCCTGGATATTAAGCATCGTTTTAGCCTCAACGCTGCGAGGGCTGTTTTTTTCGGTCGTTTTGTGACGCTGCTTCGCATTTTCGCAGGGCCTCTGGCAGGCATTGTGGAGATGCCTTACCTTCGGTTCATGGTCTATAACGTTCTGGGGGCCGTAATCTGGGCCTCTGTGGTTGTAGGTGTAGCAGATGTCGCAGGGCAGTTTATTGCGCTGGAACAGCTGATGCAGTGGACGGGGCAGTTTGGATTTTTGCTGTTGGGGGCGATCGCCGCTTGGTTTACGGTTCCTTGGGGGATGAAGACGGCGCGCAAATTTTTGTTTAAGCCCGTGAGTGAGTCTGAAGTTCCCTAGGTTTCTGGATTCTGTAGCCTGTAACTGCATCAAAAATACCCGTAGATGAAGGGTACCTAAGTCCACGGGTATTTTGCTGGGGAGGTCGGGGTGAACTCAGGCGCTATTCAGCCCGTGCAGCGGTTTGAGCGAGGGTCTTGGCCTGCTGGACTAGGTCAATGAATGAGCTGCGATACCCCTGGCGATCGCCTCCTTGGGCCCGCTGGGCCAGGGTAAGCACTTGGTCGTAGGTGGCATTGCCCCGGTATTCAGAGGCGCGCAATACCATGCCAAACATCGCAACCGCAGCTGAAAAGCGCAGATTCTCGGAGGCGGATGTGATGGACTGAGTGCGATCGCCAATGGTTTGGGTAATGAGCTGGCTGGTGCTGCCCGTGGGCTGCTTGTAGCGCAGTTTTACCTGCATCAGCTCGTCGGTTTGCGAAGTTTGCGTGTCTTTGCTGGGCTGATATTTCAGAGGATCCACCGTGGGCAGCTTCACGGTACTATTGACGCCGACTGGAATAATCTCATAGAGGGCCGTTACGGTATGGCCTGAACCAATTTCTCCGGCATCTTTGCGGTCGTCGTTGAAATCTTGGTCACGGAGGAGGCGATTCTCATAGCCAATCAGGCGATAGGCTTGAACCTTGGCTGGGTTAAATTCCACCTGAATTTTGACATCCTTGGCAATCGTAAATAGGGTGCTTCGCATGTCGTGCACCAGTGCTTTCTGGGCTTCTCGGAGGGTGTCGATGTAGGCATAGTTGCCGTTGCCTTTATTGGCAAGCAGCTCCATCTTGTTGTCTTTGTAGTTGCCTGTGCCAAAACCTAGAACGGATAAGAATATGTTGCTCTCGCGTTTCTGCTCAATCAGCCGTTCTAGTTCGGCATCGCTGGAGGCACCAACGTTAAAGTCACCATCGGTGGCTAAAATGACTCGGTTGTTCCCTTCGGGTAAAAAGCCGCGCTGCGCCATTTGATAGGCAAGCTGAATGCCTGCGCTCCCAGCGGTGGAACCGCCTGCTTCAAGGCGATCGATGGCCTGCATGATTTTGTCTTGCTGGTTGCCTGGGGTGGGCGGTAGGACAACGCCAGCATTCCCGGCATAAACGACCAGGCTGACCCGGTCTTCAGGGCGGAGCTGGCGGGTGAGTAAACATAGCGATCGCTTCACTAAGGCCAGTTTATTGGCGCTCTGCATGGAACCCGATACATCGATCAAAAATACCAGGTTGCTGGGCTGCTGAGTTTGCAGTTCCCGGCCCTTGAGACCAATGTGAACCAGTTGATGCTGTGGATTCCACGGGGCGCTGGCTACTTCTGTGGTGACGGAGAACGGGCGATCGCCAGTGGGCTGTGGGTAGTCATAGTCGAAATAGTTGATAAACTCCTCGACCCGTACCGCATCTTTGGGCGGAAGCTGACCCTGGCGGATAAGGCGGCGGGCATTGCTGTAGGAGGCAGTATCAACATCTACTGAAAAGGTGGAGAGTGGCGTCTGAGTGGGCACCTGGAAGGGGTTTTCCTGGATGCGGCTGTAGTCTTCAGTGTTGAAGGTGCCGGGGGGATGGATGCGATCGCGATCCCTAAAGACCGATGTTTCGCTGACCGGAGCCGGACTGGACAAGATGGGTTGAGGCGGTAGGGCTTGATTGCGGGGTTGAACTTGCTGTAGGGAGCGATTTGGCGCTATTTTGCCCAGCGTTCTAGGAATGGAATTTCCTAGACCTGTTGGGTAGGGGCGGGCATACTCTGCGTCCTGCATTCCAGTCTTTTGGCGATCGCGGAGGGCGGCGAGTTCAGTGCGATAGAGCTTAGCTAGCTCATCTAAAAAAGCGCGATCGGTTGGCTGTAACGCGATCGCAGTGGGGCGAGACGGTGAAGGGTCTGCGACGGCTTCCTGAAGTTGTGCTAAGGCTGCCGCGAATTCTAGCCGGGATAGACCCAGTTCGGTGTTGGGAAGGCTGCGGTTCATATACCGCTTGAACAGACGCTGGAGACCCTTCACGTGGGGGTGTTCAGGAAGCAGTACGGTTTCAGTCCCGCAGACTTTGAGGGTGTGGGTGGGCTCCACTGCCGCCTGTGCCAGCGTGACTGGATAGGAGAGTGCCCCCAGCATAAAGAGCGCGGCTGAACTCGCACCCCAGCGTTGCCAAGTTTTGTTTGTCCTGTTTTGCAGCATCATGATGATGAACTTCCCTCCTAACCGGGGTATTGAGTCAATGGTGGCCGCGTTGTGTTGGATTGCGGTGAGTTCATCCTAGTTGGGCTGATCCATAAATCAGTTCTGGTTTCAAAAACTGAATCCGCTTTTGATGGGATTACCCACCTTCCCCATTGGGTGAAGATCCTGGGATGAGATCTTGCAAAAGGGACGGCAGTGCTTGCATCTGCTGCCAGATTTGTTCTGGCCCAATCCCCACCGTGAGTTGCAAAATGAGGGCGATCGCAGCAATCAGCAGGGCTGTTTTTGCGGTGGTTTTGACCACCTTCAGCAACCAGGTAAAAATGAGCCAGGAAATGATCACTGCTGCGATCAGTAAGATAAGATTCATAACTTCAGAGTTGAAATTGCTGCAAAATATTGCTGATCGCCGCTAATACACGCAAATTTTGAAAAATAAGCTAAAGTTTTTCTCATCCAGGTCGATCCAGCCAAAGACTTAGGATACAATCCACATCGAGGTTTTAAGGACTTTTAAATGAATAAAGGTGAATTAGTGGATGCAATTGCTGAAAAAGCTGGCGTCACAAAAAAGCAAGCAGATGAAGTCTTGACCTCTGCGATTGAGGTTATTATCGATGCGGTCAGCAAGGGGGATAAAGTTACGCTGGTTGGATTTGGCAGCTTTGAAAAACGTCACCGTCAGGCGAGAGAGGGGCGTAACCCCAAAACCGGTCAAACGATGACCATTCCTGAAACCCATGTTCCAGGCTTTAGTGCTGGAAAACAGTTCAAGGAAAAAGTTGCGTCCTGACCCCGCTTAGCGTGCGAAAGGTCTAATTGATCGTAACCGTCCCTGGAACTCATATTGAGCTTAGTGTTCAACGAGTTTAATAGGGTTTCAGCTTCTACTTTGAGCGGTCTTTAGACCTGAAATGGCTGAAACAACCAATCTTCGTCAGATGCCAGGGACAGTTACAATTGATCAAAGTTAAAGCTCCAGAACCGCATCAGTACTGGAGCTTTTCTTGTGGATTTCGCCTGCTAAAGGTCATGGTTCGCACAAGACCGGATGCAGTAACTCATCCATAAGAACACCGATGGAGCTAGCCCGGTAATGGACAAAATTGACGCAGGCACAGGGCAATTTCACCGAAACTCG
>CAZXWR010000353.1:0-4280 GCA_964644325.1 uncultured bacterium
GAATCATCTCGCTCACTAAGTAAAACTGGCCCTCTACCTCAAAGGCTTCAAAAAAATTCGGCATCCCAGGATGCTCCAACTGGCAAAGCTGCTGGGCTTGTCCCTTAAACTGCTCCTGTAAATCTGCGGCATCTTGCCATTCAGGGCGCAGTGTTTTTAGGACGACAAGATGCCCAGCGCGCCAGGCTAAAAACGTACTGTTGGTATTCCCCAACGGCTTTAAAACCTGATAGGGTTCAACAACCTTTAAAACCTTAATCGGTCTGCCACACTGCTCACAAATAAGCGCCCCGGCGGAATTCCCCCTGTGGTCACAGGTAAGCTCATCAGGCGCAGACATGGGCTTGTCTAAGGACTGAAACAGGCTGTAGCGTCCCGATACAAAAAAACGGGGTTCACTAGCTGGCATGGCTTCAGCAGCCTCTGGCTCAGGAGTTGACTCCCCCAGCGCCGTGATTGCCTCAGTGGTTGCCGCCAGTGCCGATGCAGTCCCCGGAGGTTCATCCGTCTCTTCTTCGCTGACATCATCATCCCTGCTGGCCTCTACAGCACTGCTAGCTTCTTGGAGTTCTGCTGGCACAGGGCCAATGTGAATTTGGATATTTGGCCCAGAGCGGGCCAGCCGCATGATGCTGCCCGTTTGCAGGGGCGCTTGGTGGACGCGCTTACCGTCTAGATAAGTACCATTGGTGCCAATATTAACGACTTCCCACTGATTATCGGTAAACCTCACTTCAACGTGATAGCGAGAAACTACCGCACTGTATAAAACGACTTCGTTGTCAACGGCCCGACCAATGCGAATTGTCAAGTCTTTTTCAAAACTCCAGCTCTGAACTGGAGTTGATTGGACTGGATGCAGTAGGGTTAGCGTAATCACTAGTTTTCTAAGCCATTTGAAATATAAACGTCATTAACTCTCCCTTGCCCAGGGAGATTTGGTCTCCGACCCGTAACGGATGCCGGACATTAGGCTTTAGGGGAACGCTATTTAAATAAGTACCATTTGCACTGCCCGTGTCTTCAATAAAGAAACTTTCGCCTTCAATATGAAGATCAGCATGCACCCGTGAGACCACTTCGGCGTTGGCAAAAAAACTAACGTTTACATCAGGGGGAACCCGATCATTCGGCTTGCCAATGTGGATTATTTTTTTTTGCTTAGAGAGTTTGGTCAAGGTTTGACTTTGTTGATGGAGCAGGGCAGGGCTGTACTGACGAATTTGAATTTCAGTGTTGGGAATATCTGCGGCATCATCGGCAAAGTTGAAATCGTCAGGCTCATGGTCAGGCTCATTTTCTAGCGTATGCAGTGACTGGCTGGCAGCGCTTTCCCGAGCCTTTGCGCCATTTTGGTCAGCTTTCTGAAACCCACGAGCTGTCTGGCCCATGTTCAGGATTGGCATAGGTGGAGCGGGTTCGGGCAAAAGAGAATGGGCGACAAATGACTCTGAATCTGTACTTTTTGCATTGATTTGTCTGGCCGAGACGAGCTGGAGATTAAACCCGCACTGACCGCAGAACCGTGATGTTGATTGAATGGCGGAACCGCAGTTTGGGCAGCTGCCTTGGCTGGGCAAGGGGGTATGACAAATTTCGCAGCCTGTAAGATGACTGGGGTTGTGATGGAGGCAGTGGGTACAGACAATCATCATAGGTCTTTTATCAGTCTTGACATCCTGATTCAATTCGGGGAGTCAGGAGTAAACTTAGGTTACCCTCAAACCTCAGAACAAGACTAAAAAGGGCAGAACTCGTTTGATTCTGGAATCAAGATCAAGCTCAGTTTGATAACAGAGGTTTTACCAGGCAAAATGAAGTGCCAAGACTTGAGCAAGGGTAAAGCTTGCACAGTCGTCCGAGCCTTCCATCATGGTACACGAGTGATTCAGCTCACGCATGTCTTGGGCCAGGTTCTCCTTAATGCATTCAGTCAGAGGTTACAGAACCAGTTGCGGCTGAGCGATCCAGCAACCAAAAGAGCTGTCCGTGGAGGGGGGCAATAAACCGGGATGGATACTGTGTTGCCTCCCCATTCTCAGCAAGAATGGCCTGTAGCGCTGGGTATTTACTGGCGCCAGCCACGAGAAATGCCACATTGTGGGCCTGATTGATCAGTGGAATGGTGAAGGTGATTCTGGGATCTGAGCCGCGATAGCCGACATCAATGAGGCGATCGCACATCTGAAGAACGGCGGTGCCTGGGAATAAGGAAGCCGTGTGACCGTCATCTCCCATGCCCAGCAAAATTAAATCAAAGGCTGGGAATGCTCCCGGTGCAGTGCCAAAGAAAGCCTGGAGATGATCTGCGTAGGCCGCTGCATCTTTGACCGGGTCATTGGCCGTGGTGGACATGGGATGAATATTGGCAGCGGGGATGGGCACATGATCTAGCCAGGCCTGCCGCGCCATCAGCTGATTGCTGTCCGGGTGGGTTGCCGGAACGTAGCGTTCATCGCCCCAAAAGACATGGATTTTCTCCCAGGGGAGCGCTTGCTGGGCCAGCCTCTCGTACAGGGGTTTGGGGGTTGACCCCCCTGCTAAGACCAGGGTGAACTGCCCCCTAGCCGCGATCGCGTCTTCGAGGCAGGTCAGAACCAGCGCTGTGGCCCGGTCAATCAGGTCAGGTAGCGTAGCAAACTGTTCAACGTTGGAAGTCATAGGCGGATTGTTGGGGTGCGATAAAGTCTTGGAGATTTTGCACCGTCAAGACCTGAGGGGGGGTCGCATCCGGCGGATAGACATAGTCCACTTCAATCAAGCGCTTTTCCTTGGGCTGGAGCATCACAATCGCGAGGGGTTCCCCTTGTTCCCCTTGCCGCTGGTGTAGATGATAGTAACGCATCTGTGAATTACGGTTATCGTCTCGGTAGCGGACTCGAACGGTGCCACGGAAGAAAATTTGGTCGGGCAGGGCGCGTAAAAACCGCAGCCCCTGCCCCCACAGATCCTGTTTGATGGGGGTTTGAACCGTAACGGCCACCCGTTGCGGGGTTGAGTTGGGGTTATAAAGAGGCAAGGAAAGTTGATAATGAACGCCGTAGTTGCCGTGGGCTAACAGTGCTGTATCTGAATAGCGGGTCAGCATCGGGGCGCTCTGAACCTGTCCCGTGCCAAACGTGCCGCGTTGTAGGGTGCTCAACCCGTAGGAGAAGGCTTCGCCCAGTTCGGGAATCGTGAGTTTGTCTGAGCGTGGGGTGTCGGTCACCTGAGTCTTCCACTGGGAGCCGCGACTGACGCCGGAAACTCGACCATAGAGAAACCGGGTGGCAGAGCTGGACAACGGGGAGGGTGAGCGATCGCGGGGGGTCGCCAGCTGGCCGTTAATCAACAGCTTCTCCCAGTCTGACTTGCGAGGTACGCCTTCGCGTCCGTTGGGGGCCACTGAGGCATAGTCTGCCAGGTACGACACATAGATCGGCCCACTGCTGTTGAGCTTCAGCAGGGTAGAGCGGGCATTGGACGAAGAGGTGGTATTCAAGGGAATCTGCCGCAGCCTTGGATTATTCCGAATGAGGGCGGGCAGCAATACCCGGGTGACGGGGGCCTGGGGCAGACGGGCGATCGCCGGACGCGGCACCGGAATCGGCAGGCTCATCAACATTTCGGATGAGCGAGGGGGCAACACAACGCGGGAGGGCCAGTGGGCTTGGCGATCGCTGCGCAACAGAATATCGGCCACCCGCCCCCCAGGGCCGGAAAAAATACGGCCCACCGGATTTTCAACCAGCGAGGGCAGGGTCACGTAGGGGGCATCGGGCGTTCCCAAGTAGCTCGCGGCTTGCAGCAGGTCAATGACAACGGTTTTAGACAGGCTTGGGTTATAAACCAGGATGCCGTTGTATAGCGTGGGCGTTGTATCGGGTTTATCAATTTTGGCGACATGATGGGCGAAGATATCAAACCGCCCTTGGAAGGTAAAGTTGAGGTGAGCACTCGGATTCCGCTTGCCTTGGGGCGGAAATGTCGAGAGCAAAATGCCGGGGCTGCTAATCGCTTCCGGGCTGTTGCTGTTAAAAACGGGAACATCGTCTAGGCTCCCTGGCAGCGGTCGAACTGCCTGGGGCTGCAACACTTCGTTTTGACTCAGTAACACTTGACGCGCCACTGGAAAGCCATTGGCCGTCCGAAAAGGCGGCACTTGAGCGACGACAGTCGGGGTCTGTAGCGTTTCTGCGGAACGCTGTTGCGATACGTTTGACGGGGAGGGTGGTTGAGGTGGATAGGCGATCGCGGTTGAAAATAGAAAAGAAAACATCCGACTCTAAACTCTGAATAGG
>CAZXWR010000354.1:0-4251 GCA_964644325.1 uncultured bacterium
ACCGTGAGTTCATGGGCGTAGATCCGATAGGAGACCGTGATCGACTGCACCGTTTTGGTGTCAACCTGCCAGTGATTTTTGCGGCATTTCTGCCAGGGTAAAGGGCGTCCCTGGGCATCTGCCGCCGCAAACTCCTGGAGATGCTTGGCATACTCCCGCACCAGATAAGAGCCAGGAGTCCAAACTGGAAACTTCAAGTCCAGGACTGGCTCTGTCCAATCCTCTACCGTCAAGCTCACCTCAAATAGGTGAGTGGCAGGCTGCGACATCGACACGGTGTAGTGCAGGGACGGCTGGGTGGTCAGAGACTGGGTCGGGGCTGAAGAAACCGCTTGGGTCATGGTATTCGCTGCAAAGGTCGCAAATTGTCCCTATTAGTGTAACGGTTGTCCTGAAGCTGCGGGGTGGTTATGGTTACGCTCGGCCATGGGAGCGGGGCATGTATTCCTGGGTTGTCCCAAGGGCTAATGGCGTCTCGCCAGCCACAGAGGGGCACCTCAAAGCGACTTGCTTACCACTTAAGCTGCTTGCGGTTACCACAACAAAATAAAAACCGCATTAAGCTTCAGCTTTATTTAGGGTTTGTTGGCCTTATTTTCCTCGAAAATAGAAGGTAACTGTCCCTGGCATCTGACGAAGATTGGTTGTTTCAGCCATTTCAGGTCTAAAGACCGCTCAAAGTAGAAGCTGAAACCCTATTAAACTCGTTGAACACTAAGCTCAATATGAGTTCCAGGGACGGTTACAATAGAAGTAGGGCAAGGTGTTGGCAGCATGCTGAATTGATCAAAAAAGTTAAGGATTTTGTATTGCTTTTGCTTTTGTGATTGCAGCCGTGGCGCAGAGTTTTGGCTTTGAGACTTCTGGCATCTGCTCATATTTAATAACGATTTTTGACCAGAAAGAGAGGGTTAATATTATGACTGTACAGAACGATTCTGATCGTGATCTTAGGATTAGCTGGTGGCTGGAGGTGGGAATGACCCGGCCCCTGCAAGTTCACTATATTGGCCCCTTTAGAACCAAGGCAGAAGCAGATTTGGCCCGTGAAGCAGCGCTTGGGGATCTCCGGCAGTCTGGTCACAGTATTTTGTTCGCTCAATCGCGTTTTTGTCAGCCCCGTAAGCTACAAATCCTGGAAAATGAACTCACAATAGCCGATTTTAAGCGGTGTCCGTCGGTGCTATTTGAGGCTATGGTGATTCGTTAGGTCTAGGGCACCCAGTCCATGAAATAATTGCTTAAAGGCTTCGGTTGGGTTCTGTAAATTTGGCTCACTTCCGAAGCCTTGACTGTGATAATTATTGTCTGTGTGTGGTCAAATCCTGCGTCACACAGCGGTAGCCAGAACCTGACTCAGTTTGCCGTTACCTAGATTTTCAGGATGTCTATTTTTGTGATTGCGGCGGTCTTGGTTGGGTTTTGGGGGGTCATGACCGTGAATGCCTACCGTCGGCTGACGATTTTGCAGGGTCGCTACCAAAATATGTATGTCCAGCTGGGCGTGCAGTTACAGCATCGCTACGATTTGACGGGAAATCTGGTTGCGAGGCTCAAGGGCAATATCCCCGCTGAACAGGCCGTGCTAGAGGCTGTCATGGGGGCAATGCAGAATGCTGAATCCGCAAATCGTCAGGCCATGGCAGATCCAGGCAATGGGCAGGCAATGCAGCAATTGGCGATGTCCGAAGCTGAGCTGTCAGTCTCCTTAGTGCAGTTGTTTTCGGTGATTGCGGCGACGCCTCATTTGAGTGCCGATCCAATCCTCAGGCAACTGATGCAGGATCTACGGGCTTCAGCGCAACAGATTACCTTTGTTCAGCAGGCTTTTAACGATGGGGTCAAGCTGTTCAATCAGCGGGCTGCTGGTTTCCCCAGCAATCTGGTGGCTGTGATCTTTAAGTTTGGGTCGGTTAACCCGATCGAGATCTGGATGCCTGAGGGCCAACAGCCCGCCTCAACGGTGAGGTAGGGGCCAGATGTCTGGGGGCGATCGCCTTGGGTCTCCTGCCTGTATGCCGCAAGGATTCTCCTATTGGCCGCTCAAAGACTCTGCGATCGCCTTTAAGCGCTGGAGCTGTGCCTGCATATCGCGCCGGGTCCAAGGTTCGGCGAAGGTCTGAAAGCCAAAGGCGACCAGGGGGTTCAGAATTTTAAACTCAAACCGATTCACAAGCCGGACTTCACCCCCTTCGAGGCGACATTCCCAGCGATCGCACCCCTGAAAAAAACCGTCAAATTGCCAGACCACCAGGCCCAACCGTCGTTCGATCACGCAGCTGTGTAGGGTAGGAGACAGCAGCGGCACCTGAATAATAAAGTAACTTTCGCTGCCGACCTCGGTGCTCCAGTCCCCCACGGGTTCGCAGCGCAACGCTGGGTTCAGCCAACGGTGCATTAACTCTTGGTCGGTGATGGTGCGATCTACATCAGCGATGCTGGCCTGAATCAGAATATCTTGCTCAAAGACCTGCAAAGGGCTGGAGTCTTGCACGCAGATACCTCCTCTTCAGAAAAACCAGGACTGCCTGATTCTGCCACACCCTGAGTAGGATCGCAGTGTCAGTCGTGACCCGGAACGACCCCGCTCACCGCTCGGCTCACAGACGGGCAAAGCGATCGCCTGCTGCTAATAAGGCGCTGCGAATACCGGGTTCAGTCATGGAGTGCCCCGCATCAGGCACCACAATCAGCTCGGCATCTGGGAGGGCTTGTTTTAAGTCCCAGGCCGATACCATCGGGCACACCACATCATAGCGGCCCTGCACGATCACAGTGGGCAGATGACAAATGCGATCGCACCCCTGGAGGAGCTGGTCTTCCTGGGTAAAGAAGCCCTTGTTGATAAAGTAATGGCATTCAATGCGGGCGAAAGCTGCTGCAAATTCGGCCTCTGCAAAATGAGCTTGGAGGTTCGGATCGGGGATGAGCTTGCTGGTGCTGGCCTCCCACACCGACCAGGCCCGTGCAGCTTCAGTACGCACAGCGGCATCCGGGCTGGTGAGCCGGCGATAGTAAGCCTCAATGAGGTCGTGACGTTCAGCTGGGGGAATGGGCTGGAGGTAGCCTTCCCAGGCATCGGGAAAAATTCGGCTGGCGCCGTCCTGGTAAAACCAGTGAATTTCAGCGGCCCGCAGTAAGAAAATCCCCCGCAGGATTAACCCGGTGCAGGCGTCAGGATGGGTTTGGCTATAGGCCAGGGTCAGGGTACTGCCCCAGCTACCGCCAAATACAGTCCAGCGCTCAATCTTGAGATGTTGGCGCAGGGCTTCAATATCGCTCACCAGATGCCAGGTGGTGTTCTCCTGGAGTTCTGCGTGGGGCGTACTGCGACCGCAGCCCCGCTGGTCAAAGAGCACAATCCGCCATTGTTCCGGGTCAAAATACTGCCGATAAAACGGTTCGATGCCGCCCCCCGGCCCCCCGTGGAGGATGACCACGGGCTTGCCTGCAGGGTTTCCCACCTGTTCGTAGTACAGGGTATGCAGGTCAGAGACAGCCAGGGTGCCGCTCTGGTAAGGGGCGATCGCCGGGTACAGGTCGCGCAGCATATCGAAGGTTCACGAGCAGAAAACTGCGCCTATTGTGCCATAGACTGTCCGGCAATCCAGCCCGTGGTCCAGGCGCTTTGGAAGTTAAACCCCCCCGTCACACCATCAATATCCAGGACTTCTCCTGCCAGGTACAGTCCTGGACAGCAGCGACTTTCCATTGTTTTGAAGTTCACTTCCTTGAGCTGCACGCCGCCACAGGTGACAAATTCATCCTTGAAAACCCCCTTGCCCCGCACCTGAAACTGCCCCTGATTCAGTTCCTGGATCAGGGCATTCAGGCTTTTGTGCGGCAGGTCTGCCCAGCGAGCTTCGGGCTTGATGTTTGCGGCTTTGACCAGGGCCTGCCACAGGCGCAGCGGCAACCCTGCCGGGGAACTTGCTGCGATCGCCCGACGCGGATGTGCGTCCTTAACCGCCAGGAGCTGTTCCCGCAGCTGGTCTGGGGTGCGGTGCGGTAGCCAGTTGACCTGGAGGATCGCTTGATAGTGGGCATCGTGAAGCAGCCGTGCGCCCCAGGCCGAGAGCTTCAGGACGGCTGGCCCGCTGATTCCCCAGTGGGTGATCAACAATGGCCCCGATTGCTGCAGGGGTTTCTGCCCTTCCACCTTCAGGGTCAGCGCCACCGGATCGACAGCAATCCCCGCGAGTCCTTGCAGTCGTTCATCCGTCACCTTAAAGGTAAACAGCGACGGCACGG
>CAZXWR010000355.1:0-4234 GCA_964644325.1 uncultured bacterium
GCTGAGCACCCGAGCCCGCAGAAGCGAGGAGAACCGGATCACGACCAATGCCAACAGCAAAACGGGTGGCACCTTGCTGAAACACCACGACAGGCTCTGCCCGGTTGCTCATATCAATGTTCTTGACCACCAGCTGACCATTCATCAGGCGATCGCCAATCCCAACGGTACGGCTGGTGGGCTCTCCAGGAGCCTGGACAATGGCACGGGGCGATCCACCCAGTTCCACCACCCCAGTCACCTTAACAGCGGCCAGTTCAGGGGCCGCAGGCAGTTCAGGCAGCTTGATGTCGCCAGATTGACCGCCAGGTTGACTGCCAGGTTTCTCCCCTTCAATGGAATCGGCAACCCGATTCAGGAAACGGTCATAGCTATTGGTTAACTTACTCGCAACCTCTTCCCGACCCGTCGCCGCTGATTGCTGAGACGCAGGAGCGCCACTGCTTGCCTGCGCTGCCTCTTTACTCGGCGGAGTGACCAGCACTTGGAACGGATCGTTCCGCCCGCTCTTGATCGCCTTCAGGCGATCGTTGGGGTTAGTGGGCCGGGTTAATGCAGCATTCAGCACAGCCTTGCCCGTTGGATTCACAGCAGGACTTGGGAAGTTCTGCGCTGCCTCCTCAGGCTGTGGAGCAGGCTCAACATCTAGAGTCGCTTCCTCGCCGCCCAATAGACCACACCCCCCTAGTGCGATCGAAGACAAGAGTGTCAGGGTAACACCCCAGGGGACTCGACTATACTGCTCCTTCATCTGCATAAACCTCGACGTTTATTCAACACAATCTGCTTCTCAACCAACAGGGACAGTCTGCTCAACAATTGCCAGTACCCACCACATCCACTTAACGATTGGTATAGCGCACTTCAACCACAGACTAACTTCACAACGAAAAAAGAGCCACAACCGAGCCAGAAGCCGATAGGATGTGCAGTAGATCCGCACAGAGACGGGTTAATGTCCCGCAAACTCTTTAACTCAGCCCATCATGGCGCACTATGGCAAGGTGGATATCCTAGGAGCAGGTCCTGGGGATCTGGCCTTTTTAACGGTTTTGGGCCGGGATCTTCTCGCGGTTGCAGAAGTTATAATTTATGATGCCCTGATCGATCCACAATTATTACGGCTCGCACCATCAACCTGTCTATGCATTTGTGTCGGCAAGCGCGGTCAGCAGCCCAGTACCCCACAATTCGACATTAATCAGCTCCTGATTGCCCACTGTCAGGCAGGCAAGCGGGTGGTTCGGCTCAAAAGTGGAGATCCCTGTATTTTTGGTCGTGTCACGGCAGAGGTGACGGCACTCAATGCGGCGCAATGCCCAGTCGAAGTGTGGCCAGGATTATCGACGGCTTTAGCGGCCCCCCTACTGGCTGGGATTCCCCTCACCGACTCAGGCCTGAGCCGCAGCGTGGCAATCGTGAGTGCCCACGCACCGACCGCCTTAAACTGGCCAGCCCTGGCCGCGATGGAGTCGTTGGTGGTTCTCATGGGCGGGCGATCGCTCCCTGAAATTGTGCGCCAGCTCATGACGGTGGGCAAAGCCCCGACAACCCCCATTGCGATCATTCGCTGGGGCGGTAGACCGCAGCAGCAAACTTGGATCGGCACGCTGGCCACCATTCTGGAGCTAACCCAGGGAGCGAAGCTCTCACCCACCATCCTGGTGATCGGGTCGGTTGTGAACCTCAGAACCCAGCTCCAGTTTGCCCCGTCGCTGCCCCCCCAGATAGACAGTCTCAACCCAGACTCAGTCTGGGATCCAGCCCGATCTGCCCCGCGCCAAAGTCGAACCGTGATAAACCACTCTGCTGGTGATGACATGACCCAACTCGGAGATGCACCCCTAGCCCACCAGACCATCCTGGTCACGCGGGCAGCCGGCCAATCGGGCTTGTTTCGGGAGCTGCTCGAAAAGACAGGGGCTACGGTACTGGAAATGGCTGCCCTTGAAATTGGCCCCCCCTCGGACTGGACAGCGCTGGATGAGGCGATCGCCCAACTCAGTCGCTTTAATTGGCTGATCCTCACCTCTGCCAACGGCGTGCAGTACTTTATGGAACGGCTGTTGGCGCAGGGGAAAGATAGCCGCGCCCTCGCGTCCCTCCGCATTGCCGTAGTCGGTCGAAAAACAGCCCAAACCCTCCGCCGATATGGCCTGACACCAGACCTCATCCCGCCCAATTACGTCGCTGACGACTTAGTCGCCCATCTCCCCGTGACCGACTATCCGTCGCTGCACTGCCTATTTCCACGGGTGGAGTCCGGAGGCCGTGAGGTTCTAGTCCAGCAGCTGACCGCTCAAGGAGCCACGGTCGCGGAAGTGCCAGCCTACCAGTCTAAGTGCCCCAGCCAAGTTGAGCCCAAGATCATTGCCGCACTGCGGGCCCACAGGATCAACGTCGTCACCTTTGCCAGTTCCAAAACCGTGCAGCATTTTGCGACACTCCTCGAACGAGCAGCCCAAGCACCGGAGTGGCAACCTTGGCCCCAACCCTGGCAAACCCTACTGAGTTCGGTCAAAATTGCGTCCATTGGCCCCCAAACCTCCCAAACTTGCCTCCAGATATTCGGTCGCGTTGATATTGAGGCCGCCGAATTTACCCTAGATGGACTCACCCAGGCCCTGATTACATCCCTGGCGGTCAAGTCAGGGGCCTAAAACTTGTGATTTAACAACCTGTGATCTAAGTCACAGCTTTGGAGTGTCCCAGGTCATGTCCTCAAGATCCCCTAACGGCCACACTGAAAATACCCGTACAGTATCTGCACATTTAAACTGGACTGTTCACCAGAACAATCCAGTTTTTTCTTGAACTTTGTACGCTGAGAGAGCAGTCCCCGCAACATTGCTGGTGAATCTCTTAACCCCCACGATCCTGATTGCGCCCGATTCATTTAAGGGCACCCTCACCGCGCCCCAGGCCGCCGCCGCGATCGCCCAAGGGTTAGCGCAAGTATTACCCCAGGCTCATCTCGTGATGGCCCCTTTAGCGGACGGTGGGGAAGGGACGCTAGCTATTTTGCTGGCGGCGCTTCAAGGCACGCAGCACCTTGTCCCCGTCCCTGGGGCAGCAGGGCAACCCATCCTGGCTACAGCGGGCCTATGCTGCCTCAACGGCCAAATAACCGCCATTCTCGAAGCGGCTGAAGTCGTCGGCATTACCCATCCCAACGCCATGGCGCAACCCATCCTCCAGCGCACGACCCTAGGGCTCGGGGAACTCATCCGCTGGGCACTGAACCAGGATGCCCAACGCATTTTGATCGGTCTGGGCGGGAGCTGCACCAATGATGGGGGAGCGGGGGTACTGGTGGGCCTAGGGGCCACCCTGCTGAATGCCCAAGGGCAGCCCCTACCGCCTACCCCCGAACACCTGCCCCAGATTGCCACCGTAGATTTTTCTCAACTTGACCCCAGACTCGCCACCTGTCGCATCCAGATCCTCTCAGATGTCAATAATCCCCTGTGCGGCCCCCAGGGTGCCACCTATATTTTTGGCCCTCAAAAAGGGTTGCTTCCGCACCAGCGACAGCCCATTGACCAAGCGATCGCCCATTTTGCCACTTGTGCTGAACAGGCCATGGCACAACAGCGATACCCCGCCTCAACCGAGGCTGTTCAAGACCTACCGGGTTCAGGTGCGGCCGGAGGCCTAGGCTTTGCGCTCCGGTTACTGGGGGGTACCTATGGTTCTGGGGCCAGCTACCTGGCACAGCTCATTGGCCTACCCCAACAGCTCCACCAAGCGGATTGGCTGATCACAGGGGAAGGGAAAAGCGATCGGCAAACAATCCAGGGGAAAGGCCCGTGGGTTGTGGCTCAGATGGCCCAGGCCCAAGGGATTCCAGTCACGCTCCTCTCTGGTGGCATAGACCCCCGCGCCGGAGAAACCTTGATCCAGCATTTTGGCTCCTCTTGTTTTTCGCTTGCCCCTGGCCCCTTCTGTTGCTTTCCCCCCCCAGATGCGCCGCCAAGTCTGCAAGCTTGCCGCGATCAGGCCCAGGACTGGCTGGTCAAAGCAGGGCAGCAATTGGGACGCAGGTGGCAGGAGCGTATGATCCCCAACTGACCCAGGCTGAAATAAACCACGCCGTAACCTGTTTGTTGGTTAACCTATTCATAGCAGCTCTAGATTTCTTAAACAGGTTAATGCGGCCCTATGTTCGGTACCTTCCAGCAGAGCTGTTTACGGATTGAAGTTTCCGCGACCCAGCAGCAGTTAAGTGACGCCC
>CAZXWR010000356.1:0-4202 GCA_964644325.1 uncultured bacterium
ATGATTGAAAGCCCACTATGAAAAGGCTTCCACGACTTGTGGGTAAGGCATAGTAGTTAAACTACTACTGCGCTTTTATGAGGTGCAAAGCGGACGGATTCTAATTGGCGGTATTGACATCCGCGATCTGAAGTTATCTGATCTGCGTCAATGCATTGGCTGGGTGAGTCAGGATGTGTTTGTGTTTCACGGTACCGTAGCTGAAAACATTCGATATGGCAGCTTTGAGGCAACGCGTAAACAGATTATACAGGCTGCAAAGTTAGCCGAAGCCCATGAGTTCATTGAGCAACTTCCTCAAGGCTATGACACTATCGTTGGGGAACGCGGACAAAAGCTTTCTGGTGGACAACGACAGCGAATTTCTATTGCCCGTGCCATCCTCAAAGATCCACCGATTCTGGTTCTGGATGAAGCTACTTCAGCCGTGGATAACGAGACTGAGGCGGCAATTCAGCGATCCATAACTAAAATTACCCGGCAGCGGACGACCATTGCGATCGCCCATCGCCTCTCCACGATTCGTAATGCGGACTATATCTATGTGATGGAACAGGGACGGTTTGTAGAGCAGGGCACCCATGAGAACCTGTTAAAACACAACGGCATCTATGCCAATCTTTGGCAAATTCAGTCAGGTACGCTCGGTCTGATGAGCTGAAATGCTCTGACTATCGCAAACCTTGGTTCCTTGACCGCGACGGAATCGAACCGATATCCGGCAGCATTCGGGGAACGATCGCCAATTAGGTTAAACAGCAACTGAAGCGATCGCTGAAACATCTGGTAGAAAATCGGAGCGCGCCGCATGGGCCTTTGCTCACTGAACTTGAGCCAGCGTACTACAAATAGCTGCCACAGCTCCGAAAAAGAGCTAAGCCACTGCAGTAGAAGCATGGATGATATATTTATTGAGAATCTTTTTTATTAAATCACAAGGCTTAACGCCACGATGACTCTCACCCTCAACACAGCGAACTGGGATGAACTCCAGGAGCAGTCTCCCTTCTCCCCGGTCAATGATTTGGCATGGGAAGGATGGAGTATTGAAGGTGTACCAGAGTATCTAGGTCGAGGTCATAGTCGAGATTTAGAGCTGCATTCCGGCGTCTGGTTGGCCTGTTCAGATCGGCTCTTTTACCAGGATTTTGAACAGAAGGTGCCCGCTCATGAACATTTGGTGCAGTGTAGTGTGATGCTCACAGGGCGAGAACACAGCGATCGCTATCCTACGTTTGACCCAGAGCGAGGGTATTTCTCGGGCAGCGGGATTGCCCCTGCTTTCACTGAACAAGTTGAGAGCGCGCAACGCCAGATAGAACTCCACATCCACCTCATGCCGGACGTGTTCGCTGAATTTTATGTGAGTTTAGAGGGTGCAAATACTGCACTACTGAAGCTGCTGCTGAAAGAACAGGACTGGAAAGTCTCGTTTTTTCCGCCTATTACCCCGGCTGCTCGGCAACTGGCGCAGCAAATCTGGCAGGCTCCGTTCTGTGGAGCAGCTCAGCAACTGTATTTACAGGACAAGGTATTTGAGCTGCTGGCGCTCCAGCTTCAGCCCCTGCTGGCAGACGCAAATCTGACTCACCCAGCTCCGGGCCGCAAGGCAAATACCATTGCCCGGATTTATCATGCTCAGGAGATCTTGCAGTCCCGGTTAGAGCAGCCGCCCGGATTTCTGGAGCTAGCTGAGCAGGTAGGGGTGAGCGATCGCACCCTGCGGCGCGGTTTTCAAAACTTGTTTGGCACAACGGTTGTGGGGTATCTAACCCAGCAGCGTATGCAGCAGGCTGAACAGCGCTTACGGGCGGGGAACTGCACAGTGGCAGAGGTGGCAAATCAGGTGGGCTATGCACATTTAGGCCGTTTTGCTGCTGGATTTAAGCGACAGTTTGGGATGACGCCTAGCGAATGCTTAGCAGGACAGCGTTCAGAGCAATAGCGGTTGGCTGCTAACCATTTCCCATACTCGACTATGATGAGATTAGAGGTCGAATCAAGGGAGTCACTATGCAGTCCGCATTGCACATCGCAACTCGGGTGTTGCCTGGAAACAAAATTGAAGTGCAGCTCCCACCAGGCTCAGAAGGCGAAGAAGTCAATGTATTTATTGTTTTGCCCTCCGCTCTGTCTCTAAGCAAGCAGAATACAGATGCAGTTCTGGCTGAGATGGCTGACGATCCGAGTATTCAAGCAGAAATAGCCGCGATCAATTCAGAATTTGCGATTGCTCAAATGGACGGTTTAGACCTGGAATGAGCATCCAGCGTGGACAGATTTACTTTGTCAATCTTAATCCTACGCAAGGACGGGAACAGGCTGGGCAAAGACCCGTCCTTGTTCTCTCAATTGACGCAATCAATGCTCTGCCGCTGGTGGTTACGGTTGTTGTGGGAACAAAAGGCGCTAATGTTCGGCAGGACTATCCCACCAACGTTCGAGTTCTGCCAGAAGAGAGCGGCCTAACGCTAGAAACGGTTTTTCTCTGTTTTCAGATTCGTTCGCTGGATCCTAAGCGATTCACAAAACAGCCTGCGGGTACGCTATCAGCAGAGAAAATGGCGGACGTGGAAGCAGCAATCCGCTATTGTTTGGGACTGTAGCACCGAATCTTGAAATCGTTTTGGCCATTTTCGGATAGACAGCTTCTCATTCACTTCTCTACACTTCCCTGTACTGCTTAACAGGAACTGTTAGCAATAAGGCAACTTTGAGGGTGAGGAATTCCAGATGCGGCAGATTTCTTCGAGGCGGCTATCGGTACTGTTGGCCGTTGGCCTAGTCACGATCATAGCGGCCCCGCTGAGAGCGCAGGAAGCGGTTAGGAGCGAAGCGCGCGACTCGCCTGCAACAACGGTCAAGGACTGGATGGCTCAAATTGAGGCATCGCTGGTGCAGATTTCGGGAGTGCGGGTTGAGACAACCGAGACAGGAGTGCAGGTGCTGCTGGACGCTGAGGGAACTTTGGCAGAGCCAGTGACTCGGGTGGAGGGTAATACCCTAATTGCGGAAATTGATAATGCAACGATTGCTGAGCCGTTTTCTCAGGTCAATCCTGGGGCAGGAATTGAGCAGGTGCGGGTGACGCCTTTGGCAGGCGATCGCGTGCAGTTAGAGATTATCGGGATAGATGCCCCACCTGTGGCTGAGGTATCTGTGGTGGAAACAGGGCTGGTATTGGCAGTGACGCCAGGGTCAGCAGAGGTTGCCGAGGATGACGAGGTAGAGATTACGGTAACGGCGGAGCGGCAGGATGAGGGGTATAACCCGTCAAGCGCGAGTACGGCAACAAGGACAGAGACGCCGTTGCGAGATATCCCCCAGTCGATTCAGGTCGTGCCTAGACAAGTCATAGAAGACCGAAATCCAGATACCATCATCGAAGCTACAGAGACAGTCAGCGGTGTTGTTTACAACGGCGGTTTTGCCGATGCACCCACAGGCAGCGTTATCATTCGAGGGTTTGCTCAACCCCAACAATTCCGCAATGGATTTCGGGACACGGATCGAACTGGCATAACTGCGCTCGGCACCGCTGAGCAAATAGAAGTCTTGAAAGGCCCCGCTTCTGTTTTATTCGGGTCTGTAGAACCGGGCGGTATCATCAACGTTGTGACCCGACAGCCCTTAAGTGATCCCGCGTACAATCTTAGCTTTGAAGTCGGCAATCGCAACTTCTTCCAGCCTAGCGTTGATTTGACTGGCCCAATCAATAAGGAGAAGAGCATTCTCTACAGATTTATTGCAGGCTATCAAAGTTCGGATAGCTTCCAAGAGTTTGCTGAGTCAGACATCTTGACAATCGCGCCATCTGTCGCAATCAAGTTTGGCGATAGAACTAAATTAAATCTGTTCTACGAGTATGTTGACTATTCCGGTAGTCCCCCAGAATCCACCTCCTTTTTGCTCAGTGATGGTAGTCGGCCCCCTCGAAACTTGTTTGCGAGCTACCCTTTTGCCTTCAGAAATATCACAACCCAAAAATTTGGCTATCGCTTCAATCATGAGTTTAGTGATGATTGGCAAATCCGTCACAACTTTTCGGCTGCGGTTACCGATGCTGAAGACTCAGACACTTTCCCACTTGCTCTTGTAGACGATCGCATTCTGGAATTAGGTATTGACGATCGTGAGTTCACAAGAGATACCTAACGCGATGTGCAACTAAGTTTTGCTCAAGAAAGTCCCACTAAACGATG
>CAZXWR010000357.1:0-4174 GCA_964644325.1 uncultured bacterium
TTCATTTACGGGGTTTGTCATCAAGTGCATCGCGCAAGCGGTCAGCGAACATAAGGGTATCCACGCCCTACGCAAGGGCAAAAAACGTCTGATTCTGTTTGATGATGTGGATATCTCAATTGTGATTGAAAGGTCAGTAGACCCAGGAAATCCTGGGGAAACGCTACCGATGCCCTACATTATTCGGCAAGCGAACCACAAAACACTCCCCGAGATCCATGCTGAAATTCGCACAGCCCAAAAAGCAGTGATTCCTACTGGAGCCGTTCAGCTAAACGCCTCTCGCCACGCCGTGCTCACCCAAGCCTTTCCTTATCTACCCAGGCTCATGAGAAACTGGCTGGTCTGGCGAAGGTTGGCCACAGATCCTTTCTTCGCCAAACAATCCATGGGGACGATCGCTGTGACCTCAATGGGGAGTGCTGCCGCCTATCGCGGCTATGGGTGGGCGATTCCGATCAGCATCCATCCGCTCGTGTTTGCGTTGGGCAATATCGCGCAGAAACCTGGCGTGGTTGACGATGCGATCGCCATTCGTGAATATTTGAGTCTGACCATTCTCTTTGATCACGACGTTATAGACGGTGCCCCAGTATTCCGCTTTACCCAGCGGCTCAATGAATTGCTCAGCATCGGCTATGGCCTCACTGAGATCAGCGAACAGTCTCAGCACTAGAGCCACTATGTACTCTCTGGCGGGAATACCCCTACCATTTTTAAGCCTTCAAATATGGAGGCTTAAATGGTAGCCTAAGTCACGCCAAGCTCTACTAGAGTTTGCTGCTCTCTTGCAGAATCTGAGCTAGAAATGCAATTGGTTTAGGATGACAAACTGATTTGCCAGATCTAAACCTGCCGCTTCAAGGTTGCCAATGGCTTTAGCAATGGTCTGATAGCTCATATTTTTGGCAGGTTTGGCATCTTGATAAACAGCCAGAATACCGGGGTGAGTAGAGTTTGCTTGATGGAGTGTGCGGAAGTCGTCACAGTTGCGCGTGAGCAAGATGCGGTTGTGTTGGCGAGCATAGTCGAGTACTTTATCGTCGGGAAAACCCGTAATCTCAGCATCGTTGGCCGTCAGCACGGCGTGACCTGCTGCTTTGAGCGCGTTAACGAGGTACTTCGCCTGACTATCTTCGTCAAGCAGCAGAGGAAGGCTCAAGGGAAACTCCTTGTTCCTGCAGGCGATAGCGTTCTTCGTCGGCTTCGAGCTGGATGAGGTCTTGGTGAGTTTCGCAGTAGTGTATGGCTTCGTGGATAGCTGCGAGGGGTAAATCCCAATTGTCGGCAGCTTGCTCTGGAGTCATTTGGTTAGCGGCCATGTCTTGCCACAGCGTTGAGGCTAAGAGCTTGCGGCCTTTGATATAAAGCTGCTGATGCCAGGAATGGGAACGCGTGACCAGAAACTGCCAGTCTGCGGGCGGGGACACCCCTTGGAGAGATTGAACGATGGCACTGATCAGCTCCAGGCGTTCCTGAGGTGGTAACTGTATGGCTTGTTCTTTGAGATCTTGTAGAGGCATGATGTTGACTCTCTTTTGATGTGTTTTTTAGGCTGATTGGGCTTTAAAGATTTCAATAGTGATTTGTCCCGAAGTGGATCAGGGGTAGGAAGATTGACTGAATTATGGAAATCTAGTTTGTGAGACGATTCACTTGAAGACTGGAGTTTAGACTAGACTCCAGTTCTAAGTCCTCAACTGCCTCACTCAATCCGTCGCTATCAACAATGGCAGGATTAGGGGAGACGTTTGGGTTAGGCTTGCTGAAAGGTTAACGGCTTGCCTACTCCAGTTCAGGCTGTATTTGGGTCGAGAACACGGGCCGGGGCGGTAAATTGACCGTGAAGGTTGTCTTGCCTTGCTGACTGGTGGCCCCAATATTGCCCTGAAGTTGCTCCACTAAACGCTTGACCAGCGCCAGCCCCAGTCCTGTCCCCCCTTGCTTCCAAGGGTCTGAGTTGGGAACGCGATAGAACTTATCAAAGATCCGCGGCAGCTCTGCTTCAGAAATTTCCGAAGCATTGGCAACCTGGATGTGCACCAGCGGTCGGGGATCAGAGATGTACCGTAAACGCAGTGAAATTTCACCCCCCTGGGCTGTGTACTTACAGGCATTATTGAGTAGTTCGGCCAAGATACGCTCTAGGCAAACCCGATCAGTTTTGATGGCGGGTAAATCCTCGGCGCAATCTACCAAAAATTTTTGTTCGCGCTCATTCACGCGGGACTCAAAGGGCTGAAGTACGCGGGGCAGCCAGCTCTGAATTTTTACTTCTTCAACGCCAATGGGATTCACCCCGGCTTCTAGGCGCTGGAGGTCGAGCAGGTCGTTAATGAGTTCGGTTTCTCGTTCACACTCTGCGGCGAGGATATCAATGTAGCGGCTCTGGCGTTCCTCCAGCGGAAACTGGTTCAGCATGTGAATCGCCATTTTAATATTCGACATGGGCGTGCGCAGCTCGTGGGAGACGGTGCTCAGGAAGTCATCTTTCAGGCTGTTGAGCCGCTCTAGTTCCTGCATCTTTTGCTGGAGTTGCGCGGTGCGCTCCTGCACCTGACGTTCGAGGTCGGTGTTTAAGTCCTGCACCTTTTGGTAAAGCTGGGCCTGGTGAATGGCGATCGCACATTGGTCAGCGATGGTGCGAATGAGGCCCCGTTCATCGACCGTCCACTGGCGAGTCTCGGGGTTAGAGGGGTCAATTTTTTGAAATAGGCTGATGCTCCCAAGGTAGGTTTGCAGGTAAATCAGCGGAGTCATCAACACCGAAGACACCTGACACTGCTGGGCGATCGCCATGATTTCGAGATCGAGGCGGGAATCATCCTCCGCTAAAATCACCTGATTGCCAGCTTCCAAACTGGAGCGACAGAGCCGCAAAAAGCGTTCATTGCCCTGCATCAGGTCGTGACGCCCTACCGCAGTATGGCTCACGTAATGGTTGGAGAGTTCCCCATCCACCCCAATCTGAGCAATCAGACAGTAGCTAGCATCCAGGGCTTCGAGCAGTAAACCGACTGTAATTTGCAGCACTTCAGCGGTCACCATCGTGCCCCGCATCGCCTGCACAATGCGGTTGATGATCGCTTCGCGCTGGGCCTGGTGCCGGAGCTGTTCCTCAGCACGCTTGCGCTCCGTGATATCAGAGACGTAGCTGCGAATCAGATCGCTCTCAGCAATAAAGTGCACCGACTGCTCAAACACGCGATCGCCAATTTCAACCTCACGCACAAAAAAGTTACGCTGACCTGGGGGCATGGGCCGCGACTCCGACAGGAGGCCCTGAAACATTGGATGCTCGAGACCAATGTCAGGAATATCAGGAAACTGCATCACTGCCGCCGGGTTGAGGTAGGTGACGGTACCTGCCAGGTCAATTTCCAGGATGGGCGTGGGCGTCAGTTCCGGGAAAGAAGCCAGCCGCACCATCGAGGCCTCGCTCAGGGCTTTGATTTCATCGTCAGTGGGCACCAGCGTCTGAAACGGGTTGACGGAATTCGACAGAATTGTGGATAAATCTTTGGCCTCGCGAAACTTATCAAAATCGGAATCGGTAATGTTGGAAACAACGTAGTATTTCGCCTTAACATCGCCCCCAAAAACAACCATGTCGCCATGCTTCAGGTCATGGGAAAAAAGCCGACGGCCATTGATAATGAGGCCATTGGTACTACGCTTCCCTTGCAGATCGCCATCGATCATCCGAAATAGATAGGTTGAGCTATCCGGCGCCGTGACCCGCAGCAAAATAGCATGTTGCCGTGATACCAATTTCGAGCGCAAAACAATAGAATTTGTCGCATCCCGGCCAATGGAATAGGTTGCAGCTTCTAACGTAATGGTGCGCCGCCCTTCCGCATCATCAATGATGAGTAGGTGACGAAACCGATTTCGTTGATCCTGATCCATGATGATTGCGGGTGCGGTAACGAACAGCAGCTAGAGTTCCTTCATCTTGCCTTCAAGTTTAAGGGATATGCTGCTGTGATTGATGCATTTTTATAGGCAGCTCAAACCCTTGATCGCTTTTTTATCAGTTTGATCAGGGTTGCATCAGTCAGCGCACGGTATGTCGCAAACATCCTGTATGCCGGAAGCACGCTGTATGCCCCATCCCCATTTAAGTAGGTAGGCGCAATTAAATGTAAGATAGAAAAGGATCCCTCTAGCCCAA
>CAZXWR010000358.1:0-4150 GCA_964644325.1 uncultured bacterium
TGGCGCTGCCGAATGAATGCGAGGTGCTACTGGCAGCCTGGCGGGCACTGGCAGGCCGCACCAATGAACCGGGTTGGCGCTGTATTCCTGTGGCAACCTACGCTCACTGTCACCTGCTGGCGGGCCGGCGCTTTCCCGGCAATGAGGAGGCGCTGCTGGCCGGGTTCCATCTGGATATCCCCCCGACTGAATTGCCACTGGGGCATGGCTTTGCGGTTCTGACCGTCGATATGGGAACCACCGAGCCGGATCGAGTCTGGTTTGGACTGGTGCGTCAGCCCGCTGGCAATCCTGAAATGTTTACCCTGATGGCCGCTGATATGGTCTCGACGCTAGGCCCGGCTTCCGGTCTGGATGAAGGAGCGATCTTCCGGCTGTTTCTGGACCGGATCCGGGCTTGGCAGAACTTCATGCGCCGGGGACAGGATGGACAGTTGAGCGCAGAAGCCGAACTCGGTCTGCATGGTGAACTGATCCTGTTGGCGCTGCTGCTGGATGCGGGACTGAACGCACTATCAGCGGTCGAGGCTTGGCGTGGGCCGCTACATGGCCTGCATGACTTTGAAACCGCCACTGGGGCCATTGAAGTCAAGACTACGGCCTCCGAACAGGGCTTTCCGGTCAAGATTCTGTCGCTGGAACAATTGGACCCCAGCCTTGCGGAACCGCTCTACTTGGCTGGAATACATCTGAGTGTCGATCCCGAGGGACTGAATCTCACTGGTCGGATCGAGGCGACCCGGCAGCGGTTGCGGAACGATTCTGCTGTGCTGCACGCCTTCAACACGCTGCTGCTGCACGCCGGCTATGCCGACGCCATGGCGGATCGCTATCCCCGGCGGTTCGTCCACAACCGGAGCCGCCTGCTGCGGGTTGACGACCGCTTCCCCAACCTTATCCGCTCCAAGATACCATCCGCCGTTACTACCGTTCGCTATGAAATTGACCTTGACCGGATCGAATGCGAAGACCAAATACTAACCAACATCCTGCTTCACAATGAGTAAAATCACATGGAATTGATCGACTTTTTACGGCAGACCCAAGCCGAGGTCAGGGACCGGGTCAATAATCCGGACAGCAAATCCCCATATGATGAGTTGGTCTTCACCGAGATTGTCATGCAGCATATGGCTGATATTGGTATGACATTTGAGCCGGTGATCTGTCCTCATGAGGGCAAATTCAAAAACGCGGTAGTCCGTCTAAGTGGCTATGCCATCTCGGACGATGCTGATCAGCTTGATCTATTCGTCAGTCTATATGTCGGAACTGATGAATTGAAAGCAATTAGCGATAGTGAAGCTCTAAAGGCTGTTGAGCAGTGCTGGCGATTTCTCGAGGGCTCTGCTGAAGGTAAACTGATAAAAGTTATTGATCCAGCCACTGACGCCTACGCGCTGGCACTTACAATTCAGCGGTGCTATCCAAACTTGGATCAGATCAGAATCTACGTCCTGACTGACCAACAGGCCAAGTCGAAAACCTTTGCGTTCCGGGAAGTGGGGGGCAAGACGGTCAAGTTGGAGGTTATGGATATCGAAAGGCTTTATCGCCATTGGGCGGAGGGTAAGCCTCGTGATGAGATCACGGTTAACTTCAAAGAGGTTGCCGGTAGTGTTTTACCCTGTATCTATGTACCTGGCGAAATGTCTGACTACGATTACGCACTCACAGTAATTCCAGGAGAGGCGCTGAGATTTGTCTATGAAAAATACGGAGCGAGATTGCTGGAAGCTAATGTGCGTTCATTTCTCAACACGACTGGAAAAGTCAACCGGGGCATCCGGGATACGCTGATGAAAGATCCAGAACATTTCATGGCCTATAACAACGGAATTGTAATTCTGGCAGATGAGATCAGTCTGGAAAAATCTGTCAATGATAGTCCAGGTATTCTCTGGATGAAGGGAATGCAAATTGTCAATGGCGGCCAAACCACAGCATCTATTTATTTTACCAAAAAGAAGGATCCGGGAATTGATCTGAAACGGGTCCGCGTTCCCGCCAAGATCATAATCCTCCGTTCCAGTGACCCAGAAGCTGAGGAAAACATGATTGCGGCTGTATCCCGTTATGCCAACAGTCAGAACTCAGTCCGGCAGGCCGACCTGTCGGCGAATCGGCCATTTCATGTGCAGATCGAGAAACTGGCCAACACAGTTTTTTGTCCCGATAGTGTGAGCCGCTGGTTCTACGAGCGCGCTGCCGGGAGCTACAACGTGTTGCTGATCCGGGAAGGAAACACTCCCGCGAAACTGCGCCGGCTCAAGGAAATCATCCCAACCTCACGGAAAATTACCAAAACCGACCTCGCCAAATTCCTGAGCACTTGGGATCAAAAACCCGACCGAGTCAGTCTTGGTGCGCAGAAAAATTTCGAGGGATTTATGCAGGGGTTTGAGAACGGAACAAGCACTTGTCCGGTTGAACCTGATGTGACTTTCTACAAGCAGTCGATTGCCAAGGCAATTTTATTCAAGACGGCTCAGAAGTTGGTGCGTCCAGCATTCAAGTCTTTTCAGGCCAATGTCACAACCTACCTGATCGCTCTATTAAGTCACCGCTTTGGCGACCGGCTTGACTTGGAACGTATATGGTTGCAACAGGATTTGTCGTCCCAGTTAAAACAGCAGATGCTGGCTTGGGCGCAGGATGTCAACCGGATACTGCACGAATCCGCTAAAGGACGTATGGTTTCCGAGTGGGCCAAGAAGGCGGAATGTTGGGAGATCATCCGCCAAAGCAGCTACAGCCAAGTGCTGGAAAATATACCAGAACTGCGGCCAGCCAATAGCGATTCTTCCATTATCTCGACAAATGTACCTTTCGGTGAGGGGGTCACATTTCCAAATGAAATCGGCCAGTAATTCTATCCTACTCTGCCTCTATGCCTAGCAACTTGGCGAGTTGTTCCTGCAAAGCGGTAAGGTTGCGAATTTCGCACTCCCAGATGACGATTACCCGCCAGCCCAGTTCAGCCAAGCGCGCCTGGTTTTCGGTATCCCGCCTCGCGTTACCTTCCAGTTTGGTCAACCAGAACTCGACATTGGATTTGGGGGTGTAGGCCATCCGGCAACCGGGATGCCGGTGCCAGAAACAGCCGTGAACAAAGATCACGGTTCGGAGCCGGCTGATCACAATATCCGGTCGGCCCGGCAGTTTTCCATTATGCAGGCGGTAGCGAATTCCCAAGCGGTACAATTCCTGTCGAACCACCCGTTCGGGAGCCGTGTCCCGGTTGCGGATGCGCGACATCATCCGAGAACGGGTTGCCTGATCTACGATGTCGGTCATCTCCGCGTACTCCACTTCACTCCATCACCTTGGCTATCGCAACAAGTTCCAGACCAAACTGGCGATTTGCCGTGCCAAGAGCGGTGGAACTGCATTGCCAACCTGAGTGTACTGCTGAGTCCGATTACCCTCGAAGAAATAGCTGTCTGGAAAGGTTTGCAGGCGAGCAGCCTCGCGGACTGTCAGGCTACGGCACTGGACTGGATCATAATGAATAAAATAATGACCGTCCTTTGCCATGTGGCTCATCACCGTCGTGGCCGGTTGATCGGCAACTTGCACCCGGAACCGGTCGTCGAACTTGCCGGTTTCCCAATTCTTATGACGTGGCGCCAGCGCGACGGGAAACTGGGTGGCCTTGGGTGAAACGCCCTTCAGCCGGGCGTATACGGCGCAGAACAGATAGCGCGCCAAGTCTTCCGGCATGTGGTTACGAGTCTCATGGTTCAGAACCAGCGGTGGATCGATTCCGCGATACCAAGTCGCCAGTTCGTCTGGCAGGGCCACAGACTCTGCGGTCTGGTTCGCGACCGGCACGCTGCGTCCGCCCTGTGGCAGGTCCGCAGCAGTGGCTTGCAGCGCCGCCTGTTCGAAAGCGGCACGCAGTTCCGGATCCTCGATCTTCGGCCCGAAATCGGTGGCCAGGGTGGATAGAGTCTGGCGCCAGTCTCCGCGCTGATAAGAAGTTTGGAGCCAGGATAACCCACTGCGCAACGGCGGCAGACTGGCCAGCACCTGACGGGTGGATATGCCCGGTAGCTGTCCCTCTGGCCCGGTCAATGGATTGAGGCAAGGAAATGGACGGCCCAAGCGGTCGAGCAGGCTGGCCAGATCTTCGCGTACCCCAAGCAGA
>CAZXWR010000359.1:0-4112 GCA_964644325.1 uncultured bacterium
CCCCCAGGAAAAGTCTGATCAACTCCGGACTGGCTTGCCCGTGCAGTTAGTTAGCCCGACTGGACAGCCCCTCAAAACGGGCAGCATCTTCTTCATTGCTCCCAGCGTCGATCCACAGACCCAGGCCATTCAGGCCAAAGCCGTCTTCGACAATGGAGATGGCAAATTACGCACCAACCAGCGGGTACGAGCCAGAGTGATTTGGGCCACGCGCCCTGGTGTTCTAGTGCCCACCGCCGCCATTTCCCGACTGGCAGGTCAAAATTTTGTCTTTACCGCTGTGCCTGCTAGTCAGGCGAGCTGTGAAGCACCCCCAGCTGGCGGCCCCGGCGGCCCGCCCCCTGGTGCACCAGACCCCAGTCAACTGGTGGCCCAGCAAAAGCCGGTCGAACTTGGCCAGATTATTGGCAACAACCAGGAAATTCTCAAGGGCCTTTCCCGAGGCGATCGCGTGATTACCTCCGGTCTACTCCAGCTGCAGGACTGCATGCCCATTCAAGACGGGCCACCCCCCGGCAACTTTTAACCCGCTTGTTGCAGGTTCACCCTGTAGGCTCAAAAGCCGTTAACCGCAGCGCTGCTTTGGATAACGCATCTGCTTCTAGAACGCTCAACACTCAACACTCAACACTCAACACCTTAGAACGCTCTCACCTTCTGCCCGTAGCCCCATTTCCCATGGCACCCTATGGTTTTTTCCATTGCTGACTTTTTCATTCGGCGGCCTGTCTTCGCCACCGTCTGCTCAATTGTGGTCACCCTCATGGGGGTTGCGGCCATTCCCACCCTGCCTGTTTCGCAGTATCCCAGCATTACCCCTCCCCAGGTATCGGTCACCGCCAATTACGTCGGGGCCAGTGCGGAAGTGGTGGAATCTACCGTCACCAATATTCTGGAGCGAGAGTTAAACGGACTAGAGGGGCTCCGCTTCATTAAATCCACCAGCGCCAACGACGGCACCAGTAGCGTCAACCTCACCTTTGACCTAGACCGTGACCCTGATATTGCGGCTGTGGACGTGCAGAATCGGGTTTCTAGCGTTCAGTCGCGCCTGCCAGGGCCGGTCACCCAAACGGGCGTACGGGTCAGCAAGGGCAACTCAAATTTTTTGCTGGCCATCGGCCTCTACGCCGAACAGGATGCCGCCGGGAACGATCGCTATGACGACGTGTATCTCAGCAACTACGCTGATCTCTATCTGGTCGATTCCCTCAAGCGCATTAAAGGGGTGGAAAATGTCCGCATCTTTGGAGAGCGCACCTACGCCATTCGCATCTGGCTTGACCCTGGTCGCTTGGCGGGCCGGGGGCTCACCCCTCAGGATGTGGTCTTTGCCTTACAACAGCAAAATATTCAGGTGGGGGCGGGGCAAATTGGTCAGCCCCCAGCGCCCGACGGTCAGCAATACCAGTATGCGGTGAAGGCCCAGGGGCGGCTCCAAACCCCAGAAGCCTTCAACGATATTGTGGTGCGCACCGCTGAAGATGGCACGCTCATTAAGCTGCGCGATGTGGGACGGGTAGAACTGGGTGCCGAAAACTACGGCTCTCTGCTGCGCTTTACCTCGGATGATGGCGTCTCGCACCGGGGCATCGGGCTCGGGATTGAGCAACAGCTCGGCAGTAACGCGGTGGATGTGGCGAACGCCGCCCGAAATGAGATTGCGCAGCTCTCGGCGGGGTTCCCCCCTGGGATGAAATATGACATTGCCTTTGATACCACACGCTTTATTGAAGCCGGAACCCGTGAGGTGATTTCTTCCCTGGTGCTGGCGATTGTGCTGGTGGTGGTGATCATCTATCTGTTTTTACAGAACTGGCGCTCGGCGCTGATTGCGTCGGTGGCGATTCCGGTCGCCCTGGTGGGCACCTTCATCTTTGTGAAGCTGCTGGGGTTTTCCATCAATACCCTGACTCTATTTGGCCTCACCCTCGCCACCGGGCTCGTGGTGGATGATGCCATCGTCATCGTGGAAGACATCACCCGTCGCATTCAAGAAGAAGGCATGCGGCCGATTCCAGCGGCGATCGCCTCGATGAATGACCTGTTGGGGGCGGTGATTGCCACCTCCATCGTCCTGATTACCGTGTTTGTGCCCGTTGCCTTTCTGCCCGGTACCTCAGGACAGCTGTACCAGCAATTTGCCCTGACCATTGCCTGCGCCATTACCGTTTCCACCTTCAATGCCATTACCCTCACGCCGACCCTGTCGGCCCTGCTGCTGCGCCAGGGACAGGCTCCAAACAACTGGTTTTTCAACGGCATTAACCGGGGTATCGATGCGGGCCGCAGCCGTTATTCACGCTTTGTTTCCGGACTGACCCATCGCAAAGGCATTGTGCTGAGTTTGTTCGTGGGGGCACTCTTGCTCACCTACTGGCTGAATGGCATGGTTCCCCGCGCCTTCTTGCCGGAGGAGGATCAGGGCTACTTCATTACCATTGTGCAGGGGCCAGAGGGGGTATCCCTGAGCTATACGGAGAGCGTTTTAGAACAGGCAGAGGCCATCCTCAAAGAGGAACCCAATATTCAGAATATTTTTGCGGTGGGGGGCTTCAGCTTTAGCGGTTCTACCCCCAACAACGGCATCATTTTCTCGACCCTCAAACCTTGGTCTGAGCGCCCCGGTGCCCAAAATTCCTCACAGGCTATTATTGGTGGCCTGTTCCCCAAGCTGCTCAGTATCCAAGAGGCCACCGTGATTCCCTTTGCTCCCCCCGCCATTCAGGGGGTGGGGAACTTTGGCGGCTTCGAGTTTTACCTTCAGGATCGAGCCGGGAATGGCTTTAAGATCCTGGGTGAAACCCTGCAAAAATTTATGGGGCGCGCCAGTACCTATCCGACGCCGGACAATCCTCAGCTTTCCCAATTACGGCCCAATTTTAATGCCAACACCCCCCAAATTAGTGTGGCGGTCGATCGGGATCAAGCCAATGCCCTGCAGGTTTCCCTGGAGGATATTTTTGATACCCTTCGCATTTTCTTAGGGTCAACCTACGTGAATGACTACAACCAGTTCCAGCGTACCTACCGCGTTTATGTGCAGGCCGATCAGGCATTTCGAGCCAACCCCGAGGATATCAATCAGCTCTACGTGCGATCGCAAACCGGACAGATGATTCCCCTGAGTAGTGTGGTGACCGTCAGCCAGACCAGCGGGCCGTCGATCATCAACCACTACAATCTGGTTCGAGCGGTCGAAATCAATGGCGCCGCAGCGCCAGGGGTCAGCTCCGGCCAGGCGATCGCGGCGATGGAAGCCGTTGCTGCTGAAACCTTGCCCCGTGGCTTTGGCTACCAGTGGTCAGGGCTGGCCCTCGAAGAAATTGAATCAGGCGGCAGCGCGGCCATTATTTTCTTGCTCGGGGTCGTGCTGGTATTTCTCACGTTGGCTGCTCAGTATGAGAGCTACGTCGACCCCCTGATTATTATGCTGACGGTGCCCCTAGCCATTTTGGGAGCCCTGGTTGCCCTCTTTTTCCGGGGGATTGCCAATGATGTGTATACCCAGATTGGCTTTGTGATGCTGATTGGCATTGCCAGTAAAAACGCAATCCTGATCGTGGAGTTTGCCAACCAGGCCCGGGATCAAGGTGCCAGCATTGTGCAAGGGGTGATTACAGCCGCCCGAGAGCGCCTGCGACCCATTTTGATGACGGCCCTTTCCACCGTGATTGGGGTACTGCCCCTCGTCGTTGCAACAGGGCCAGGAGCCGCAGCCCGTCAGTCTCTGGGCACCGCTGTTATGGGGGGGATGCTAATTGCCACGGTACTGAGTTTGTTTATTGTGCCAGTGCTCTACATCGTGATCAAAACGGCAGCGCTGCGCCTAAGTCACCGTCGGCATCCGCATCAGACCCCGGCTCCAGTGCCAGCCATGGCTGCCACCAATGGCAATGGCAAGGGCACAACCGCAGCTGTTTCCTCGACCGGACAAACGGATGTCCGGGATAAGGCCCCGCGTTCTTAATCGGCCCCCGCAGTAGTGTGCCAATATCAACCTTTAGACCAGCCCTTAGACGGGAGCAGGATGGTTCAGCGCGCGGCTCAGAAAGGACAGGGGCTGGCTCATATTTTCAGCGAACCCTAAAATCCCGCGATCGCGGTGTTCG
>CAZXWR010000360.1:0-4070 GCA_964644325.1 uncultured bacterium
TGCCTAAAGTCCAAGCTATAGCTCGTGGGCTATCAGCACTTTTTGAGAAATTGCAGAGGCACATCAAGAATTTTAAGGTTTGGTCGTATAACTTCGTACCCCTCCTGAAAGATTGCGAAGGAGACAATTTTGTAGAAATTGTTCCATGAGAAACCGTGCATCACAGGCACCTCAGCCAAAATGTTAATAAAACGGATGAATGGTATAAAAGTAATCCATTCTTGAATATTTAATACTTAAATAAAATACACCTAAAGTACTTATTTTACATTAAAATTTGCTTGTAACCCGCGACATTAGCGAGGAGAGTCAAAATTCAATTACCTTACGAAGATAATTTGCATAGCTATTATTCTTCATGTTGAGAGCTAAGTTGACAACCTGATCTGATGTTATATATCCCATCTGGTAAGCAATCTCTTCAATGCATGCAATTTTTAATCCTTGTCGTTTCTCAATTGTTTGAACAAAAAGAGAAGCTTGAAGAAAGCTTTCATAAGTGCCAGTGTCAAGCCAAGCTACCCCGCGACTCAATGTTTCCACATTTAGCTGATTTGAGCGAAGATAATACTTATTGACATCTGTTATTTCAAGTTCATTTCGGGAGGAAGGTTGAAGCTCAGAAGCAATATCAACCACTTGATTGTCATAAAAGTAAAGGCCAGTTACTGCGTAATTTGAGGGTGGAGAATTCGGTTTTTCTACGATGTCAATAACTTTTTTATGTTCATCAAACATGAGAATCCCATAGCGTTCAGGTTCATTAACCCAGTATCCAAAAATTATTCCACCGTGCTGAAGATTACTTGCAGATCTCAGTACTTCAGAAAATGATTCTCCATAGAATAAATTGTCACCTAATATTAAGGATACGCTACTATTGCCAATAAAATTTTTACCAATGATAAATGCCTGAGCCAACCCCTCTGGGTGTGCCTGTGTTTTATAAGCTAGTGAAATTCCTAATTGTTCCCCATCCCCCAAAAGAGATCTAAACAATGGCTCATCTCTAGGTGTAGTGATAATGAGGATTTCTCGTATCCCGGCTACCATAAGGGTAGACAGGGGATAATAAATCATTGGTTTATCATATATTGGTAGAAGCTGCTTTGAAACAACGCTTGTTATTGGATATAAGCGAGTGCCCAAGCCTCCAGCTAAAATAATTCCTTTCATACAAAAATAGGAAGCTGCAGATAGAGAAAAAGTATCAAAACCTAACCTTAAGGTTAAAATGACCTGACATCAACATACCAATCTTGGTTGTTAATGTACCACTGTATAGTTTGAAATAAACCCCTTTCTATATCATGAGAAGGGTTCCAGCCTAATTGTTCTCTAATTTTACTGTAATCTACTGCATATCTTTGATCATGACCGGGACGGTCTACAACAAAAGCAATTAAATTTGAAAAAGGAAAATGACTGCTGTGTGGCAACATGTCAGCTAAAATCGTGCAGATTCGCTCAACAATCCAAATATTTGAGCATTCAGAGTTTCCTCCGATATTATAGTTTTCACCAGGACTACCTTCACTCAATACTAGTTCAATCGCACGGCAGTGATCGTCAACATACAGCCAATCACGTATATTACTACCGTCTCCATACACTGGAATTGAACGACCATTAATAGCGTTTGTTATCGTTAATGGAATAAGTTTGTCAGGGTATTGAAAAGGGCCATAATTATTTGAGCAATTTGTTATTAATGTGGGTAAGCCGAAAGTGTGGAAATAGCTACGCACTATATGATCGGAACTAGCTTTAGAAGCTGAATAGGGACTGTTAGGGGAATACTGAGAAAATTCGGTAAATGGTGGGTCGTCAACGGTAAGTGAACCATATACCTCGTCGGTAGAGATGTGTAAGAAACGAAAAGACTGCTTTTTATAATCAGAAAGGCAATTCCAATATTTTCTAACTTCTTCCAATAGATAATAAGTGCCTAAAATATTGTTTTCAATAAAAGGATCAGGATTCAGTATTGAACGATCTACATGTGTTTCAGCAGCAAAATTAATAACTGCAATTGGCATATGGACATTTAGAATCTGCTGTACTAGATTACGATTTCTGATATCACCATGAACAAAAGAGTAAGTTAATTCATTACAAATACTTTCAAGATTCTTGAGAGAACCTGCATAGCTTAACTTATCAAGATTAATTATCCTAATATCTGAGTTGGATGTCATCCTCAAGATAAAGTTAGAACCAATAAATCCAGCCCCTCCAGTTACTAATATAGTATTCAATGAAAACTCCAATACTCATCCAATAGCAATCTGAAATGATTCATAAGAACTACAGATCTCAAAACTTTCTCTGAGCAAGAACTTTGGCAAAATGCCTCTCATAATTCAGAATGGATTGCTAAAGTTTAGTAAGTCTGCTTAGTGGTGCAGAAATCTCAGGCAGTCTCAATATGAGAAGCTAACGACTTTAGCGAACTCAATGCGGCAGTCTAACGTGTCACGTTTACGGTGAGAGGCACAAGCGGGAGGCGGATTGCGTTTTGGCAATGCCCGGAATCTGGGCAACGGCAATCGCCGATAACAACAGCGGGCGAACTCCCTTAACCCCAGTCGCAGAAAACTCAAGCCCCGTTGGCCATGCCAATCGAGCCAACTGCGACGTCCTGCTTGCACCAGCATCATCCCCAAGATCAGCGCGAGCAGGGATGCACAGTCGAGGAGCATAAACAAGCAGGTCAACGCTTGAGCATCGCGTAAGCCCGATTGCAGCACGTCAAAAGCGGCTGACTTGTAGTCTTTGAAATGGGGTTCAATGCCGCCAAAGCGTTGAGCGTAGAGGGCAAAGGTTTGCAATGACGCAGGACGCTCAGACAATACTGCCCAAGATTCTTTAGCCCCGGCCACGGTCGCCGTGGCGAGATGGCAGGCGATGCCCCCCAGGACACTGACGTTAGCAAATAGATAGGCTTGCTCAGATGGAGGTAACAGGTGCTCAACGGCAAGGGTACGACCGTCCTGGAACGTCACGTTCAAGTCCGACTTGACCCGAATCGCCCAAGACCAGTGGTGTTGCTGCAACCAACGCAATAGTGCGCCATGCTCAAAGCCTCGGTCTGCCAGTAAGGTCACCTGGCATCCCTGGGGTAGGACACGCCTTGCCTGTGCCAACAACGGCTCATACTGCTCAAATCCCACCATTGCACTGCCATGTTCAAGCACGAGTTGAGCCAGGGTAATAGAGCGTCCACCCCAAGCCAAGCACACCTCTACTAGGCAAAATTGATCCCACAACATGCTGGTATCGAGAGTCAAAAGCACCGCTTCTCCAGCAAAGGCTTGCAAGGCATCCTGTAACAGGGGTTCATAGAATCGCTCAGCGTTAATCTGCTGGTTGTGGACGAAGTAGCTCAATCGTTCCATGTGAGCACGTGCCTTACACGGCCGATGCGATAAGTAAGGGAGCCACTCTCCTAAACAGGCGCTCTGTGACTGTAAAATCGCAGCGATCATTTCAGCAAAGCCTCGCAAACGTCGTTGGTCTTTGGGGGTGACCCATTGACGCAATTGGTCGTGCAGTTGACAATACAAAAGGGGTGTTTTCATGATCTTTGCTGTAAGTTGAGGGTAACTGTCCCTGGCATCTGACGAAGATTGGTTGTTTCAGCCATTTCAGGTCTAAAGACCGCTCAAAGTAGAAGCTGAAACCCTATTAAACTCGTTGAACACTAAGCTCAATATGAGTTCCAGGGACGGTTACAGTTGAGGAACTTCAGCGTCTCATGAAACGCCCCCTTTAGGCGACTCCTGTCTCAGATGAGACTGACTCCATATCAACCGTTCCAACACTTTTCTGCACCACTAAGGGTAAGTCTGTAGTAAAAAATATCATATCACTATTTTTCATTACCCAATTTGAGTACTTTATGATAAAAGCGAAATGCGCTATCGTTTAGAACAGAATCAAAAAAAATCGTTATCATATCAGTCCCTAATAGGGAGCACATCATCCGCTGAGAAAAGAAAAACGATAATGGAGAAGACGTACCAAGACTCCCTGTGATGAAACCAGAACAGCGTACCGCCCTCAAAGCT
>CAZXWR010000361.1:0-4063 GCA_964644325.1 uncultured bacterium
CCAATCTCATGGGCGCGGATTTAACCCAGGCCGATTTACGGGCCAACCTGGGCGGTGCCAACCTCATGCAATCTAATTTACAGGGGGCTGATTGTCGCGGGGCCAATCTGCGCGGCGCAAATTTGATGGGTGCCAACCCCACTCAGGCTAATTTTTCGGGCGCTTCTCTGAGCGGGGCCAACCTAATGGGCGTGAATTTACAGGGGGTTGACCTGCGGCAGGCAGATCTGCGCGGGGCCAATTTAAGCAGCGTCAATTTGCAGGGGGTTGATTTACGCACTGCAAACTTACAGGGGGCAATTCTCACCGAGGCAAATTTAGAAGAAGCCGACTTGCGTGGGGCCAACCTGGCGGGAGCCACCCTGATTCGCGTGAATTTGCTCTGCGCTGAAATTGAAGGCGTCAATCTGGACGGCACCGATCTCACGGAAGCCTGTTTGGTGGGTACGGTTCTTGACCCAGCCTAAGGATCGAGCCGCTCCCTGACCTCGGGTGGGTTCATCCTGGATTGCATCGAGCCAGCGTCTTTGCGCCTCTGGCGGACTGGTAAGAATTGCTACGTTTAACTTGGCAAGCCCCGTCACGCGATCTAGGGTGTGACTAGACGGCTCTTTAGTATTTCATTCTTCTCATACTTGATTTTCTAAGCTGTAGGATGCCATTGCAGTGATCCGACTGTCTAGGCGGTAGGGTGAGCCTTCGCTGGAGGCTGGTGTATGTCACAACCGCTGGAGCAATACAGAAACCCAGGACAACCCACAACCAGTGTCCTCCCTGTGCCTCTCTTTGAGATGAGGCGGGTCACGAAAACCTATGGGATGGGTGAGGTGACGGTTCAGGCTTTGAAGTCTGTGAATCTAGACCTGTACGAGGGTGAGTTTGTGGTGCTGCTGGGGCCTTCGGGTAGCGGCAAGTCTACGCTGCTCAATATTTTGGGGGGGCTGGATGTGCCGACCAGTGGCCAGGTGTTGTTCCAGGGACAGGATCTCACGGCTGCTAGCGATCGCGTGCTCACCCGGTTCCGTCGTCAGAGTGTCGGCTTTGTGTTTCAGTTCTACAATCTGATTCCGAGTCTGACAGCCCGCGAGAATGTGGCATTGGTGACGGATATTGCCGCCCAGCCCATGCATCCCCGTGAAGCCCTGGAGCGGGTTCATTTGGGCGATCGCCTGAATCACTTCCCGGCCCAGCTGTCCGGCGGCGAACAGCAGCGAGTGGCGATCGCCCGAGCCATTGCCAAGCGGCCCCAGGTGCTCCTCTGTGATGAACCTACAGGGGCTCTGGATTTCCAAACGGGCAAACTCGTCCTCGAAGCACTGGCCCAGGTGAATCAAGATCTGGGCACCACCACCGCCGTCATTACCCATAATGCAGGCATTGCCGCCATGGCCGATCGGGTCATTACCATGCGGAGTGGCGAAATTACGACCGTCCAGGAAAATGACCTGAAGGTGTCGCCGGAGGCCTTGGAGTGGTGAAGGCCCTCGACCAGAAACTGCGCCGCGATCTGCTGCACTTGAAGGGGCAGGTGATTGCGATCGCCCTCATTGTTGCCTGCGGCATTGCCTGCTTGGTGACCATGCTGAGCGCCTACGACTCGCTACAGCTTTCCCAGCAGACCTATTATGACCGCTATCGGTTTGCCGATGTGTTTGTGTCGCTGAAGCGGGCACCGGATACCCTGGCAGCGCGAATTGCTGAAATTCCGGGCGTGCAGCAGGTGCAAACGCGGGTAGTGGTGGATGTAAATTTAGACGTGCCAGGGTTGGCAGAACCTGCCACCGGACGCTTAATTGCAATCCCGGAACAACAGCACCCCGTCTTAAATGATGTTTTTATTCGCCAGGGGCAGTACATTGAGCCGGGGCGGCGCGACCAAGTTTTAGTGAGTGAGGTGTTTGCCGAGGCCAACCACCTGACGGTAGGGGACACCCTAGGGGCGGTGCTCAATGAGCGCTGGCAGCCGCTCCAGATTGTGGGCATTGCCCTCTCCCCCGAGTATGTCTATGAGATTAGAGGCACTGATTTATTCCCCGACAACCAGCGGTTTGGGGTAATTTGGATGGGACGGGAAGCCCTCGGCACGGCTTTTGACCTCGACGGTGCGTTTAATGATGTGGCCCTGTCGCTGATGCCCCAGGCGAGTCCCGCAGCGGTCATTTATCGCCTGGATCAGCTGCTAAAACCCTATGGGGGACTGGGGGCCTATGAACGGGCCGATCAGATTTCCCATCAGTTTATTAACAGTGAGATTGAAAGTTTGGCTGCCACGGCGGTTCTGGTGCCCGTTATTTTCTTGGGGATTGCGGCCTTTTTGCTCAACTTAGTGCTGGCGCGACTGGTGAGCACTCAGCGCGATCAGATTGCCGTCCTCAAGGCCTTTGGCTACGACAATGGCACGGTGGGGCTGCACTACCTGAAACTGGTGCTAGTGATTACACTGCTCGGTGCCGTACTGGGCGTAGCGGTGGGGGTCTGGCTGGGGGGGCTAATCACCGAGAACTATGCCCGCTTCTACCATTTTCCGGTACTCCAGTACCGGGCTGGAACGCATCTTATTGTGACGGCGATCGCGGTGAGTATTGGGGCCGCAGTGCTGGGGACGTTTACGGCGGTGCGACAGGCAGTCTCACTGCCCCCGGCGGAGGCAATGCGGCCCGAACCCCCCGCCACCTTTCGACCAACCATTGTTGAGCAGTTGGGGTGGCAGCGGCTGCTGTCGCCCGTCGGCCAGATTATTTTACGGAATTTGGAACGGCGATCGCTGCAAGCAGGGTTAGCGATTCTTGGCATTGCAGCAGCCGTCGCCATTCTAGTGGTGGGGCGCTATTTTGAAGACGCCACCAACTATATGGTTGAGGTACAGTTCCGCCAGGTGCAGCGAGAGGATGTGACCCTAGTCTTTAATGAACCCCGCTCTGGTCGCGCCCGGTACGAGTTGAATCACCTCCCCGGTGTCTTACAGTCCGAGCCGTTTCGCGCGGTGCCTGCTCGGCTCCGGTTTCAGCATCAGAGCCATCTCACGGGCCTCACGGGCCTGGTGCCCCAGGGAGAACTCCGACGCTTATTAGATCAAGACCTGCGCCCTGTACCGTTGCCGAGCCAAGGGGTTGTGCTCACCACCAAGTTGGCTGAAATCCTCAATGTTGCGATAGGCGATCGCCTCACGGTGGAAGTACTCGAGGGGGAACGGCCCATTCGCCAGGTGCCCGTGGTGGGGCTGGTGGATGAACTCATTGGCCTCGGGGCCTACATGGATATCCAGGCTCTCAATGCCTTGATGGGAGAAGGGCAAATCCTCTCTGGCGCCTACCTGACGGTGGATGCCCAGGCCCTCAATCAGCTCTACCGCCAGCTGAAACAAACCCCCGCTGTGGCGAGTGTGGCGCTGCGAGAGCGGATCATCGCCGAATTTCAAAAAACCATTGCGGGCAGCTTTGCCATCTTTACGATGGTGCTGGTCATTTTTGCCAGCGTCATTGCCTTTGGGGTGGTCTATAACGTGGCGCGCATCGCCCTCTCAGAACGCAGCCGCGAACTCGCCACCCTGCGGATTATTGGCTTTACCCAAGCCGAAATTGCGGTGATTTTACTGGGGGAGCAGGCGATTGTCACAGCCTTGGCGATTCCCCTGGGCTTTGCCCTCGGATTTGGCTTGGCTGCGCTGATTACCCAAGCCTATGACTGGGAGCTATTTCGCTTTCCGTTGATTGTCACCCCCGCCAGCTATGCCTTTGCCTTTGTGGTGATCACGCTGGCCGCCCTGGCCTCCGGGTGGTTGATCCGCCGTCAGCTCAACCAGCTCGATTTAATTGCAGTCCTCAAAACCCGCGAATGAGGAGGAAAATCTTCTGATGCAGCACAAACACCCTCGCTCCCTACTCTCTGGCCTCCCCTTGCCCAATCTCAAGGCGCAACCCTCGACCGTTGATGCCCCAGCTGCCGCAGAAGCATCGCCGGATGCTCCCCCCCCTACTCCCCGCCCCTGGAAACGGCTGCCCCGCCACTTGCCCTACTGGCTTGCGGGGCTAGGGGCGATCACGCTGATTGCCCTGGCTTTCCG
>CAZXWR010000362.1:0-4033 GCA_964644325.1 uncultured bacterium
CTCCAGTTTCTCTGAACCTAGCCTATCTGTCAAAAACATTGTGGCAGACTACTAGCCCCCATGAGGTGATTTGCGATCCGGCGTGTGGGACGGGGGGTTTTTTGGTGGCGGCGGCGGAGTATGTGCGTGACCAAAAAGATGATGCGGGAAATTTTCTGATCAATGCCCAGGGGAACCGCGAACATTTTAACCGCGAGATGTTTCACGGGTTTGATTTTGACGGGACGATGCTGCGAATCGGCAGCATGAACCTGATGCTGCACGGGATTGAGGATCCGAAGATTGAGGCACGGGATTCTTTGTCTGAGGAGCATGGGGGCATTGAAGAGGCGTTTACGCTGATTCTGGCGAATCCGCCGTTTAAGGGGTCGGTGGAAAAGTCCACGATCGCCAAGGATCTCGTGAAGGCAATCTCTACCACTAAAACTGAGCTGCTGTTTTTGACCCTCTTTTTACGCCTGCTCAAGCGGGGTGGCCGCGCGGCGGTGATTGTGCCGGATGGGGTCTTGTTTGGTTCGTCGAAGGCGCATAAGGGCGTGCGTCAGGTGTTGGTGGAGGAGCACAAGTTGGACGGGGTGATCTCGATGCCGTCGGGGGTGTTTAAGCCCTACGCGGGGGTATCTACGGCGGTGTTGATGTTTACGAAGGTTGGGGTGGAGAAGGACGGGACGGACTTTGTCTGGTTCTACGACATGGAGGCGGATGGGTTGTCGCTGGATGATAAGCGGCAACCCATTGAGGCGAATGATATTCCGGATTTGCTGGCGCGGTGGCAGACACGCGATCCGCAAAAGGATGGCGATCGCACCGCGAAGGCGTTTTTTGTGCCGAAGCAAGAGATTAAGGAAAATGGCTATGACCTTTCAATCAATCGGTACAAGGAGATTGAGTATGAAGAGGTGGAGTACGAGCCGCCGATGGTGATTTTAGGGAAGTTACGGGCGCTGGAGGCGGAGATTTCGGCGGATTTGGATGCGTTGGAAAGGATGTTGGGCTGAAGTCGTCTGGTGAGTTTGGCTTGTTTTGAGGGTACGCAGACGCGGATGAGCGGTAGAGAACTTTATACTGAAAGTAAGATTTCCTTACTTCCCGATTTTGAGGTGAACTGCGAGGCTGTGAAATGTTGGCAAAATTGACGGCTAAAAATCAGCTCACGCTACCGAAGAGTGTGACTCGTGCGGTGGGGGCTACGGAGTACTTTGAAATTAAGGTGGAGGGGGGACAGATTATCTTGACGCCTGTGAAGATGCAGCGGGCCGATGCAGTACGCGCGAAGCTGGCAGATTTAGGGGTGAATGAGCAAGATGTGGCGGATGCGGTACGGTGGGCGCGTCAGTCTTGAGGGGCTGTCCACGGGTTGTCATTGACACGAATTTGATTGTCTCTGCGTTGATTTTTGGCGGACAAGTTGCGAGGTTGCGGTTGCTTTGGCAACAGGCGCAATGTGTTCCTCTGGTTTCTAGGGAGACGACCTTGGAGTTGATTCGGGTGTTGGCTTATCCAAAGTTTAGGCTAACGCCGGAGGAGCAGGAGGAATTGCTCAGTGACTATCTGCTGTTTGGTGAGACGGTGACGTTGCCCGAGGTGCTGCCTCAAACGCCTGCCTGTCGAGATCCTGATGATGTTCCTTTTTTGGTGTTGGCTTTGGTGGGTCGGGCAGATTACCTGATCACGGGTGATCAGGATCTGCTGAGTCTTCAGGATGAGTTTGTCTGTCCGATTGTGACGCTGGAGGGGTTTCTGCAAGTGATTGGGGCCGGAGAATTGGAATAACGGTCGGGGGAAGATTTCGCTGTTCGTGAGCTTTTTCGTTTGGCGCGATCGCGTGAGTCGGCCCTCATCTCTAAAATGAAATAACACGCTGCCCGATGGCCAAGTCCATGTGTCGCCAAAATTCAAGGATTCGAAATAGCTCACCTCAAACTGAGCAAGCTGCGCGATCGCTGCGACGACGCTCCACTCCTGCCGAAGCGAAGTATGGGAAGCCTTACGCGGAAGAGCTTATGGCGATCGCGTTTTGCGTTTTTCCAATGACGAAGTGCTCCATAACTTACCGACTGTGCTGGACAGCATTCTTGCCACACTAGCCCAAGCATGATGCAAGGGCGATCGCACAATTCTTGCAAGAGGCTTAGCGTAGGGCACAAGGCACACTTTTTGCAGGCTCTCATCCCCTACCCCCTTCGCCCAGTCCTGGGCGAAGGGGAACCGACCAGCGTTGGGCATCCCATCAGTCTCCCCTCTCCCAAAATTTGGGAGAGGGGCCGGGGGTGAGGGCGATTCCAACGTGTTTGCCAACGATCAGGAGATGCTTTGTCATGAGATAAGCTTGACTGATCACCTAATTACGATCGCCCGTCAGCAGGTCAGGGCGCAGGTCAATCAGGTGAGGGTGATGACCTATTGGCAAATTGGCGAGTTGATTGTGGAGGAGGAGCAGGCGGGGGAGGCCAGGGCGGAGTACGGCAAGGCGGTTTTGCAGGGACTTTCGGAACAGTTGACCGCTCAGTTTGGGAAGGGTTTTGATGTTAGAAACCTTCGGAATATGAGGCGTTTCTACCTGATGTGCTCAAATCGGAACGCAGTGCGTTCCGATTTGAGCTGGACGCATTATCGGCTGCTGCTGAGGGTGGCGGAGTTGAGGTGGAGGCTGAGCACTGGGTTATACCCACCCCCCAACCCCTCCCAGGAGGGGAGCCGGAGTTCAGGAGGGGAGACGGAGTGCTGGAGGTTTGGCTCGTTTCGCCGGGGGCAGATGACGCCAGAGAGTGATGTGGATCTGTTGGTTGAGTTTCAGCCGGGGATGAAGAGTTTTGATATTTTTATGGATCTCTGCTTTCCTGGCTAGGATGATGGTACGAGGCTTGGCTGGAGCGAGAACATGACTATATCAGCACAGCAAAAAGTGACAGTTGCTGAGTATTTAGCCCTTGAGACAGGTTTTGAATGTCGCACGGAACTGGTGAACGGCGTGGTGGAACCCATGCCGTCTGAAAGTGATTTGAATCAGCGGATTGTGATGTTTCTGTTGACGCTGTTTTTGCAGCAGGGGGTTGCGTTTTATTGTCTGCGGATTGGGGCTGAGCTGGTGGTGAGTGGGGCTGGCCCTACGGTGCGGATGCCGGATCTGATGGTGCTTTCGGAGTCGTTATCAATCGCTTTGGAGGGTCAGAGTCGATCGCTGGTCACCGCTGAGATGCCACCGCCCCTGCTGATCGTGGAGGTGGTTAGCCCGAACCAGGCGGAACGCGATTATCGATTCAAAAGGTCAGAGTATGCAGCGCGAGGGGTTGCAGAATACTGGGTGGTTGATCCAATTGAGGCGCGGGTGACGGTGTTTGAGCTTGTGAGTGGGTTTTATGAGCCCCATGAATTTATGGGGTCGGCAATGATTGTTTCTCCGGTTTTGTCTGGGTTGGCGGTGAGTGCAGATGAGGTTCTGAAGGCCGGAGGTGAGGCGACATGATTGGTTTTTGTTTCTCAATGCTATGAGGAAGGGGCAGGGTTTGGAGGCTGAGCACTAGGGTTATACCCACCCCCAGCCTCTCCCAGGAGGGGAGCCGGAGTCCAGGAGGGGAGCCGGAGTTTGTGGAGTTTGGGGAGATGATGAAGGAGGAGATCTGAAGGATGGCTGTTGCGACTAAGGCGCAGGTGGTTCAGCTGATCGAAGAACACCGTCAGGATTTGCGGCGGTTGGGGGTGCATCGTTGTGGATTGTTTGGCTCGTTTCGCCGGGAGCAAATGACGCCGGAGAGTGATGTGGATCTGTTGGTTGAGTTTCAGCCGGGGATGAAGAGTTTTGATAATTTTATGGATTTGTGCTTTTTTCTAGAAGATTTATTTGAGCGCAGTGTGGATGTGGTGACGCCGGAATCGCTAAGTCCTTTTATCGGACGGCGGATTTTGAATGAGGTAGAGTATGTCTCGCTATTCGATCGCTTGGCGAAAGATGGCTGGGATGCGGGATTAATTGATTTAGTAACTGTCCCTGGCATCTGACGAAGATTGGTTGTTTCAGCCATTTCAGGTCTAA
>CAZXWR010000363.1:0-4026 GCA_964644325.1 uncultured bacterium
CAAGCTGGCGCAATTCTGACCCTCTCTGTCTGCCCTGGTGAGAAATCCGGGATAGCGTAGCCTATGGTTCTGCTCAGACATACCTGCAGATTGCCGCGCAACTTTTACCGCTAAATTGTTGGCAAACCCACTATGAGCTGACCTTTGAAGTTTTTAAGGCTTTGGCGGAGTGTGAGTATCTCTGTGGCAATTTTGGTAACCGTCCCTGGAACTCATATTGAGCTTAGTGTTCAACGAGTTTAATAGGGTTTCAGCTTCTACTTTGAGCGGTCTTTAGACCTGAAATGGCTGAAACAACCAATCTTCGTCAGATGCCAGGGACAGTTACCAATTTTGAGACTGCAACTGAACACTTTTCCACCCTGTTAGCCCACGCCAAAAGCAGTTTAGAGCAAGCCAGTGTCTATAACTTACAAATTATTTTGGAGACTACGATTGGCAACTTTGAGCGGGTCATTGACCTGAGCCTGGCAGGGTTGCAGTTATTGGGGGAAAAGATTCCCACCCGACCTCGTGCCATTCAAAACACGATTCGACAAGAGATTCAGCAGATTCAAGCTCAACTCAGCACTCGGGACGTAGCAGCCATTCAGGATGAGCCGCCGATGCAGTCTGCGGCAGCATTAGCCAAAATTCACCTGATGGCATACACAATACCCGCTCTGTATTATACGAACACCGATTTATCAAACCTCTTTTATCTAAAGATGGTGACACTCTCACTCCAAGATGGCAACACGGCAGTTTCAGCCATGGCCTATTTAGGGTTGGGAAGGTATTGGGGTGAAGTATTGCACGACTTTCCTGGTCGTCACCAATTCGGCAAGCTAGGACTAGACCTGGTAGAACGGTTTGGTGTTCTGGAACTGCAATGTAATACGTTGTTTTTGTTTGGTGGATTTATTGGCCACTGGCGTCATCACGCTCAGCAGGATCTAAGCACCCTTAGAAATGCATTTTGTGCCGGGATTGAGTCTGGAAACTTCATCTGGGCTTGCTATGCCAATAATGTCATGACGATGAAGATGGTGATGTTGGGAACCCCCCTCACTGATCTAGTGATGGAAACCCAGCGATCGCTGGATTATGCGCAGCAAGTTGGTGAACTATTTACCCCAACCTGTTTACTCTCCACACGCCAGTTTGCCCGTTGCCTACAAGGATTGACCGCAGCCTCCCAAAGCTTTACAGATGAAAGCTTTGATGAATCGCAACATGTGGAAATGATTGCTTCCCATCCTGGGCTTGTGGTTTCACTCAACTGGTATTACTTCCTCAAACTCCAGACACTATATTTGTGCCAAGACTACGCACAGGCATTGGCAATTGCCGAGCAAGCCGAAACCTCCATCCCCATGGTGCAGGGGTTGATGCAAAGCGCTGATTTTTACTTCTACCAGTCCCTGGTTTGGATTGCCCTCTTTCCCACTGTGGATGAGCCAACCCAGCTTCGCTACCGACGTTTATTGCAGCGTAATCTCAAGCTCCTCAAAAAGTGGGCTACCCATTGTTCCGCTAACTTTCAGTGTCGATATACCCTGGTTGCCGCAGAGGTGGCATGGCTCCGTCACCGAACCCAATCAGTACCTCGGTTGTACCAACAGGCGATCCAAGCCGCTAAAACCGATGGTTATCTCAACGTTTATGCGATCGCCTGTGAGCGGGCAGCAGTCTTCTATGAGGCGGAAGGTGTTGAAGTGGTTGCCAAGGCCTATTTCCAGGAAGCCCAAGCCAGCTATCTCCGCTGGGGGGCAACGGCAAAGGGTAAACTCATCGATTTACACCTGGCTGGGTTGACGCGAAACGAGGCAGACTCCTGTCGTTCTGAATCTGAGCTATGTCTGAATCCGCCCAGAATAGAAGATTCCCTGGATCTGCGTACAGTTCTTAAAGCGTCCCAGCCATTGCTGAGCGAAATTGTTCTCAGTAAGTTGCTGATTAATGTCTTGCAGGTGGTGATGGAAAATGCAGGGGCACAACGCGGGATTTTGATCTTGCAACAGGAAGGGCAATGGCTAATTGAAGCGATGAGTAACATTGCTAGTGACCAAGCCACGACCTTGCAGTCTTTACCCCTCGACAGTCTCAATCCTAAGACCCAAACGCCCTATCTTTCCAATGCGATTGCACATTTTGTGATTCGCAATCGAACCATACTGATTTCTGATCAAGCGTCCCAGGATGAGCGCTTTCTTTATGATCCATACATCCAGCAAACCCAGCCGAAATCTGTTCTCTGCACACCCCTAATCCATCAGAATCAATGTATTGGGCTGTTGTATCTTGAAAATAATATAACGACGAATGTCTTTACACCTGAACGGGTTGAAATACTCAGACCCTTAGTTTCACAAGTTGCTATTTCGATTGAAAATTCGCGCCTGTATGAGCAATTGAGTTCTGCTTTAACCAGTGAACGCCAAGCTCGAATTGCGCTGCAAGCCATTGAAGCCCGTCAATCTCAGTTCTTAGATGGAGTGCCGATTGGGATATTAGTGGTGGATGCGCTGGGTAAACCCTACTACACCAACCAAACGGCCGTGGAAATCTTGGGGAAAAGGAGTCTAGATCCAGCCCATGCACAACCTTTTCAGGATGCATATCGGACATTCCAAGCGGGGACAGAGCATCCATATCCTTTGGATCGCTTGCCGATTGTCCGCGCCTTACAGGGAGAAACTGTCTCGATCGACGATCTGGTTATTCATCAAGATGACCAGGTGATTCCCTTAGAAATCTCGGCACGTCCGATTTTCGATCCTCAGGGTCAAATTGTTTATGCGATCGCAGCGTTCCAAGATATTACCCAGCGAAAAAAAGCGGAGGCTGAGCGTATCAACTTGCTGCAAACCGAACAGTGGCTGCGTCAAGATAATCGACTTTTGCAACAGTTAGCACACTATGATGGTCTCACTCAGATTTCTAACCGTCGTCGTTTTGATGATTTATTTGCTCTGGAATGGGGACGAGCCTGCCGTGAGCAAATACCTTTGTCGGTAATTCTCTGCGATGTTGATTTCTTTAAAGCCTTTAATGACTGCTATGGTCACCCGGCAGGGGACGATTGCCTCAAAAAAATTGCGATCGCATTAGAAAATTCAACCCATCGAGAAACTGACTTAACAGCACGCTATGGTGGTGAAGAATTTGTGCTATTACTGCCTAACACCGATCTTTCTGGGGCAGAGCAAGTAGCAGAAAGAGCCAAGCGAAACGTAGCAGCGTTGCAGATTGAACATGTCCGTTCTCAGGTTAAACCTCAAGTTTCCATCAGCTTAGGCTATGCCACTCTGATCCCCAGTCCCCAGGATGACCCAGCCACGTTATTGGCTCGCGCAGACTCAGCGCTGTATTTAGCCAAACAACAGGGTCGCGATCGCTATTGTTGCTTGGCGTCCGAAGTCAAAGAATGATCTGAGGTGCGTGGGTTGATGCAGATTCGACTCGTTGAGGATGAAGGGGAACTGACGGAACCGCTTTCAATAAAATTGATACGTGTCTCTTCAATTCATCTAGTTGAGTGTGGCTTAGATGAAAATTGACACCTCCGCTGGGACTGCGTGTACCACCCCCCCGACCCGTAGAGAGCGATCGCCACGGTTGCTCCATCCAGTTGCACCCATCCATTCCTCAACCACTTACTTTGCAGCAAGCCCTAGAACTGATTCGTAGAATTTGACCGATCGATGCAGGTTCGTCACCGGGATTTTCAACAAGGCAACATTTAACATGCGGTTTGGCTCCGCTGGAAAAAAAACATGAGATTACCGTCAAGATCGAGGATGACAAACTCGCGTAAAACTTTGCCGCTCGTTCAGTATTCAGTGCAGGCGATACGGGAATTGCTACCTGCATCATACTCATACGTCATTTTGATCCTGTAGTTGCTTAAATCGTGACACCGTCAGTAGAAAGTTTCAGACCCAGGAGTTTTTGATGACTCAGGATTGTTGAAGTTATGACCAAGTTATTCATCGTTGAGTCTCCTGGCAAAATCAAGAAGCTCAAAAGCATCCTAGGCCAAGG
>CAZXWR010000364.1:0-4024 GCA_964644325.1 uncultured bacterium
GTATAGGATTTTCAAGCTTAAATTATGCTAGACACCATTTCCCGATCTATCTGAATTTGCCAAAGGTTAGCATAGATTCCGTTGCGTCTCAATAGGTTCTCATGGGTGCCTTGCTCCGCAATTTGTCCCTGCTCCATTACATAAATACAGTAACTGTGACGGATAGTAGAAAGACGGTGGGCAATGGCAATGGTTGTCCGGTTTTGGGTGATGACCTGTAGGGATTTCTGAATCGCTGCTTCGGTTTCGTTATCTATCGCTGAGGTGGCTTCATCGAGAATCAGAATCGGTGGGTCTTTGAGAATGGCGCGGGCAATTGCCAATCGCTGTCGTTGTCCACCTGAGAGCTTCTGGCCTCGTTCGCCGACGATAGTGTCGTATCCCTGTGGGAGTTGCTCAATAAATTCATGCGCTTCCGCTAGCTTTGCAGCGTGGATAATTGGGGCACGAGCTGCAGTAAAACTACCATAACCAATGTTTTCAGCCACCGTGCCGTGGAACAAAAACACATCCTGACTCACCCAGCCAATGCAGCGGCGCAAATCAAACAAGTGGAGGTCTTGAATATCGATGTTATCGATCAAAATATGCCCGTTTTGAATCTCATAGAACCGCAAGAGCAGTTTAACGATTGTGCTTTTACCTGACCCCGTCGCTCCGACAATGCCGATCGTGGCTCCGGCTGGAATATGCAAAGACAAATCTTTGAGCACCGAACTACGTCCGCTGTAGGCAAACGTAATATGGTCAAGCTGCACCTCCCCTCGAACGGTATTGAGCGGAAATGAGCGATCGCCGTGGGGTATTGCAATGGGGGTATCGAGCAAGCCCATTACCCGACGGACAGAAGCCATCGCCCGTTGGTATTCGTCCATCAATTCACCCAAGTCAGTGAAGGGCCAGAGCAGCCGCTGAATAATAAACACCATAAAGCCATAGGTGCCTGCGGATAACTGGCGATTGGCGACGGCCATCCCCCCTAAAAATAGGATCGCTGTAAACCCCAGAAGAATCACAATCCGAATGAGGGGTACAAAGGCAGCGCTGAGGGCAATTGCTCGACCATTACTGCGACGGTAGGCTGCACTTTCATCGCTAACGCGATCCTGCTCATAGGCTTCTGCCGTAAAACTTTTGATGGTGGCAATGCCCGATAAATTATTGGCTAGTCGGCTGTTAATCAATCCGTTTTTTTGGCGCACATCTACATAGCGCGGCTCTAATTTGGCTTGAAACACCATTACCCCCCAAATCACAAAGGGAATTGGAGTCATGGCCCATACCGATACGCCCGGAGCCAAGACTATAAAGGTACTGCCAACGAAGAGAATAGTGGCGAGAAATTGTAGAATGTCGTGTGCCCCAAAGTTAAGGAATCGCTCTAGTTGATTAATGTCATCGCTCAAGACTGACAGCAGCATTCCGGTACTGCGTTCCTCGAAGTAGCTTAACTCCAACTGCTGTAGATGGCTGTAGGCATCGACCCGTAACTCATGCTGGAGTATCTGAGCTAAATTTCGCCACAAACGACTGTACAGATATTCTGTTAGGGATTCTAAACTCCAAATCAAAAAAGTTAGTAGTGATAGGATTGCTAACTGTCCAGTAATGCTGGTAATTCCTAATTCAGCGATCCAGGAGTTCTCAACATTAACGACGACATCAATCGCCATGCCAATTAAATAAGGGGGAGCCAGGTCGAAGATGGTATTGAGAATGGAGCAGGCGATCGCGCTCCAAATTTGAGCCTGATAGGGTTTGCCATAGTGCAATAATCGCCAGAGGGGTTGATTATCAATTGAGAGAACGGTCATCAGCAAGGACAAAATAAATTAGCATGCGTCGAGATTCAATTTTTTATAAGCTCTTTCAACAATCGCCTGGTTTGCTGTTTGAACTGCTGGCAAATCCGCCCGAAAATGCAGCTGCCTATCGATTTGATTCAGTAGCCGTTAAAGAGCCAAAGTTTGAGATTGACGGGGCATTCCTTCCGCCTGAGAAGGACGGTTCCGTCTATTTTTGTGAGGTTCAGTTCCAAAAAGACGAGAGGCTTTATGAAAGAGTCTTTGCAGAATCATCGCTCTATTTTTACCGGAATCGAGACAGCTTTGGTGATTGGCAAGTGGTCATTATTTACCCATCCCGCAGCATCGAGCAAAGTGATATTTATCCCCACCGAAATCACCTCAAGGGGGATCAAGTCCATCGGATCTATTTAGATGAGTTGGGAGAGATTCGCCAATTGCCGGTATGGGTTGCATTGATGATCCTGACAACAATAGAGGATGATGAAGTTGCCTCAGTAGAAGCACAGTATCTGTTGGCAAGAGGTCAGCGGGAAGCCTCTGAGCCTGCTAGGGGCACTATAATTGAGCTAGTGACAACAATTATGGTGTACAAGTTTGAGAACAAAAGCCAACGGGAGGTAGAAGAGATGCTAGGCATTACGCTTAAGGAAACTAGAGTTTATCGAGAAATTAAGGCAGAAGGACGAGAGGAAGGACGAGAGGAAGGCGAAAAAACACTGATTTTGCGCTTACTCACTCGGCGGGTGGGAGAATTATCCCAAGGGGTACTTGAGCGAATTGACGCTCTTTCTTTGGAGCAGTTAGAAGGTTTGGGTGAAGCGTTGCTTGATTTTCAGGGTATGGCTGATTTAGAGGCTTGGCTTCAGCAATGAGGCTTTTGGATCGGGGTTGAGATTGTCTGCTGCATCTATTTTGGCGAGGTGATGACTGGAATTTTGGCAATATTCACCGATCGCAGTGTTTCAGGAAACGGCTCCCACAGTCTGTTGCCTGTGCTGTTGGCTAAGTAGAGTTGAGCAAATTGCAGTAGAGCGATCGCATTTTCTGCATTTATAGAGGTTTGTAAATAGATCATATTTAAATCGATGCTTGAGGCGTGTTGACAAGAGACTTATAGAGATCATCAATAACAGCGTTTGCTGTAAGCGGATTGGCGACACCCCAGGTATAGCCATCTACAGGATATACTTTTCCATTTTGAACTGCTTTAAGCTTTTGCCATAGTGGTTTATTTAATAAGTCATCTAGCATTTGGCGATCGCGATCAGAAAAAGTAAGCACAAACAAAAGATCGCCATCAATTAGCTCTAATCTTTCTGCCGAAATCGCTTTGATCGTGCCATCCGGTTGACTTGTAGATTGCGATTGAGGGCGCTGTAACCCCAGATCTGACAAAATAGAACCTGGAAAAGAATTAATTGCATAGGCTTCAGTGCCGTATTCATCGCTGACGTGGGCTACAGATATGGTTTTATTTGAATAGCGATCGCCCAAAGCCGTTTTGAGTTTTGCAATTCGGCGATCGTATTCTGCAAAGATTTGTTGTGCCTTCTCTTGTTTATTGAGGGCGATCGCTAGATAATTCGTATACTTTTGCCAATGGGCATCGGGAGATTCGGCTATATCTTGGGACAATAACAAAGTGGGACCAATTTTAGACAAGAGAGAATAGATCTTTCTGTGAAGAGTCCAACCTAAGATTAAATCGGGCTTCAACTGGGCAATTCCTTCTAGACTCGGCTCGTAACTGACCTCTTCGATCAGCTCGATTCCGTTTACTTGATCAGCGATGTACGATGGAAATTCTTCTTCTACTCCTGTAACTGGGGTCATGGCGATCGGTTTAAGACCGAAAGCCAGCAAATTAGCCAGCGGTGTCGTATACAGAGAAACGATCCTCTGAGGATTTTCAGGAACGCAGGTTTCGCCCATAACATGCTCAACCGCTCGGCACGATACGCCTAGATCGACTGGTTTTTGGTTTGACGGCGAGATATCCCTGGAACAACTAGCGATCGTTAAAAGTACAATGGTTGCTAAGAATATTGTTAAAAACTGATAGCAACTTGATCGCTTCAGCTTGGCAGGCAGTAATGTCAAAATGCTTGTTAACCTCATACCCACAGCCTAAAATTCCCAAGAGACAGAACCAATTACGGTGAAAGGCTCTCCTCTAAACAAAAACAAATCGCCGCCATTAGAAGCTCGGAAATAGT
>CAZXWR010000365.1:0-4017 GCA_964644325.1 uncultured bacterium
CAAAGTGATCGGCAATACCCTGCTCACTGAGGTTAGGCGCAGGCTGCTCATAGCCACGCGAGGTACGGCTAAAGACGGTGGTATCGCCCCCTGCGAGCGGTGTCGCCTGGACGGAGGGCACAAGCTGCGTCAGCAGCACCTTGGTCACCACAATCACGGCGATCGCCACAGTGGCAGATAGTCCCCACCACCGCAGACGCTTCTGGCGTAACCCCTCTATCGAAAACGCTGGCATTTTGCGGGACTCCCTAACCTTTATCTTGAACCAGGGGCAGTAGGCGACCTTCAACCGTCTCAAAGGCAGTCAAAACTGCCCCTTTAGCCGCTTCCAGCTTGGCTAAGGTTTCAGGGTTTGTGAGCTGAGGCTCGACCGGGTTAGGCACCGCTTCTAGGGCCGCGATCGCCTGCTCCAGCTCTGCCTTGAGCTGTTTATCCAGTTCGGGATCGGCTTGGGCCACCACATCGCTCAGGCTTTCACCGGGGGCTTGAGTCGCACCTGGAGCCCGCCCCAAATAGGCATTCTGTGCACTCATGAGATTGTTCTTAAAATCTGCCAGAGAAGAATGGCTAAAGCGACTTTCCAGCCCATCCGTAGACTTAGCCTTCAGGGGCTCGCCAATTTTTTCATTCCCCACCTCATCCAGACAGCCCATCATCCCCTGGACGATTTCGGCCAAGGCCGTTTGGGCCGTAGGATAGGCCGTATTTTGACCATCTCCAGCGGTGGCGAGCACGGTGCTGTAAGCCGGGTTACCGCCAATTCCATCCCGCCAGCTCTTTAAAAGATCCTGCGCCGTCTGATCGAACGCTAGGGTGAGCGCCTGAAGATACTCAAGCTTTCGCGGCGTTAAGTCTGCGGCCTGACGGTTGTTATCGGCCCCAAACAGCAAAAATTCCAGGGTATGAAATCCCTTTTGGGTCGTTTGCAATGCCTGTACCGCCTCTGGGGTGAGGGGACTGTTGTCCTGCAAAACGGCCTGCACATCGGTCTCATTGACGGGCCAGTCGTCTAAATCCCCGTCAAATCCTAGGGAATCGGCGGGGCCAAAGGCAAAGGCTTCACTCTGCTCCCAGGGCGATCGCGCGGCTAGCCAGGCCGCCTGGGCTGCTTTCAGGGTGGTGGCATCCGGTGTGGCGACTAGTGCATCCACGGCGGACACCATCGTCGCAGACCGCTCGACGAGTTGGGTATAGGTGGGAATCACCACCTGGGCCGGGAAATTACGCACCACGGCTAGGTGTAGCTCGCCCCCGCCAGCCGCCTGGGAAGGGGTTTCCCCAGAACCCAAAACCTCAGAGGAGCGGCAGCCTGTTCCCAGCAACAGCACGCCGCCTAACATCACCGAAACAATGGCCCGCAGCCCGACACGAGATCGCTGCCTAGCGTGATCGGAACACCCCTCACCCCATAGATCATCAGGGCTCCAAAAAAATGAGAACATCTGGCAACTGCCTCCGAGAATACAGATCCTGTAAAAAACGTTGCCTGCCCTAGAGGGCAGACCACTTTCCATGTGGATTGAACTTCTGAACGATATCAATGCCCCTACCTAGGGGAGCTTAGGCCGTAGCTCTGGCCGATAGCGGTAAAGACTGTTGGCAAGCCCTGGGCGTGGATCATCGCTTGCTTAATAACAATGAATCTTACACGGATTCAAAAAAGATTTTCAATTTTACGATACATTTCTTGGGGAATTGCTGCGCCATGCCTTGCCTAAATCATGTTAAACACCTTGCAACATAAAGATTTCATGGATTTAAATGCGATTCAGACAAGACCTGCCGCATAAAATATGACTCAGATTTTATTGACAAAGACTTGCAATTAAATTCGGTAGGCTGCTAAAGTCAGATTTAGTTGAAATAGATTCTCAATAGAAGAGTCTTTCTCCAAGAGGTTATAGGCATGTCAGATGTTCAGGCTATGCGTCAGGTACTGAGCGAGGTCGGCGCCAATCCGGTGCTGCTGGGAACCGAGGTGACCATTCCGGTCTGCGAGGGCTTAAATTTAGCCTTGGCCAGTTTTCAAGCCCTGTATCTTCAGTACCAGAAGCATCACTTTGTGGTGGAAGGGGCAGAATTTTATGAGCTGCATCAGTTCTTTCAGGACAGTGTGGATGGGGTTCGCGGCCATGTGCATGAATGCGGGGAGCGCCTTAACGGTCTAGGCGGGGTGCCTGTGGCTCATTTTGGCAAGCTGGCAGAACTCTGTTGCTTTGAGCCAGAGCCAGACGGTATTTTTGCGGCCCGCCAGATGATCGCCCATGATTTACGGGCCGAGCAGGCGGTGATTGGGCTCATGCGCTCCCAGGCAGCTCAGGCTGAAAGCTTGGGCGATCGCGCGACCCGCTATCTCTACGAAAAAATCTTGTTAGCAACCGAGGATCGCGCCTTTCATCTCGACCATTTCCTGGCTCAGGATAGTTTAACGCTGAACTGGGATCGCTAGACCTTTTGAGCGATCGCAACTTCCAGATGTAGCCTTTGATGGTAAATTCGTTGGCCGTCTGGAATCACCTTTACCTTACAGACCTATCGGGAGGATCTTTAATGAATCACGTTGGCCCTGATGCTGGCGCCAAGCATCATATTGTTAGGGTTGGTCATGGTCATCGCTGGCAAGTCCAGCGCCGCCTACAGGAATTGGCCATTCCAGCCTGGTGCCCTCAGGAAGGGGGGGTAAGGGCAACCCTACGGACCTGTACGGATCTGCTCCAGGTGAATAGCGTGGTGCGTCAGTTCAATGCACCGCGCCGGGAGCTTTTGGATTGGCTAGAGCGTTGCTGGCAGGCGTAGCTCGTGGGACAAGTTTCTCGGTGCGATAATGCCCTCCAGGTTGCCCGGCAGGTGAATGGCACCTGGGTCGATTACTTTTTCGGGGCAGCTCAGCCCAGTGGCGATCGCCTGCGTCACAGTCTTTTAGATGCAGAAGCACGAGTAGGTCTTCACTTCCATCGCGTAGATTTACCCAGCCTGCAAAAAATGTCGCGTCCTGCTGTGGAAATTCCTCCCCATCTCTGGTTTGAACTTCAGCACCGGATTCAATGCTAACGTCACTGTCTTTCCTGCTTTATTGGCTTCAATCCTGTCCACCCTTCTGTCATCGTTAAACGCCAAATTATGGGTAAACACGCTGTACGCTCGTCCCTCACCATTCAGGGTCGCCTCCTGGCGACGGTTCTGAACGACTCTGGTGCGCTCAAGAAGTTGCGGCTGGGTACGGCGCAAGGCGAATGGGTTTTTAAGGTGCCAAAATCTTACCGAAAGGCTTTAGCACAGCTGCCTCAGCCTGGAACCTGGGTGGAGGTTCAGGGGTACCAGGTGAATGTAAGCAAAAAAGGGCAACAGCATACCAAGCTGGAAGCCATTTCGCTGGTGCCCATCGAAACCTGTAGCTTGATCAATGCTTGCCCAGGACAGGCACTTGCCACAGGGGAAGCGATTCCAGCCTTGTCTGCTCGTAACATACCCATCAAAATTAAGGTCTGTCAGAAATCGAGCTGCTGTAAGCGGGGCGGAGACAGGGTTTGGCAAGCCCTAGCCGACCGATTGCAGGCCCATGATATGGCAGACCAAGTTCAGCTAGAGCGCACGGGGTGTTTGGGTAAGTGTAAGCAGGGGCCTGCCCTCATGGTGCTCCCAGAAAAGCACAAGTACACGGCCGTTCGCCCCCACCAAGTCTCGAAACTACTAAAGCAGTACGTTGCAGTTTAAGGCAGTTTCAGGCTGAGCAGATTGATTGAACTGACGTCTGAGATTCGCCGCCTGCCCCAAGGAAGCTTGCCTGACTCAACGGAGCATTGTCTCTGTCATTTTTTGTTGTGAGGAGCATCGTTGATGATATCCAGATTGGGATGGGCCACAGCTTCTGGCCTGCTGACGCTCTGCACTTGGGTGAGTGCCGCTCGTGCCAACCCTACCGTCCAGTCCGTACTAAATGAAATCCAAGACCAAGATTTATCGCAGGTCACGTCTGTATCTCAGCTTTCCGATGTGCAGCCCACTGACTGGGCCTTT
>CAZXWR010000366.1:0-4014 GCA_964644325.1 uncultured bacterium
GAAAATTGCCATCGCGGGTGGAACCGGATTTGTTGGGACACGCTTGGTCGAGCGATCGCTTGCAGCAGGGCATCAGGTGTTGTTGCTCGTGCGGAACGCTGCCAAAGCCCAGCGGCAGTTTCCCAGCGCCGAAATCGTCCCCTATACCCCCAAGCAATCGGGAGACTGGCAGCAGGCAATCTCTGGCTGTGATGGCGTCGTCAATCTGGCTGGGGAACCCCTGTTCGGCAGTCGCTGGACACCCAACAACAAGCAAGAAATCCTAGAAAGCCGTCAGATTGGCACCCAGAAGCTTGTTGAGGCGATCGCCCAAGCAGAAATCAAGCCCTCCGTCATGGTCAGTGCCTCCGCCATTGGCTACTACGGCACCAGCGAAACCCAGACCTTCACCGAACAAAGCCCCCCCGGCAACGATTTCTTAGCCCAGGTTTGTCAGGCCTGGGAAGCCGCCGCCAAAGAGGTTGAAGCCCTCGGCACCCGGTTAGCCATCCTGCGGATTGGCATTGTTCTGGAAAAAGGCGGGGGTGCGCTCGACCGCATGTTGCCGCCCTTCCTGCTCTTTGGCGGTGGCCCCATCGGCAGCGGTCGCCAGTGGGTATCCTGGATTCACCGGGATGACCTGGTGAGCCTAATTCTGAAAGCCCTCACCGACCCAGCCCTATCGGGTATCTTTAACGCCACCGCGCCCCAGCCCGTCAGAATGACAGAATTCTGTGCCACCCTGGGGCAAGTGCTGAACCGTCCCTCCTGGCTACCGGTGCCAAACCTGGCCCTTGAGCTATTGTTAGGCGAAGCAGCCCAGGTCGTACTTCAGGGTCAAGAAGTACAGCCGCAGCACACGCTGTCTGCCAACTTTGAATACCAGCATCCCAGTATCAAAGACGCGCTGCAAAATATTCTCTCAAAGCAGTAATTTCCCTGAATTGACAAGAATATTGGCCTTTTGGGGCAAACAAACGGCGGAGTGCTGCTGTTTTGCCCATAGCACCGTCAATGGCCGATTAGGTGAGTCATAATGCAGGGAGTGGCGATCGCCTACCCCTTGAATCTATGCCATTACCGTCGCCTGCACGCCTGCGTTTACCCCTCAACTGGATTCTGTTAACCCCCTTCCTGGTGCAGATTGTGGCAGTGGTTGGTGTGACCGGATGGTTGTCGTACCGGAGCGGTCAGCGAGCGGTTGCCAACTTAGCAACGGGCCTACTGGTACAGGCCAAAGCCCGAATTAGTGGACATTTAGATCAGCTATTGACCCAAGCCGAGCTGGTTGTGCAGGCCAACGCCTATGCCCTCGAACAGCGGCAAATTTCGCTCCAGCAACCTGAGGCGCTCCAGGCGTACTTTGAACAGCAGCTCCAGCGGAAGCAGCCCACGCCCCAGGCCATCTATGCTGCCGATCCTGAAGGCCGTTACCTCCTGGTAGATGATCGGCAGCAGCTTGAACGGATTGCCGACCCCACTAACTTAACCCGCTCTATTTTTGCGATCGATCCCTTGGGCAAGCGAGGTAAACCCATTGGGCAAAGCGCTTACGACCCGCGCCAGCGGCCCTGGTATCAGGCCGCTATTGCCACCAATGGCCCCATCTGGACACCCATCTACCCCTTCGCCAGCGGCGGGGCGGGCATCACGACGGCCCAGGCGGTTCGGGATGCCACCGGGCGGCTGCTGTCTGTGACAGCTGTAGACCTGGAACTGCAAGATCTGGATCGGTTTTTAGGCAGGATTCGCCTGAGCCGCGCGAGTCAAGTTTTTATTTTCGAGACATCTGGGTTCTTAGTGGCGAACTCGACCACGGCATCATCCTTAAAAAAACTCCCCAACCCAAATGGCGTCCCCCCCCAAGCCCAAACTGTGCAGCGCATTCTGGCTACCGAGAGCACCAGTATCCCGATCCGGGAAAGTGCCCGATTCCTGCAAGCCGAAGCGGGTACGTTTGATGCTTTGCAAAGTACCCTGACCTACGAGGTGATGATCCAGAACGAGCGCCATTTTTTATCCGTACAGCCCTACCGTTTTGGTCAGTCTGGCGTGGAGTGGCTGGTGGCGATTGTGGTGCCGGAACGGGACTTTACCCAGCAGCTGGAAGAAAATCGCCGTTCAACGCTGCTGCTGTGCATCATGGCTTTGTTTTTGGCGATCGCCGTGGGCTACCTCACCGCAAAATCGATCACGCGCACCTTGGCCCGCCTCACGCAAGCCGCAGATACCGTCATTGAAGGAGAGTGGCCCGTTGCCAGCTTAGAAGGCGGTGAATCCCAGGAAATGAGCGCCCTCGTGCAGTCCTTTGATCGCATGGTGGCCCATTTAAAGACGACCTTCGGGGAACTCGAAAATTTTGCCTACCAGGATTCCCTCACGGGACTCTACAACCGATCTGGCTTTTTGGGTCATCTGGAATATGCGATCGCTGCGGCCCAGAAGGTGTCACCGCCCTTCTTTGCCCTGCTGCTTTTAAATATTGATGGCTTCAAGTTAATTGAGAATGGACTCGGCTATAGCACCGCTGAACTCTTACTGAAAAGTGTGGGGGAGCGCTTACAAACTCTGCTGCCCAGCCCTGGCGCGCAGCAGGTCTATCTGGCCCGCATCGAGCGGGATGAGTTTGCCATCTTAGTCAGTGGCGACCTAACCGACCAGCGCATCTTAGTGATCACCGAACGGATTTTACAGGGCTTTCAACAGCCCTTTCACCTGGGCCTCCGGGATGTGCTGGTCACCGCCTGTATTGGCATGGTGATTGACCGGGGCGATCGCAAGCATCCGCAAGAATTGCTCCATGACGCCCACTTGGCCACCCTCAGTGCCAAGGATCAAGGCAAAGGAACCTACACCATCTTCGATGGTCTCATGCGCCAAACCGCCACCGAACGCCTCCAGCTCGAAGCCGAGCTGCAACAGGCGATCGCCCGTGATGAACTTGAGCTGTGGTACCAGCCCATCATTGATATTGCTGCGGAACAGAATCAAATTGAAGGTTTTGAAGCCCTCGTGCGCTGGCGGCACCCAGAGGCAGGACTCGTCCCCCCCGGCAAATTTATCCCCATTGCCGAAGCCAACGGCACCATTTTGGATATGGGCCAGTGGATTTTACAAACCGCCTGTTACCAAATGAAGCAATGGCAGCAATCCTATCCCGCCTTTGCCGCCACATTTATTAGCGTTAATGTATCGGCCCAGCAGCTCTTGCTACCCGATTTTTCAGAGCAAGTCGCCCAAATCCTTCAGGAAACTGGGCTAGAAGGTCGCTACCTGCAAATTGAAATCACTGAGAGTGCAGCGGTTAGTCAGCCCAAGGCGATCGCAGCCAAGTTCAGGTATTTGCAGTCCCTAGGGGTCTTAATTTGCATCGATGATTTTGGCACGGGCTATTCCCATCTCAGCTATTTAGCGGATCTGCCCATCAATGCCTTAAAGATCGATCGCTCCTTCGTGGATCATCTGGGTGCCAGCGCCACCAGCCGCGAATTAACGCATACCATCCTCTGTCTGGCGCGGGGCCTCGATTTAGAAGCAACCGCCGAGGGCGTTGAAACCGCAGTTCAACTAGAGCAGCTGCGCGAACTCGGGTGCCTTAGCTTTCAAGGCTATTTTTTTTCGCGCCCGATGCCCGCCGGGGATATTCCCAGCCTCTGTACAACCTTTAGCCCCTCCCAGCAGCGCTAAATTAATCCTAGCCGCGCTGTTTTATGCGGAATGACGGCAATTCATAGCCTCTTCTCAGGAAAAATTCAGCACCTTTGCCTTTAATGAGTAGGGAAAGAGCTGTTCTCTATTTGTCCCCTCAGCCTCGCGGGTTATCCTGCCCCTGTATTGTTGCTCTGAGGGAGTGGATGAGTAGAATTAATACCGGCAAAACAGTCGGCCTAGTATGGGGTAAACATTGCCCTTAATGCTCCATCTAGCGCCATAATCATCCTTGTCCAGGCTGTATCGCAGCCCTATTCCCCTGGTGAGTCCAATCAATGACCTATCTTGAATCCGCTGTCGATTTTTATCGCCAAGTTGCCGAAA
>CAZXWR010000367.1:0-3976 GCA_964644325.1 uncultured bacterium
ACTATGAAGCAGAGGCGATCGCCTTGCCCCCCACGGAAATGGACTGCACCATCATCCGGGTCAGTTCTTGACGGTGGCCCTGCTTTTTGCGGGTTTTCTTCTTCGGCTGCATCTTATAGACGATGATTTTATCGCCGCGCAGGTGCTGCATCACAGATGCCTCCACCGATGCACCCTCAACGAAGGGCTGGCCGACCGTCACTGCACCGTCATTATTGACCAACAGCACCTTATCAATAGCAATTTCGCTATCCACATCACCGGGCAGACGCTCAACGTCATAAAACCGTCCCGGTTCCACCCGAAGCTGCTTGCCACCCGTCTCAATAATCGCGTATGTCATGATATTCCTCTATGTCGCCGTACAGGTACTGGCTGCATAATTCAGCGGCTTAGACCGCCAAACAAGCAGAACCTAGACTTGATGAATCAACTCACCTGATCCGAGCGATCGCTTGTACACAGATCTATAATTATGCTGAACCGTGAGTAGTTGTGTCAATCAGTGACTGAGTGTTTTGGTACTTCAGCGGATCTGAAATCTGATCTGACTCACGGGCGACCCATGCCACAGCAGCACCTGCACCGGAACCTGCATTGATGCGGCACCAATCCTCCGGTGAACCGAGCTACTGGTCTTCTAACCGAATCTGTTCTTCAATCACCCCCGATTCTTCCAGGTTGAGGGGTTCCTCAACCGTAAAGGGCAGTTCTTTCGACTCAGCGACCGGGAGTTCTTTAAAGTTTGGCAACTCGACCAAGTCCCGCTCCCGCGTCTTAATGCGGAGGGGAATCGCCAACGGCTCTGCTTGTTCAATCCAGCAACTCGCAACGGGAAGTGTCTGCTCTAGGTCATCGAGCGGTCTGGGAATCACCATCACCGCATTCAAGGAACCAATGCGATCCGCCTCTTGCATGCCAGCATCTACGGCAACAGCCACGTTCGCAATTGAGCCGCGAATAATCGCCGTGCACAGACCAGCTCCGGTCGTTTCATAGGCGGCAAGGGCCACATCGGCTGACTTGAGCATCATGTCTGCTGCGCCCACCATCGCTGGGAAGCCAATCGTTTCGAGCAGACCCACAGCCTGACGACTTAAAACATTGGTGCCCGCGCCATCAGCTAAATCGGCTAAGCGATGGCTAATGGGTAAAACCGCCTCTAAATTGGGCAGCGGTCGGGGCAGTACCAGGCTCGAAACAAATTGCCCAAATTGGCGCGCCGTCTCTTCTCCGGTCTTCACCGCGAGTTTGATATCCGCGATGCCGCCTCGCACAATCGCCGTACAGTAGCCGTTGCCAATTTTTTCATAGCCCACCAGTGACACACCCGAAGACTTCAGCATCATATCTGCTGTGCCAACAATGGCCGGAAAGCTCTGGGTCGAAATAAGCCCCAGGGCCGTTCCTTGCATATTTTTCCGGCGAGCCTGGTTTCCGTACATGGCAGACTTTAACCCCTAGGGTGCTATTTATACTCTAGCCAGTTCCTCTGGGTAACGGGGGTATTTCCCCGCCTTACGGAACGGACAAGATTTAAGAGGTCCCCAGGGAACGTCGGCGATGGGGCAGCAGGGTTGAAAGCAGTTCATTGACGTGAGCCTGTCCATAAACCTCGCTGTTTTTGCGCGGTTCTGCTGCGGGTGAGGTCCCTTCAGAGGTAGCCGTTCCCTTACCATTCAGCCCACCTTGAGGGTCTTCATCCCAAGGGGAAGGAATCGTGGCAGCCGCTGCAGCTGCTGGGTTTGGAGTCTGGTGAACCGTTACTGTTTCAGCGGCTGCAATCACGGTTTGGTTGACGACGGTAGGCTGTGGCGAACCGGCGCTAGAAATAAGCTGCACCTGGCGACTGCGATCGCCCAACAGGGAACCGGGCGGAATAATCGTGTGGGCCTCAACCGCACAGTTAATAATCGTACTCGAAGCGCCAACACAGACATTAGCGCGGATGTGTACGATACCCACTAACAGCACCCCAGCCCCTAGACTAACTCCTTCATGCAGCTCAATCACTCCGCCTCTTGCCTGAAGCACAGTGCCCATGCCAACACAGGAACCGGGGCCAATCACAATCCGACTGCCCTCCTCTGCCTGCAACAACACCCCCGGCGCGATCGCGGCACTAGGGTGAATTGTCACATCGCCACTCACGCAAATTTGCGAGTCTTGCAGCGGTTGCAGTGGCGGCAAATACATCAATGAAACCCCCGAGGCAGATCGGGTAAAACGGTTAAAGGCATCATCATGGACGGGGTAAATCAGGACAGAGTTGATCCATCAAGTAATATCCATCAGGAAAGGCAAATATAGACTGAAGCGCGATCGCCCAGGGAGAGAAAAGAAGGTGAATATGGCCACAAAAATGCTGTCAAAAACAGCCCCACAATGACGTCATTTTTCTCTCCCTAGACTCAATCAATCCGGCCTTGCTTACGGGCGCTGAATCGTGGTTTCCAAAACCCGACGCTTGGCTTTGGGGTCAACCCCCACCAGACGGACATATTCCCCAGGATGCTCAGCCAAACACTGTTCTAAGGCTGCAAACACATCCGAGTCACGGGTTGAGTGAATGGGGGCACAGCTGTTCCAGGCATTTGCCCGAAACCGCCGCTTATCTGCGTGCTCAGCACTGATTTGACAGCCCTGGGCTAACAGCTGCCGCACTTGGTCAACCACCTCACCACTTAACGGCCCGCTCACGGCTTGGCTCGGGGCTGTCGCAGCTCTTGAGGAGGTGGCCCCTCGATCACTACGAACGCTGGTCGCAAATCCCTTTCCGGCACTACTAGTCTTAGCCCCACCTGGACGGTGAATCGTGGTTTCTAAAACCCGACGCTTGGCTTTGGGGTCAACCCCCACCAGACGGACATATTCCCCAGGATGCTCAGCCAAACACTGTTCTAAGGCTGCAAACACATCCGAGTCACGGGTTGAGTGAATGAGGGCACAGCTGTTCCAGGCATTTGCCCGAAACCGCCGCTTGTCTGCGTGCTCAGCACTGATTTGGCAGCCCTGGGCCAACAGCTGCCGCACTTGGTCAACCACCTCACCGCTCAACGGCCCGCTTGCAGCGTGGTTCGAGGCTGCCGCGCCAACCGATGATGTACTCCCTGAACCAGCGTAGGTGTGACTGACAAAGGTTTTGGCACTGCCATTCCCGTTGCTGCTGGAGCCATCGGGACGCTGAATCGTCGTTTCTAAAACCCGACGTTTAGCCTTGGGGTCAATCCCCACCAAACGCACATATTCTCCAGCGTGCTCAGCCAAACACCCCTCTAAGGCCGCAAACACATCTGAATCACGGGTGGAATGAATCGGGCTACAGCTATGCCAGGCATTCGCCCGAAACCGCCGCTTATCGGCATGCTCGGTACCAATTTGATACCCCTGAGCCAACAGCTGACGGACTTGGTCAACCACTTCTCCGCTTAAGGCGCCGATGGAGGCGTGGCTCGACGCTACCCCGCGAGCGGATGGCGCACTTTGTCGATTGGAATAAACCGCAGTGCCAAAGGTTTTAGCGGTGCCATTCCCATTACTGCTGGCGCCATCGGGACGCTGAATCGTCGTTTCTAAAACCCGACGTTTAGCCTTGGGGTCAATCCCCACCAAACGCACATATTCTCCAGCGTGCTCAGCCAAACACCCCTCTAAGGCCGCAAACACATCTGAATCACGGGTGGAATGAATCGGGCTACAGCTATGCCAGGCATTCGCCCGAAACCGCCGCTTATCGGCATGCTCGGTACCAATTTGATACCCCTGAGCCAACAGCTGACGGACTTGGTCAACCACTTCTCCGCTTAAGGCGCCGATGGAGGCGTGGCTCGACGCTACCCCGCGAGCGGATGGCGCACTTTGTCGATTGGAATAAACCGCAGTGCCAAAGGTTTTAGCGGTGCCATTCCCATTACTGCTGGCGCCATCGGGACGCTGAATCGTCGTTTCTAAAACCCGACGTTTAGCCTTGGGGTCA
>CAZXWR010000368.1:0-3936 GCA_964644325.1 uncultured bacterium
ATCAAAGTTGAAGGGCCGGATCATCAGGGTGGCGGGCAACTCCTTCATCACATCCACAAAGGCCAACATGAGGGCGGTCAAGAGGCTGCTCCACATCAGCGGGGCATGGACATTCAGGAGGGTTTTACCGGGGCCATAGCCCAGACTGCGCGCAGCTTCATCCAGGTGGGGCTTGATGCGAAAAAGTCCTGCTTCAATCGTGCTGTAGGACACGGCCAGAAAGCGCACCAGGTAGGCAAAAATGAGGGCACCTACGGTGCCGCTGAGTACCCAGCGACTCTCGATTCCGACCAGTGACAGTCCCCCGTTCACAAAACTGGCACTCCATCCCAGGGGAAATGAAATACCGACCGCAATCACGGATCCTGGAATGGCATAGCCAATCGCCGAGATCCGCGCTGCCGATCGCATCAGTAGAGAGGGCTGGAGTCGGACACTGTAGGCAATGACGGTTGCTAGGATAACGGCGATCGCCCCAGAGGTGAGGGCAAGCACCAGGCTATGGATCGCGTAGTCTATAAAATTAGGGCCAAAGGTGAGGGCAAAATAACGGGTTGCCATGAGGGCGAGCCGTCCGGCGGGCAACAGAAAGCCGAAGCAGAGGGGGAAGAAGCACAATAAACTGGCACCAAAGGCCCTTGCTCCGTGGAGCTTATAGCCTAGGCTGGCGCAGCCTTGCGCCCCTGTTTGATAGTAGCGAGCCTTGCCCCGCGACCAGGACTCCAGCAGAATCAGCCCAAAAATGCCCAAAAGCAGCAGCGCTGAGAGCTGGGTGGCAGTGCCGCGATCGCCCATCCCGGCCCAGGTGCGATAGATTCCGGTGGTGAAGGTATCGACGCTGAAGTACTGCACAGTCCCGAAGTCGCTGAGGGTCTCCATGAGCACGAGGGACAGTCCGGCAATAATCGAGGGGCGCGCCAGGGGAAGCGCCACTGTAAAAAAGCTGCGCCAGGGTTTACAGCCTAGCGAACGACTGGCCTCTAAGGTATTTTGAGCCTGTTCGATAAAGGCGACCTTGGACAACATGTATATGTAGGGATACAGGGCCAGGGTCAGCATGGCGATCGCCCCTCCCACCGAGCGAATATTCGGGAACCAGTAGCTGCGGACTTCCCAGCGCAGAACCGATCGCAGGGTCGTTTGAACTGGCCCAGCCACATCTAGTAAATCGGTGTAGGTGTAAGCCAATACATAGGCTGGCACGGCCAAGGGCAACAGCAGCGCCCACTCATAAAAGCGCCGACCTGGAAAATCACACAGCGTGATGCACCAGGCCGTACTCACCCCAAGGGTGACGGTGCCCAGTCCCACGCCAAGAATCAGCCAGCCAGAATTCAGCAGATAGGTTACCAGTACCGTTTGCACCAGATGACGTAAGTTGGGGCCAGGCAGCAAAAACAGATGCCCCAACACCACCAAAATGGGCAGGGCAATCATGGAAGCAACACCAGGGACTATCCAAAAAAGCGGGCTGCCCAATGCAGGGGGGAACAGGGGCGACCCCGGCACCATGCGACCCCAGAAGAACCACCATCGGGACTTAATCATAGATAAACGCGAGACCTTGGAGCATTGAGTTCAGGGGATTGAGGGCAACAGATGAGAGCGTTGAGATCGAACAGAAAGCAACGCCAGTTTCTCTGGAGACAGGGGCAGTGCCAGGGCTATTTTCTGAGCACAATCCTTAAAGACACCCTGCATTCCTGGCGTTGGTTACGATGTAATGTATTCTAATTGAGAATCAATATCAGAAACTGCGGATCTGTCTAGAGGGTGGGGATCTATGGTCGAGGAAGATCAAATTTTGCCTGTCCAGAACCCGCATTCCTGGAGGATTGACTCAGCCGAGCTGTTGTTTAGCGTCTGCTGCGATGGACTGTAACCGAAAAGCATAAAGCATAGACCGGGGTAGAAACTCAGACTGGCCCCAGACTCAGACTGTCTCCAGACCCTGTCTGAGCAGGTACCTTCCGCCGATAGTGCACCCGTTGCAGGTCAATGGGTGCGATTCTTTAGCCTTCAGGCCAGACCAGAGCCTTAGAGGGATTGGTGCAGTAGACCGCGTTTTTAGTTTTCTTGAGTATGTCAGCCTTGTTCTCAAAACCTGCCGCTTCGAGCTACACCCCCAGCCAATACAGCTTACAGCTCGAGCAAATTACCAAGTTCTACGATGTCCAAACGGCACCCGCAGTGAGTCGCGTCAGTCTGACGCTGCAATCGGCTGAAATACTGGGGTTACTCGGCCCTTCGGGCTGCGGTAAAACGACGCTGCTGCGGTTGATTGCGGGGTTTGAGCGGGCTGAGTCGGGTACGCTTTGGATTGGCGATCGCCAGGTGTGTGGTGCGGGTCTTTGGGTGGCGCCGGAACATCGGGCTATTGGCATGGTTTTTCAGGATTTTGCTCTGTTTCCCCACCTCAATGTTTTCGATAACATCGCCTTTGGCCTGCGGACAAGTCGGAGGGGATCCGGGGAGTCTCTGCGCCAGCGCGTCCAGGAAGTCTTAGAGCTGGTGGGGTTAGCGGGTTTGCATCGACGTCATCCCCATGAACTATCGGGTGGACAGCAGCAGCGGATTGCCTTGGCCCGCGCCCTGGCCCCCCAGCCCCAGCTTGTATTGCTGGATGAACCCTTGAGCAACCTGGATGTCCAGGTGCGTTTGCATCTGCGGCAAGAGCTGAGGAACATTCTCAAGGCCGCGGGCACTGCTGCAGTTTTTGTGACCCATGATCAAGAAGAAGCCCTTGCCGTTTCTGACCGGGTCGCGGTCATGACCCAAGGCACGATTGAACAAGTCGGCACCCCGGAAGAAATTTATGAAACCCCGGCCTCTAAATTTGTCGCGGAGTTTGTGACTCAGGCCAATTTTTTGCCCGCCACCTGGCAATCCGGTGAGTGGCAAACTGATATAGGCTCCTTTGATGCTGCCATTGTTACGGTACAGGCGAGTCAGCCCTGTACCCAAGGCTGGCTGATGATTCGCCAAGAGAATTTAAGCCTGACGCTGGCGCCGCCATCGGCAACTGCCTTAACAATCTGCGATCGCCAATTTTTAGGTCGAGAATACCGTTACCAGCTCCAGACAGCGACGGGACATTTTTTGTTCGCCCGCAGTCCTGCTAGACCTGCCCTGACCGTCGGTGATACGGTCACCGTCCACATGGCCAACGTCCATGCCACCATCTTTCCCTCACCGAATCATGAGCCTTGGTCGATTGCAGACCTTAAGAACTCCCCGTCCATAAATTGATCGCCCAACCGTTAATTTTTATTTCTTTGTTTTACCCCGTCCAAGTCGGATTGCCCTCAAGATTTAGATTGCCCTCAACCTAATGGAGAAGTGGAACTGGGCCAATCTATAAAGTGCCAGAGATCAGCAGAGCATTGGTAAAAAAATTAGCTATATTGAATCACGTTGATCTGCGCGTTATTCCTGAGTGTTTTTCACGGGTATCTGACAGGGATGTCATGATCACAACAACGTCAGGGTTGCTGGCGATTTAGGGTTGCTGACTTGCTGTGTTCCTGACGGGAGATGTGCGTCCCCTTAAGACCAGCAGCTGGAATACCCGAGTTGTTCTGGCGGTGAGAGGGTAGTGGAAGGTATCGAACGGCTCTAGAGCAACTCGTTTCGTTGATAATGAAAGCGTCATGATTCGTCTGGATAGAGATCATCTAAAAGTCAACATGGCGTCAAAATCGTCGATTTGGCCAATGATTCTGGCTGCATTGGTTGGCGGCTCCATTGCTTTTGTCTTCTTACAGCTCGGATTCAGGGTCAAAATTCAGCCAGCGCCTTCCCCAAAGGACGGGCCTACCATCATTGATACGGCCAAGCCAAAACCGCAGCCTTCTGTACAAGCCCAAAGTCCAGCGCCTTCTCTTCAGCGCCAAACAGGTCAGCCCGATGGGTTGCGGGTCAGCAATCGCAGTCCAT
>CAZXWR010000369.1:0-3932 GCA_964644325.1 uncultured bacterium
GCTTTATCCTGTGGCTAGGCTGGTTTGGCTTTAATCCCGGCTCAACCCTGGCTGCAGACCCACTGGCGATCGCCCATATTATTTTGACGACCAATATATCCGCTGCGGCTGGGGGCATCGCCGCCATGGTTGCAGCTTGGCGTTACTTCGGCAAACCAGACCTATCGGTCATGATCAACGGCATCTTGGGTGGCCTGGTGAGCATCACGGCATCCTGTCGCTATGTGAATATGGGTTCAGCCACTTGCATTGGGGCGATCGCTGGCATCCTGATCATTATTGCGGTTGACACCTTAGACCGCTGGCACATTGATGATCCAGTCGGTGCAATTTCCGTCCATTTAGTCTGCGGCATCTGGGGAACAATTGCCGTTGGGTTATTTGCAGTCGGCCCCAATCTGGAGAGCAGCTCACAATTTGTGCCTTATCCCCTTGGCCCTAATCAAGGCTTGTTTGTGGGTGGTGGACTTGAGGGTTTAAATCAATTGCTGATTCAAATACTAGGGGTTGCCACAGTGGGAATTTTTACCGTGTCCCTCAGCTGGGTTATGTGGTCAATCATCCAAGCTACTTTTGGTATTCGTGTGGTGCAAGATGCTGAGATTAAAGGACTTGATCTCAGCGAGCATGGCATTCAAGCCTATAGCGATTTCATCCTCAGAAAAGAACCCAACCAGAACTAAAACACAGTTAAGGCTTGCATCTTCTAGGCACTACAAATTTGCTTGCCGACCTCTGTAAATCACTGCGTCACTGACAGGCCTAGCAGTATGATTTGTTTCAATGGGTAAGCTCATCAGCGATTCTTCAACAGGGTTATGAAACTCAGCTGTCGTAATCTTAGACTCTGGAAAGGTGGAAGTCGGCGTATTATTAAGGGTCGGCTTTTCCAAAACACTCACTAGCTTTTCAACCGCGCGGCTCACTTCACCCTCAATCAGCCCAATCGGTACCTTGTCTGATTTTACGAGTAAATAAATGTCCGGACTGCAATACTTCAAGATCAAAAAACCTTCCGAACCTCGAATTGAAATGCTATCCGTCTTTTGCCAGTCCAGCTCTTCTTGAGTATTGCGAAACAACCACAGCATATTTCCGGCCAAAATAGAAGCCTGATTCTCATCTAAGCCAATCGGCACCAGTAGCATCTGCCCCTCCGCAGAAACCAGCGTGGCACCTTGGATGCCAATCGATTTCGAAACGAGCTGGCGCAAAATAGGATCAAGCGCTGTTTCTGGCATTTCAGTTGCTCCAAGGGAACGACTCGGACTCGCTGATGACTCGGACTCAAGGGGGCGGCTGATTGACTGATGATTCTGGATTGGATTTGGAGATGTCTGTATTAACAAGTCGGGTGCAGAATAGAACCAATTCAAAGCTTTTCGTGCCTGAATTAGGCTAAAACTTTCAACACGCAGCTCGGCAGGAAGTTCAATACCGGGCCGAGTGCCGTTATATTCTTGATGGCTTACTAAGGTTAATTCACTAATAGCTTGAGGTGGACTATCAAAACGATCAATCCAATCTATCGGCCCCTTGTGTAAACAAGCTAAAACCCGACTGAGTTGAGGGGCTACTAGCGATCCTGGTAAATAGTAAGCCAAAAAGTAAGGAACCCCCGCACGACTCAATTCATCTTGACCATCATGGTAAAGCCAGCCAAATAAAGTGCCTGGGAATGCTTTCGGAATTTGATAGAGATACGCCGCCCGATAGCCAATTTTGGGTGGATTGTAGGCATCCCAATGTTTTTGGATAATTTCCGCCGTATAAAACTCTTGCACAATCGCTGGCACAATTGAACTTTTGACCAATGTAAATCCACTGTAATCAAAGCTTGTGTAAATAATTTGACCTAATTGCAGGGAGTCCTTAGGCATCAATATTTCTTGATTATTCATGAACTGGCTAGCTTGCAATGAAAACGAAGCTGTCTGAAGGCGTATTGAAAGGAATATTGTCGATTTTTATGCCAAAAAATAAAAAAACTGCTTTGTCCTACCATGCATGTATGTAAGGATCAACTACAACATATTGTGACTATTTATGGTCTTCAATAGTTCTCAGAAAACTCTACCAGCAACGGTACTGGGTTACCCTATCTTAGCCAAGGTCAGTAGACTACACCACCCTACTGAACATCTACTTTGACATCTTTACATTCTTGAAATTCAGCATTCTCCGGTAAAGAAGCTGTTAGTGAAATAGGCTTCATACCAAGCGCCACTGGATCGAAGGGTTTACCATCTGGCCCCTGAGCTGGGAATTGAGTTTGCCAATTTTCTGCTAGGTAGCAAGCACCTGTGACCAATGCACCACTCCACTGAACCCCTCTCAAGTCAGCACCTCTGAGGTCAGCCTGACGCAAATCGGCTCGATTTAGCTTCGCATTGGTTAAATTAGCACCCCGCAATACCGTGCGATATAGTCGAGCTTCCTGTAACCCAGCGTTGCTTAAATCAGCCTGACAATCCGATTTGCTGTTTCCAGAAAACCACTGACCCATATTCTCGAACAGTGAACTTCCCGTATTACTAGTCTGGCACTGCTGAAAAGACATATAGGCACCCTCAAGGTTAGCGCCACTCAAAGGGGCATCGCTCAAGACAATACCTGTAAGATTTGCGCCGCTAAGATTCATCGGCGTAATCAAAGATTGTTCATAGAATGCCGGGGGAAACGAGATCACCCAGGCACAGGAAGCGTTTTCAGGAGAAGATGACTGACTACAGTCAGACAGTTGACCTTGACGACGGCGTTCCTCAAATTCAATGTCGTTCAGCAAAAAGACGGGCGGGGGGGATGAATCAAACTGACCGAAGGTCAGTTTACTCAAGAAGACAAGCTCTCGACGCAACGGATCCGTTGACTGGAGTTGTTTCTGACCTTGATTAATAATTTGGTTTGAAGAACTTAACCAGGCTTTAGTGAGCGGTAGCGGCTGGATTTTAATCAGTTTCAGCTCATAAAGAAAGCGAACGAGCAAACCCTTATACTCCCCATTTAAATTTCTGAGCACTGAGCGGGTTTGACCATTGGCAGTTTCTTTCGCTTTTATTGCGCGACGATCAGTGGGATCCAGGCTCTCTAAGTTTTCATTTAAGAGTAGTGTAGAAATACTTTCAATATATGCATCGAGGGAGCTTTTATTCGTATTATTTTGAGAGGTTATAGCCAGCCGTAGACCATAGCTCAGTAGAGGAGCCAGCAGCAATAACAGAATAAAAATCCAGGCATTACTGGCAAGTTTTCGACCGAAATTCTGAAGAGTTCTTTTGGGCGGATTGGATGGCTCTGGATATGGGCCAGCGCGATCTATGGAAGCAGCACCAATCGACTGGACATCAACGGGCTGATATAGACCATCCGGATTCTGAACAAAAAACTGAGTCGGCTCTGGTGTATAGACAATCCCGTCATCTTCTTCATAAACAACGGTCGTATCATTTTTTCTACGGGCTAACACATCTGATAGTTTTTCAGTGTCAATTGGGGTCAGTTCAAATAAAAATTGCGCCCCGCCTGAACGACCTAGCCGCAGGCGATCGCCCGACTTCAATATGCGACATTCTTCAATGCGTTCTCCATTCACGAAGGTGCCATTGGGTGTATTAACATCGCAAGCTTGCCATTCTTCGTGACCATTCTCGCGGGTACATTTAATTTGGGCATGGTATCGAGAGGTGGTTGAATAAACCGGACTCAAGACGATTTGACAATCGGCAGCACGGCCAATAAATGTCGCGCTTTCCTTGTCTAAAACATATCGCTCAACTTGTTGAGCCTGTTTTGGCGACTTAGAAGCACTGAATAGCGTGAGTGTCGCAGTCCATTCAGTGTCAGTCTTTTCCATCTCCTAACCCCCTAGAACCTGATTAATGGCGCAATAAAACTTAAAATCAGCCATTTTCAGGCTGATGTTCGATAGTCAT
>CAZXWR010000370.1:0-3928 GCA_964644325.1 uncultured bacterium
GCGACGCAACGGTTGATTTTATTGGCAACTTTGATAATTCCCAGCAGGAACCTGTAGTCCTGCCAGCCCAGCTGCCGATTTTATTGTTAAATGGCTGCTCTGGCATTGCGGTGGGGATGGCGACCAATGTGCCACCCCATAACCTGTCGGAAGTGGTGGATGCTCTGATTGCCCTGATCGATCGCCCCCATCTCGCCTTGGATGACCTGCTCAAAATCATACCGGGGCCAGACTTTCCCACCGGAGGCGAAATCATTGGCACTAGCGGTATCCAGGATGCCTATGAAACGGGGCGCGGCAGCATTACTGTCCGGGGCGTCTCTCAGATTGAAGAAATCCAGCCCGGTCGGGGCCGTCACCGTCGCACGGCCATTATCATCACAGAACTGCCTTTTCAGGTGAATAAGGCGGGGCTGATTGAAAAGATTGCGGCCCTCATTAACCAGGATCGTCTGGAGGGCATCGCCGACCTGCGAGACGAGAGCGATCGCGAAGGGATGCGGGTCGTGATTGAGCTTAAGCGGGAAGCCAACCCGGATGCCATCCTGGAGCAGCTCTATCGCCAAACCCCGCTCCAGAGTAATTTTGGCGTTATTATGCTAGCCCTGGTTGATAACCAGCCGCGCCAGCTGCCCCTCAAGGATCTGTTACAGGAATTTCTAGAATTCCGCGAACAAACCCTGACTCGCCGCTATCAGCATGAACTGGCGGAGGCCCAACAGCGGCTGCAAATCGTAGAGGCTTTGCTCACGGCCCTGGATCATCTCGATGAGCTGATTGATATTTTGCGCCATGCCCCAGACGGCGCGACCGCTAAGCAGCAGTTACAAGTCCAGTTTGAGCTAGGCGATCGCCAAACGGACGCCATCATGGGAATGCCCATGCGTCGGCTAACGGGTCTGGAGCAACAGAATCTGCGTCAGGAATCGGCGGATCTCGGTCAGCGCATCCAGCGACTGAACCAGCTCTTGACCGATCGCAAGGAGCTGCTGAAGTCCCTGAAGCAAGATCTGCGTGCCCTGAAGCGCAAATATGGTGACCCTCGGCGCACCCACATCCAGACTGACGCACAGGTGATTACCGTCGCAGCAGAACCTGTGGTGGACACTGGCCCGGTGAAGTTGGAGTTAACCCAGCGGGGCTATGTCCGTGGGCTGCGACTGCGCAGCCGCTCTCGGCGGCGGGCTGTGCCAGACAAACCCGATATCTTGCAGGACAATGCCCGCGATTTAACCATCTGGCAGCGGCGGGCCGATCGGTCTGACTCACTGCTGTTGTTTACGGCCAGTGGCCGCGCCCTCTCGGTGCCGATTGCTGAGGTGCCTCGCTCCTCGGGACGCGATCGCGGCACGCCGCTAGTGACGCTCCTGAGTGAGTCGGCCCAGGATGAAACGATTACGGCCCAGTTTCTGCCCGCAGACTATGCTGAGGCTGACCGCTTTGTCTTTTTGAGCCAGCAGGGCCGCATGAAGTGGCTGTCTGTCTCTGACTTTACGGACTTAACGGCTCGGGGTTTGAGTGCCCTGAAGCTAAAGCCCGATGATCAGCTCCAGTTTGTGATTCCGGCAACGGCAGACTCAGAAATCGCGATCGCCACCTCTAACGGTCGGCTGCTGCGGTTCCCACTGGCGGCAGTGCCGGAGTTGGGGCGTCCGGCCTTGGGAAACCGGGTGATTCGACTCCTCAAAAAAGAGACCATCGTGGGTCTAACAGCCCTAGATCAAGCGGCAGAAGTTTTGCTGATCTCGCGATTGGGGTACGGTAAGTGGCTACCGATTGACGCGATTCGCCTCGGCCAGCCCAGCGATCTCGGAACCTTGGTGATGCCCTTTGCTAAAAAAACAGATGCCCTGATTGCGATGTTTGCCATGCAGCCCGAGACGGAGGTGCTGGTGGTCAGCGATCAAAATCGCATTGCCTACCCCACTCCCGATGACCTGCCGATTGCCACCAAAGCTGCTGCCCCTACCCCCTGGATTAAGCTGAAGTCCGGGGAACAGCTCACCGAGGCGATCGCCCTCCATCGGCCCGTTTCCAGCACTTCCTCAGAAGAGGAGTAAACCTGGATGTCTTACCTGCGTCCCTCCCTCTTGGGTGTACCGGGCTATACTCCAGGCGAACAGCCGCCCCCGGGCAGTGCGGTCATTAAGCTCAATACCAACGAAAATCCCTATCCCCCCTCGCCCCAGGTGTTCGAGGCTCTGCATACCTTGGAGGGCGAGTGGCTGCGCCGCTACCCCGATGCCCGCGCCACGCCGTTGCGACAGATCATTAGCCAGATTTTCGATGTGCCCCTCGACTGGATCACGGTCGGCAACGGCAGCGATGAACTGCTGAGCGTGATTTTTCGAGCTTTTGTGGATCCGGCTGATACCGTGGCCTATCCAATGCCCAGCTACGTGCTCTATCGCACTTTGACCCAACTCCAGGGGGCTCAGTCGGTAGAAGTTGCGTTCCCGGAAGATTTTACCTTTCCCCTTGCGGCACTGAGGTCGGCTCAGGGGAAAGTGACCCTGGTGGCTGCCCCCAATAGTCCTTCTGGGACTGCAATTCCGGTTGAGGCTCTGGGCCAGCTTGCTGCTGAGGTGCCGGGTATTTTGGTCATCGATGAAGCCTATGTGGACTTTGCCGAGGAGCCGGCGCTGCCCCTGGTGCAGCAGTACTCCAATGTCATTGTGCTGCGGACTCTATCTAAGGGCTATTCCTTGGCGGGCCTGCGTTTGGGGTTTGCCATCGCTCACCCCGATATCATCCGGGATCTAAATACCGTGAAGGATAGCTACGCGGTGGATGCGATCGCGGCTTTGGTGGGGGCTGCGGCGTTGTCTGACCAGGCTCACATGCAGCAAAATGTGGCGAAAGTTAGGCGATCGCGGCAGCATTTGACGCAGCAGCTTCAGCAGCTCGGCTGTCGGGTATGGCCTTCCCAGGCTAATTTTTTGCTGGTGCAGCCGCCCCTACCTACCCCACCAGTCTGGCAACAGCACCTCAAGGAAGGAGGGATCTTGGTGCGCTATTTTGACCTGCCGGGGGTGTCTGACAAGCTGAGAATCACGGTGGGGACTGAAGATCAAAATGCCCAGCTCATCGCGCAGATGCACCATATCCTCAAGTCTGCTGCTTGAGATCGTCTTTTTGAGTGGGCAGCTTACCATACTTGTTTTTAGCCTAGGTCTTCCGCTGGGCGATCGCTAGGTGCGCAAGAAACTATGCGATCGCTTTTTAGAAGATGAGCTATATCCAAGAGTCCTCACTTCCGAAGTAGCTTAAATGAGAATTACTGTCTGCCGATAATTGAACCATCTCGATTGAGAATTGAGAAAAAGTGACATCTGATTGCACCAAAACGAATTTGGGCACTTTTGCTTATTCTCCGTCCACGCAATTCACACTCATCGAGACTCTCGTTCTCTCTTGTTGGGACATAGTATAGGGAGCCTTCCACGGTAGCTTTCTCCCATCCACTTTGGTCTATGGGAACAGCACCAATGATAATTTGTGCGCCGGGGCGTCCTGTGACTCCAGCAAGAACTGTAGGGCTTTGTTCTGGATGTTTAATCCACGTTTTTACATGCTTGCCAAGCTGCCACCATTTATTCATTCGATTGAAAATCTGAAGATCCGATGAAGGAGATGCCACGTCATATCCAACGCGGCCATCGCCGAAGTTTTGTTGACTTATGCGAACAAATAGAATTGAGCCAGAGCATTTGGCGCTGAAATCTGCTTTGGTGAGGGGAGGCATTACCAATCTTTCTGCAAAGCATTCTGGCACACCCAACGGTCTAAAACGCCATTTCGATGATCCTGGCTGAATATTATACTCAGGCTCAAGCGCAGAGATTAACGCCGATTCCACAGCTAGTCCCATTTCAGGGTATCAACTTAAGACGGGACAAGTTGTATAGAGGGCTTTCTGGACATTTTG